>NZ_JBEORG010000011.1:0-181207 GCF_040302145.1 Spirillospora sp. NPDC127506 | reverse complement strand
GTCCTCAACCAGACGCCGTCGGCGTTCTACCAGCTGATGGCGGCCGACCGGGACAACCCGGGCACTGAGCTGGTGCTGCGTTACATCGTGTTCGGCGGTGAGGCGCTGGATCTGGGTCGCCTGGGGGACTGGTATTCCCGGCACCCGGAGGATGCTCCGACGCTGGTCAACATGTACGGGATCACTGAGACGACCGTGCATGTCTCCTATGTCGCGCTCGACCGCGCCTATGCGGCGACCGCGCCTGGCAGTGTCATCGGCGTCGGCATCCCCGACCTGCGGGTCTACGTGCTGGACGAGCGTCTGCAGCCGGTCCCGGCCGGGGTGGTCGGTGAGTTGTACGTCGCGGGCGCGGGCCTGGCGCGCGGCTACCTCAACCGTCCCGCCCTGTCCGCCGAGCGGTTCGTCGCCGACCCGCACGGCAAGCCCGGCACCCGCATGTACCGCACGGGCGACCTCGGCCGCTGGCGCCGCGACGGAGCCCTCGAATACCTGGGCCGCGCCGACCAGCAGGTGCAGTTGCGGGGCTTCCGGATCGAGCTGGGCGAGATCCAGGCCGTGCTGACCAAGCACGACTCCGTCCGGGACGCAGCCGTCATCGTCCGCGATGACCGACTGGTCGCCTACGTGGCCGGGTCGGGGGTGGACACTGCCGAGCTGCGCCGGTTCGCCGCCAAGGACCTGCCCGATTACATGGTCCCGGCGGCGGTGGTCGAGCTTGAGGCGCTGCCGCTCACCGTCAACGGCAAGCTCGACCGCAAGGCCCTGCCCGCCCCCGACTTCGCCGCCAGGGTGTCCTCGCGGGCGCCGCGCACCGCCGAGGAGGAGACTCTCGCCCGGCTGTTCGCCGAGGTGCTCGGCCTGGAGCGGGTCGGGATCGACGACGGGTTCTTCGACCTGGGCGGCGACTCGATCATCGCGATCCAGCTGGTCTCCCGTGCCCGCGCGTCCGGCCTGGTCATCACACCCCGCGACGTGTTCCAGCACCAGACCGTCGAGGAGCTCGCCGCGGCCGCCAGGCCGGTCGGCGAGGGCGAGCGGGTCGAGGCCGAGGCGCCCGGCGCCGGGGTCGGCCGCGTCCCCGCCACCCCGATCATGCGCTGGTTCCAGGAACTGCGCGGCCCCGTCGCCGGCTACAGCCAGCGGATGCTGCTCCAGGTGCCGCCGGACGTCGGCGCCGGCCGGCTGACCCGTGCGCTCCAGACCGTTCTCGACCACCATGACATGCTCCGCCTCCGCGTGCGGGACGGGGAGTTCGAGGTCGCCGAGCCCGGCACGGTCGACGCCGGCCCCCTCGTCCGCCGCGTGGACGTCGCGGGCCTCGGCGCGGCGGAACTCCGACGCGTCCTCGCGGAGGAGGCGGAGGCCGCGCGCGGCCGCCTCGACCCGGCCGCCGGGACGATGGCGCAGCTCGTCTGGTTCGACGCCGGACCCGCCGCCTCCGGACGACTCCTCCTCACCCTCCACCACCTCGCCGTGGACGGCGTGACCTGGCGGATCATCCTTCCCGACCTGGTCACCGCCTGGGCCGGGGGAGACCTCGACCCCGTCCCGACGTCGTTCCGCCGCTGGGCGCAGCGCCTCACCGCCGAGGCGTCCGACCCGGCCCGCACCGCCGAGCTGCCGCTGTGGGAGGACGTCCTCGCCACCCCCGACCCCGTCCTCGGCGCCCGCCCCCTCGACCCCGCCGCCGACACGTTCGCGACGGCGCGGCACCTCACCCTCGACCTGCCCGCCGACGTGACCGAGCCCCTCCTCACCGAGGTCCCGGCCGCGTTCCACGGGCGCGTCAACGACGTCCTGCTCACCGGCCTCGCCCTCGCCGTCGCCGAATGGCGGCGCGACCGGGGCACCTGCGACGAGACGGCCGTCCTCATCGACCTCGAAGGGCACGGCCGCGAGGAGATCGTCCCCGGCGTCGACCTGTCCCGCACCGCCGGCTGGTTCACCTCCATCTACCCGGTGCGGCTGGACGCGGGCTGGGTCGAGCCCGCCGACGTGCGCGAGGGCGGGCAGGCGGCCGGCACCGCGCTCAAGCGGGTCAAGGAGCAGCTCCGCGAGATCCCCGACAACGGCATCGGGTACGGCCTGCTCCGCTACCTCAACCCCGCCGCGGGCGCGGGCCTCGCCGCCCGCCGCCCGCAGATCGCGTTCAACTACCTCGGCCGCTCCGCCGCGCCCGAGGCCACCGACTGGGGACCGGCCGACCAGGCGGACAGCGACGCCCTCGGCGCCGGCCAGGACGGCGCGCTCGGCCTCGTCCACGCCATCGAGGTCAACGCGCACACCCGCGACCTGCCCGGCGGGCCGGAGCTGTCCGCGACGTGGACGTGGGCCGGGAACCTGTTCGACGCCGCCGCCGTCGAGGACCTCGCCGGCCGCTGGTACGCGGCGCTGCGCGGCCTCGTCGCGCACGTCGTCGACGGCGCCGCCGACGGGCCCGTCGGCGGGTTCACGCCGTCCGACCTGTCCCTGGTGGACGTCAGCCAGGACGAGATCGACGAGCTCGCCGCCGAGCTCGACGGTGAATGGGAGCTGGATTGAGCAAGTCGCAGCTTGAGGACATCCTCCCCCTGTCCCCGTTGCAGCAGGGGCTGTTCTTCCACGCCCTCTACGACTCGGGCCGCGACGTCTACACCGCGCAGATCGTGTTCGACCTGCGCGGCCCCCTCGACGTGGACGCGCTCAAGGCCGCCGCCGCGACGCTCCTGCGCCGCCACGCGAACCTGCGGGCCGGGTTCCGGCAGCGCAAGGAGGGCTCGCCGGTCCAGGTCGTCCACCGCACCGTCCGGCTGCCGTGGCGGGACGAGGACCTGTCCGCCCTCCCGGACGCCGAACGCGAGGCCGGGGCCCGCGAACTGGCCGCCGCCGAACGCGCCCGGCCGTTCGACATGGCGAAGCCGCCGCTGCTGCGCTTCCTGCTCATCAAGCTGGCGGACGGCCTGCACCGCATGGTGTTCACCAACCACCACATCCTGCTGGACGGCTGGTCCACGCCCGTCCTGCAGACCGAGCTGTTCGCGCTGTACCTGGCCAAGGGCGACGACACCGGGATGCCGCGCGTCGCCCCCTACAAGAACTACCTGGCGTGGCTCGCCCAGCAGGACCGCGCCGCCGCCGAGGAGGCGTGGCGCCGCTCCCTCGACGGCGTCCACGAGCCCACCCTCGTCGCCCCGGGCGCCGCCGAGCCGGGCGCCGGCGCCCCCGGGCGCGTCCGGACGACCCTCACCGAGGAGCTCACCTCCGCGCTCGGCGCGCGGGCCCGCGCCCAGGGCGTCACCCTCAACACCGTCCTCCAGCTCGCGTGGGGGACGCTGCTGAGCCGCCTCACCGGCTCCACCGACGTGGTGTTCGGCGCCGCCGTGTCGGGCCGCCCGCCCGAACTGCCCGGCGTCGAGCAGATGATCGGGCTGTTCATCAACACGCTGCCGATCCGCGTCCGCGTCCGCCCGTCCGACACCGTCGCCGGGGCCCTCACCCGGCTCCAGGACGAGCAGGCCGCGCTGATGCCGCACCACCACCTCGGCCTGTCCGACATCCAGCGCCTCACCGGGACCGGGACGCTGTTCGACACGATGACCGTCCTGGAGAACTACCCGTTCGACCCGGACGCCGCCGGCACCGCCCTCGGCGGCCTCACCCTCCACGACGTCGACGGCTACGACGCCTCCCACTACCCGCTGACCTTCGCCGCCGTCCCCGACCGCGGCCTGTCGCTGCGCATCGACCACCGCACCGACCTGTTCTCCGCGGACGACGCGCAGCGCCTGATGCGCCGCCTCACCCGCATCCTCGACGCGATCGCCTACCGCCCCGACCTCCCGCTCGGCCGCATCGCCGTCCTCGACGACGACGAGCGCGACGCCGTCCTCGGCGGCTGGCAGGGCCCGCGCACCGGCCGCCGCCCCGGCACCCTCACCGGCCGCTTCGCCGAGCAGCTCGCGCGGACGCCCGGCGCCGTCGCGGTCCGCGCCGCGGGGGAGCCGCTCACCTACGCCGAGCTGGACGCGCGGGCGAACCGGCTGGCGCACCGCCTCGCCGGGCTCGGCGTCGGCCGCGACACCCCCGTCGCGGTGCTGCTCGAAAGGTCCGCCGACGTCGTCGTGGTCTCGCTGGCGGTCCTCAAGGCGGGCGGGGCCTACGCGCCGATCCACCACGGCTACCCGCCCGAGCGGACGGCGTGGGCGGTCGCCGAGGTCGACGCGCCCGTCCTGGTGGTCAACACGCCGATGCGGGAGCGCGTCGCCGGCCTCGACACGTCCGCGCACGTCATCGTCGTGGACGACGACCCGGAGACCGACGCGCAGCCGGACACCGACCCGGGCGTCCCGTGCCACCCCGAGCAGCTCGCCTGCGTGCTGTTCACCTCCGGGTCGACCGGCGTGCCCAAGGGCGTCATGCTGCGGCACCGCGACGCGCTCGACCTCGCCACCGACGGCAGGCTCGCGGGCGGAGCGCACGACCGGGTCCTCGTCCACTCGCCGCACGCGTTCGACGCGTCCATCTACGAGATCTGGACGCCGCTGCTGCACGGCGGCACCGCCGTCGTCGCGCCGCCCGGCCACCTGAACGGCGAGGCCCTCGAAGAGATCATCGCCGCCGAGGACCTCACCGGCCTGTTCCTCACCACCACGCTGTTCAACCTGGTCGCGGACGAGCGGCCGCACGCCTTCGCGCGGCTCCGCGAGGTGCTGACCGGCGGGGAGGCCGGGTCGCCGGCCGCGATCCGCAAGGTGCTCGCCGCCTGCCCCGGCACCGAGGTCGGCAACGTGTACGGGCCGACCGAGGCCACCACCTACACCACCATCGCGGGGCAGCGGGCGCCGCTCGCCGACCCGGCCGAGACGTCCGCCGTGCTGGGCCGCCCCATCGACGACATGCGCGTCTACGTGCTGGACCAGGGGCTGCGGCCCGTCCCGCCCGGCGTGGTCGGCGAGGCCTACATCGCGGGCGCCGGGCTCGGCCGCGGCTACCTGCGCCGCCCGTCGCTCACCGCCGAGCGCTACGTCGCCGACCCGTTCGGCGCGCCCGGCGACCGCATGTACCGGACGGGCGACCTCGTCCGGTGGCGGCCGGGCGGCACCCTCGAATACGTCGGCCGCGCCGACTTCCAGGTCAAGGTCCGCGGGTTCCGGATCGAGCCGGGCGAGATCGAGGCCGCCGTCGCCGCGCACCCGGCCGTGCAGAACGTCGCCGTCGTCGCCCGCGAGGACGCACCCGGCGTCAAGACCCTCGTCGCCTACGTCATCGCCGCGTCGATCGACGGGCTCCGCGAGTTCGTCGAGGACCGGCTGCCCGAGTACATGGTGCCCGCCGCGTTCGTCCGGCTCGACACCTTCCCCGTCGGCCCGAACGGCAAGCTCGACCGGCGCGCCCTCCCCGCCCCCGACTACGGCGAGGCCGCCGCCGGGCGCGACCCGCGCACCCCCGAGGAGGAGCTGCTCTGCGGGATCGTCGCGGACGTCCTCGGCCTCGACCGGGTCGGCGCCGACGTCAGCTTCTTCGACCTCGGCGGCGACAGCATCGCCGCGCTGAAGCTCGTCACCCGCGCCCGGCGGGCGGGCATCGAGCTCACCCCCCGCGACGTGTTCACCCACCAGACCGTCGAGGCGCTGGCCAGGGCCGGCGACCCCGAGGACCGGCTCGGCTTCGAGGTGCTGCTGCCCATCCGCACCACCGGCACCCGGCCGCCGGTGTTCTTCGTCCACCCCGCCGGCGGGCTGTCCTGGGGGTACCTGCAGTTCCAGCGGTACCTCGGCCCCGACCAGCCGATCTACGGGCTGCAGGCCCGCGCGTTCACCCAGCCGGAGCTGCCCGGGTCGGTGGAGGAGATGGCGGCGGACTACCTGGAGCAGATCCGGGCCGTCCGGCCGTCCGGCCCCTACCACCTCGTGGGCTGGTCGCTCGGCGGGCTCGTCGCCTACGAGATGGCCGTCCGGCTCCAGGAGGCCGGCGAGCGCGTCGGCCTGCTCGCGCTCATCGACGCCTACCACGGCCAGGACCTCGAATCGGAGCGGCGCGAGGTGCTCCCCGAGCTGCTGGAGGCCATCGGCATCGACGCGAAGATGGTCGCCGAGGACGGCAACCCCGACATGGCGCAGATCATGGCGGTGCTCGCCGAACGCGACGACGCCCTCGCCACCCTCGGCGAGGACGACCTCGTCAACGTCTACCGCAACTACGAGAACGGGCTGCGCCAGGCGGAGGAGTACCGGCCGGGGCGGTTCCGCGGCGACATCGTGTTCTTCACCGCGCTCCGGGGCCGCACCGGCGACTCGCCCACCGGGCGGTCCAACTGGGGGCCGCTCGTCGAGGGCGAGATCGAGGACTACCCGATCGACGTCGACCACCACCTCCTCATGGAGCCGGGCCCGGCCGCCGAGATGGGCGCCGTGCTCGCCGCTAAATTGGACAAGCTGCGCAGCAGCCACTGAAAGGGAACACAGATGAGCAACCCATTCGAGGACCCGGACGGCACGTATCTCGTCCTCGTCAACGACGAGGGCCAGCACTCGCTGTGGCCGTCGTTCGCCGAGGTCCCCGCCGGCTGGACGGTCGCCAAGGACGAGGACACCCGGGAGGCGTGCCTCGACTACATCAGCGAGAACTGGACCGACATGCGGCCGAAGAGCCTCATCGAGGCCATGGGTGAGTGACACGGGCCGGGGGGCGCCCCCGGGAGGCACCGAGGTCGAGATCCCGTCGGTCACCGAGTGGACGATGGAGATGCTGGACGCGGCCGACCTGCGTCCCGCGCCGCTGCCCGGCGTCGAGATGACGTTCACGCTGGCCGCGCTGCCGTCCGCCGACGTCAACCGCGCCCTGTACGCGGCCGTCGGCGCCCGCGTCTGCTGGACGGACCGCTTCCCGTGGACGTACGAGCAGTGGCGCCGCTGGGTCGAGCGCCCCGAGCTGTCCACGTGGATCGCCATGGCCGAGGGCACCATCGCGGGCTTCTTCGAGATCGAGGCGCAGCCGGGCGGCGACACCGAGATCCACCTGGTGGGCCTCACCCCCGCGTTCGTCGGCCGCGGCTACGGCGGCTACCTCGTCGAGCAGTGCACCCGCCGCGCCTGGCAGCGCGGCGAGCTGTGGGCCCAGGACTCCGGCCCCGCGTCGCGGGTCTGGCTGCGCACCAGCAGCCTGGACCACCCGAACGCGATCGCCAACTACCGGCGCCGGGGCTTCAAGGTGGCCGCGGAGACCACCGCGCCCAAGCTCGTCCCCGACCCCAGGGTCGCGCCGTGGCCGCTGCCGGAGGACCCCCGCACGGTCTCCCGCCGGCACGAGGAGGAGGAGTTGGTCACGTGACCTGGTTCCGCTGCGCCGAGACGCGCCCCTGGGCGTCGATGCGGCTGTTCTGCCTGCCGCACGCGGGCGGGTCGGCGGTGTTCTACCGGCCGTGGGCCAAGGAGGTCAGCCCGGCCGTCGAGGTGCACGCCGTGCAGTACCCGGGCCGCGCCGACCGGTTGGCCGACGCCATGGTCACCGACGCCCACCAGCTCGCCCGCCTCGTCGCCGGTGCGATGGCGCCGCTGATGGACCGTCCCGCCGCGCTGTTCGGGCACAGCATGGGCGCCGTCCTCGCCTACGAGGTGGCGCGGCTGCTGCAGGAGCGCGGCAGCGCCCCGGTGCACGTGTTCGCCTCCGGCGCCCGGCCGCCGCACGACCGCGACGACGGCCGCCGCGTCTCCGACATGGACGACGACGGCGTGGTCGAGGAGATGATCGAGCTGGGCGGCAGCGACGCCGAGGCGCTGCGGGATCCCGAGCTGCGCGAGCTGGTCCTGCCGTACGTCCGCAACGACTTCGCGCTGATCGAGAACTACGAGCACCGGGACGGGACGCGGCTGGAGGTCCCGCTCACCGCCGTCATCGGGGACTCCGACCCGCACGTGTCCGAGGAGCAGGCGCGCGGCTGGGCGCGGGTCACCGACGGGAGGTTCGCGCTGAAGGTGATGCCGGGCGGCCACTTCTACCTGACCGACCGGCAGTCCGCCGTCATCGCCGAGATCCACCGCGCCCTCGAAGTGCCCGCCTGACGCGGGCGCGCCCCGACGCCGGAGCGTCCGGCCCTGGAACGGCGGACGGGCCGCCCCCACGGGAGTCCGGGGTGGGGGCGGCCCGCCTCTCACGGTGCCGTCTCTGGGTGGGGCCGCGAGATCAGTAGACGCTCAGCCCGTAGCGGGAGAGCGGCTCGGTGACGGGCTGGAAGAACGTCGTCCCGCCCCAGGTGCAGTTGCCGCTGCCGCCGGAGGTCAGCCCGAGCGCGGTGGACCCGGCGAACAGGGAGCCGCCGCTGTCGCCCGGCTCGGCGCACACCGTGGTGCGGATGAGGCCGCTGACGCTGCCCTCCGCGTAGTTCACCGTCTGGTTGAGCGCGGTGACCCGGCCGCTGTGCAGGCCGGTGGTGCTGCCGCTGCGGTACACCGTCTGCCCGACCGCCGCGTTCCCGGCGCTCGTGATGTCGCGGGTGCCGGAGTACAGGTTGACGGTGCCCTGCGTGTCGGTGGGCGCCGAGGTGTACTGCACGACCCCGTAGTCGTTGCCGGGGAAGCTGCTGGCCACGGTGCGGCCCAGCGTCCGGCCCGAGCTGTCGGTCCAGGTCGTGCCGATGTTGGTGCAGTGCCCGGCGGTGACGAAGTAGTACGTGCTGCCGGACCGGACGTTGAAGCCCAGCGAGCAGCGCGCGCCGCCGGTGTAGATGGCCTCGCCGCCGCGGGTGAACTTCTGGAACTTCCCGGCGACCCGCTCGGTGCGGACGGCCGCGCCCAGCTCGGCGACCGCGGCCCGCACCTTCTTGAGCTTGGCGCCCTTGACCGTGCTGTCCATGGTCAGCAGGACCTGGTTGGCGGCCGGGTCCACCGCCCACGCGGTGCCGGGGACGGCCGCGTCGCGCTTGAGCGCCTTCATGACCTTCTGCAGGTCGGCGCCGCTGCGCGCGACGGTCTTCGGCACGGCGCCCGCGGCGCGGACGGCCTGCGCGGCCTGCGCGGTGGTGACCGTGACGACCAGCTTGCCGCCCTTGAGGTAGGAGCCGGCGGTCTGGGAGCCGAGCTGGTGCGCGAGGGAGCTGGCCAGCGTGCCGGGCCCGGCGGGAGCGGCCGGCGCGGCGGGGCTGGCGGACGCGGCGGGAGCGGCCGCGAGGGTGGCGGCCACGAGGCCGACCGTTGCCGTGGTGACGGCGGCGGCGCCGGCGCGCCTGTGACGGTTCTTCACTTGTGCCTCCAGCGGGGGGTTTGGCGCACCCTTGTGGTGCGCCGGAGGTCCTGGACATGGTGTAAGAACCGTCAATGCGGACGTAAGACGCAGAAGGTGACTAATTCCGGGCAGCGTCGTTGGCATCCTGCGAGGCCGCAGGTGGTCAGTCCGGGCATGGCGGAGCGCCGGCCCGTCCCGCCGGACGCGATTATGTCCCGGGATGCGGCCGCGGCATCCCGGACCCCGGTCCCCGCTCCTGGACCGCGCGTCCAATGGGTCTCCCCGGCGCGGCGTTCCCGACGTACAGTCGACATCGACGGGGGACCGGACCTTTGACGCGGATTCCCCGCCCCCGGTTCCCGGCACGGGAGTGCGCATGGGCGTCGAGATCCGGGTGGAAGGGCTCAGGAAGTCGTTCGGGCGGCAGGTCATCTGGGAGGACGTGTCCCTCACCGTCCCGGCGGGCGAGATCTCCGCGCTGCTCGGGCCGTCCGGCACGGGCAAGTCGGTGTTCCTCAAGAACCTCGTCGGGCTGCTGCGGCCCGACCGCGGCCACGTCTACGTCGGGGGCGGCGACGTCCCGCGGCTGCGCGAGCACGAGCTCTACGAGCTGCGCCGCCAGTTCGGCGTGCTGTTCCAGGACGGCGCCCTGTTCGGCTCCATGAACATCTACGACAACATCGCCTTCCCGCTGCGCGAGCACACGAAGAAGGGCGAGTCGGAGATCCGGCGCATCGTGCTGGAGAAGATGGACATGGTCGGGCTCACCGGATCGGAGCACAAGCTGCCCGGCGAGATCTCCGGCGGGATGAAGAAGCGCGCCGGGCTCGCCCGCGCCCTCGTCCTCGACCCCGAGATCATCCTGGCGGACGAGCCGGACTCCGGCCTCGACCCCGTCCGCACCGCCTACCTCAACCAGCTGTTCGTCGACCTCAACACCGAGCTCGGCGCCACCTTCCTCATCGTCACCCACGACATCGGCACGGCCCGCGTCCTGCCGGACAACCTCGGCCTGCTGTTCCGCCGCGGCCTGGTGATGTTCGGGCCGCGCGAGATGGTGCTGTCCAGCACGCACCCGGCGGTCAACCAGTTCTTCAACGCGCGCCGCCAGGGCCCGATCGGCATGGCGGAGGAGAAGGACGTCGCCGACATCGCCGCCGAGCCGCAGGCCCTGCCGATGCCGGCGCCGATCCCGCCGCAGCTGATGCCGAGCGACGGCCGGCTGCGCCCCTCGATGCGCCGCCCCGGCGAGTGGCTGCGCGACCACGGCGTCACCCCGCCGCCGGGCTCGTTCATCGACGAGCAGGGCCGGGACTGGCTGGCCGACTGGGACGAACTGGTCGCGGCGCGGCGGCTGCGCGGCTGACCCGTTCACGGTGAGTTATCTGCCTGGGTGGTCACCGGACGAGTGGAACGGGAGAATGGTTCGGTGACGCTCCTTTTGACCCGTTCCGACCTTGAAGCGGTGCTCGACCCCGCCACCTGCCTCGACGCGCTGCGCCGCGGCTTCACCGCCGCGCAGGACGGGACGGCCGCGCGCCGGGTGATCGCGAAACTCCCCGGCCAGGGCACCGCCACCGCGCTGCTGCCCGGCGTGGTCGCGGAGATCCCCGCCTACACCGTGAAGGTCAACGCCAAGTTCCCGGGCAGCCGCCCGGCGCTGCGCGGCGTCGTCTGCCTGCACGACCTCGGCACCGGCGAGCTGCTGGCCCAGCTGGACTCGGCCACCGTGACCGCCTGGCGCACCGGCCTGGCCGCCGCGCTCGGCACCCACGCGCTCGCCCGCCCCGACGCGGACACCGTCGCGGTGATCGGCGCCGGCGCGCAGGCGGAGCTGGTCATGCGGGGCCTGTCCGAGCTGCGCGAGGTGCGCGGCCTCACCGTCTGCGACCTGGACGCCGCCCGCGCCGCCGGGTTCGCCGAGCGGCACGGCGCGCGGCTCGGGGTCCGCGCGGCCGTCGCCGCCGACCCGCGCGCCGCCGTCCGGGACGCCGGGATCGTCGTCATGGCGACCTGGGCGCGCCGCCCCCTCCTGCACGCCGCGGACGTCGCCCGCGGCACGCACCTCACCTCGCTCGGCGCGGACGAGCCCGGCAAGGCCGAGCTGGGCGCCGACCTGCTGGAGGGCGCACGGGTCGTGGTCGACGACGTCCCGCTCGCCGTCGAGATGGGCGTGCTCGCCGGCGCCGGCCTCGACGTCAAGCACGCCGCCGGCACGCTGCGCGACCTGCTGTGCGGCGAGGTGCCCGGCCGGGTCAGGCGCGCCGAGGTCACCGTGTACGCGCCGGTCGGGCTGCCCTGGCAGGACCTCGCACTGAGCTGGACGGCCTACCGCGCGGCCCGCGCCGCCGGCGCCGGCGTGGAGTTCGACTTCCTGGCATGATCGCAGAATATTGAAACACGTTCTATTTTCTGCGTAGGCTGTGCCGACGGCGCGGCGACGAACCGGAGGTGACGCCGGTGATCTGGGACCGGTTCCGAATCGACGGCAGGGCGGCGGTCGTGACCGGCGCCGGCCGCGGCATCGGCGCGGCCGCCGCGGTGGCGCTCGCGCAGGCGGGCGCCGACGTGGTGATCGCCTCCCGCACGGAGGAGCAGCTCCGCAAGGTGGCGGCCGAGATCGAGGCCGCCGGGCGGCGGGCGCTGGTCGTCCCGTCCGACCTCGCCGAACCCGACGCCGCCGCCGAGCTGGCCGGACGCGCCGCCGGGGAGTTCGGCCGCATCGACATCGTCGTGAACAACATGGGCGGCGCCATGCCCGCCGCCTTCATGGACACCGAGCCGCGGCACCTGGAGAAGGCGTTCCGGTTCAACGTCGCCACGGCGCACGCGCTGACCCGCGCCGCCGTCCCGCACCTCCTGGAGGCGGGCGGCGGCAGCGTCGTCAACATCTCCTCGGCCGTGGGCCGCATCGCCGGCCGCGGCTACCTCGCCTACGGCAGCGCCAAGGCCGCGCTCGCCCACTACACCCGGCTCGCCGCGTTCGACCTGGCGCCGCGCGTCCGCGTCAACGCGATCGCCGTCGGCTCGGTCGCGACGTCCGCGCTCGACGTCGTGATGACCGACGACGGGCTGCGCACCGAGATGGAGCGCAGGACGCCGCTGCGCCGCGTCGGCGACCCCGAGGACGTCGCCGCCGCCGTCCTCTACCTCGCCTCGCCCGCCTCCGCCTACGTCACCGGCAGCCTGCTGCGCGTCGACGGCGGGATCGAGACCCCGAACCTCGACCTCGGACTGGAGGACCTGTGACCCGCCGCGTCGTCGTCTGGGCCACCGGCAACGTCGGCCGGCACGCCATCGCGGGCGTGGACGCCCGCCCCGACCTGGAGCTCGCCGGCGTCTGGACGTCCACCCCCGGGAAGATCGGCAGGGACGCGGGGGAGCTCGCCGGGCTGGGCCGCCGCCTCGGGGTCGCCGCCACCGGCGACGCCGAGGCGCTGCTCGCGCTCCGTCCCGACTGCGTCGTCTACACCGCGATGGCGGACGTCCGGCTGCCCGAGGCCGTCGGCGACCTGTGCCGCATCCTGCGCGCCGGCGTGAACGTCGTGTCCAGCAGCGCGATGTTCCTGCAGTTCCCGGACGGCGGCGCCGTCCCGGCCGAGCTGGTCGAACCGGTGCGGGAGGCCGCCGCCGCGGGCGGCGCCTCGATCTTCGTCAACGGCATCGACCCGGGCTTCGCCAACGACCTGCTCCCGCTCGCGGTCACCGGCATCAGCGAGCGCATCGACCGGCTCCGCTGCATGGAGATCATCAACCTCGCCACCTACGACCAGGCCACGGTCCTGTTCGACTTCATGGGCTTCGGCCGCCCCCTGGACGAGATCCCGCCGCTGCTGCGGCCCGGCGAGCTGACGCTGGCGTGGGGGAGCGTCGTCCGGCAGCTCGCCGCCGGCCTGGACGTCGAGCTGGACGGGATCGCCGAACGGCACGCCCGCCTCCCCGCGCCCGAGACGTTCGACGTCTCCGCCGGGACGGTCCGGAAGGGCACCGCCGCCGCGCTGCGGTGGGAACTGCTGGGCATGCGCGGCGGCGAGGCCGTCATCGTCCTGGAGCACGTCACCCGGCTGCGCGACGACCTCGCCCCCGACTGGCCGCGGCCGGCGGGCGCGGGCTGCTACCGCGTGGAGGTCAGCGGCGAGCCGGACTACACCGTCGACCTGCGCCTCCTCGGCTCGGACGGCGACATCAACACCGCCGGCCTGAAGGCCACCGCGATGCGCCTGGTCAACGCGATCCCGGCCGTCGCCGCTGCCCCGCCCGGCCTGCTCACCGCGCTGGACCTGCCCCTGATCACCGGCCGGGGCCTGCTCTAGACGGTCCCGCTAGAGGCCGAACCGTGTCGAGGAGCGGAACGAGCCGCTCCTCCTCCCGGTCGAGGCGCGGCTCACCATCCGGGAGCCCTCGGGAAATGCGAGATCACACGAATGGGAATCGTCAGAGCCCTTCGCGGTGCGCGACGGCGGCGGCCTGGGTGCGGCTGGTGACGTTCAGCTTGGCGAGGATGTTGGACACGTGCACGCTCGCCGTCTTCGGGGAGATGAACAGCGCCGCCGCGATCTCCCGGTTGTTGCGGCCCTCCGCGACCAGCTTCAGCACCTCCCGCTCCCGCGCGGTCAGCGCGGAGAGCGGGCCGCCGGACGGCGCGGGCGCCGGGCGCGCCGGGCCGAGCCGCGCCCGGGCGCCGAGGTCGCGCAGCGCCGCGAGCAGCGGCCGCGCGCCGAGCCGTTCGGCGATCTCCACGGCGGAGCGCCACTGGGCCGCCGCCTCCTCCCGGTCGCCGTTCTCGGCGAGCGCCTCCGCCAGCCGCCACCGCGACCGCGCCACCTCGTAGACGAACCCGCCGGCGGGGTCGCCGTAGGTGAACAGGTCGGCGGTCCTGCGCCACAGCTCCACGTCGTGGACGCCGTCGACGCGCCGCCGCTCCGCCTCCGCGCGGGCCAGCCACGCCAGCCCTTCGACGCCGAGCCAGGTGCGCGGCTGCCCGTCGGTGGTGACCGCGACGACGGCCCGCGCGATCCGCAGCAGCCTGTCGCCCGCCTCGGCCGACGCCCGCGCCGCCGCCTCGTCGCCCGCCGCGCGAGCCCGCGCCGCCCGCTCGGCCTCCGCCCACAGCCCGGTCGCGGCGATGCGGATCGCGCCGACCGTCTCGGCGTAGACGGTGCGGAGGACGTTCTCGACGTGATCGATCGCGGTGTCGGGATCGCCGTTCCACAGCGCGTGCTCGGCGGCGAGGCCCCGGGCGACGTAGTTGAGGAACGCGTCCTGGTCCCACAGCGGCGTGATCCACCGCAGCCGCTCCGCCACGTCGGGGCCGCCCTGCGCGACCTCGACGAACAGCGCGTACGCCGACACCTGCGCCTCATGGGGCCGGACGACCTGGACGGCGAAGCCGGCCGCCAGCCGGTTCGCCTCCGCCCAGTTGCCCGTCGTGTAGTGGATCAGGTAGCGCAGCGAGCGCAGCACCGTCCCGAACGTGCTCCAGCCGAGCCCGTTGTCGAGGGCGAACTTCACGCCCTCGTCGGCGGCGCGGATCGCTCCCGCGAGGTCGCCGCGGTCGAACTTCGTCCGCGCGTAGTGGAACGCGGCCCGCATCGCGCTCATCGACGTCTCGCCGCGGGCGGCCGCGAGGTCCCTGGCCCGGGCGAACACCTCGGCCACGCCGGTGTCGGCCTCCCGCGACTCCCGGTACAGGCCGAGCGTCGTCAGCAGGCTGGCCTCCGCGCCGGGCGCCCCGGCGGCGCGCGCCTCCTCGACGGCCTTCTCCGCCAGCCCGGGCAGCTCGCCGTGCGGATCCCGGGAGAGCAGCGTCCGGGCGTAGGTGGCGAGCGCCCAGCTGCGCTCCCGCGTCGGCGGGTCGGCGGGCAGCATCGCGACCGCCTCCCGCGCGATCGCCTGCGACTCCGCGTCCTCGTCGAGGTCGCCGAGGTAGGCGGCGAGGTGCTCGCGGAGCGTCGAGCCGAGCGCCGGGTCGGCGGGGTCGGCGACGTCCAGCAGGCGGCGCAGCCGGTGCACGGCCCGCCGCAGCTCCCCGGCCCGCGCGGACGCCTGCGCGGCGTTCAGCGCCAGCCGGATCCGGTCGGTGCCCGCGGCCTCCTCCGCGCCGGGGACCGCCTCCCACAGCTCCAGCGCCCGCTCGTAGTGCCCGAACGCCTCGGCGGGCGCGCCCAGCCGGTCGGCCTCCCGCCCCGCCCGCACCGACGCGGCGAACGCGGCCGGCAGGTCGTGCGCCGCGAGGCTGTGGTGGGCCAGCTCCGCCGCCGACCCCCGCGTCCCGGCGGGCAGGTCGGCGAGGAGGCGGGCGAAGTCGGCGTGCAGCCGGGTCCGCTCGCCCGGCAGCAGGTCGGCGTAGACGGCCTCGCGCAGCAGCGCGTGCCGGAACGTGTAGCCCGTCCCGGACGGGACGAGCAGCTGGTGCGACACCACCTCGCGCAGCGCCTCGCCGACCGCCGCCTCGTCCAGCCCGGACACCCGGCGCACCAGCTCGTCGTCCACGCGCCGGCCCGCGACCGCCGCGACCCGCACCACCCGCTGCCCGGCGTCCGACAGCCGCTCCACCCGCGACAGCAGCAGGTCGGCGAGCCCGGACGGCAGCTCCGCCGCCCCCTCTCGCAGGTCGGGTTCGGCCGAGTACAGCTCGCCGGCGTAGAACGGGTTGCCCTCCGACCGGCGGTGCACCCGCTCCACGATCTCCGCCGTCACCGGCGCCGCGCCGCGCGAAAGTGCCGCCAGGTACTCGGCGGTCTCGGCGGGGCCGAACGGCGGCACCTCCACGCCGGTCACGTTCGGCAGCCGCAGCAGCTCCGCCACCACGGGCCGCAGCGGATGCCGCCGGTGCAGGTCGTCCGACCGGTACGTGCCGACGAGGCAGACCCGCTCGCGCTGCAGGACCCGGCACAGGAACGTCAGCAGGTGCCGGGTCGACCGGTCGGCCCAGTGCAGGTCCTCCAGGACGAGCAGGACGGTCCGGTCCCGCCCGAGCTCGCCGAGCAGCCCGAGCACCGCGCCGAACAGCTGCTGCTGGCCCAGCTCCGGGGCCGTGCCGGGGCCGCCGTCGCCGTCCGGCAGCAGGCGCCGCAGCACGGGGCGGGCGTCGAGCGCGGCGCGCACCTCGCCGGCCTCGGGGGCGCCGGAGTGCGCGGCCGTCCACAGCGCGTCCGCGAGCGGCAGGTACGGCATGCTCTCGCCCAGCTCCGCGCACTGCCCGACGAGCACCGCGCAGCCCTCGTCGCGCGCCGCCCGGGTCAGCGCGGCCACCAGGTGCGACTTGCCGACCCCCGCGTCGCCGCTGACCAGCACGGCGCCGGCGGAGCCGGACCCCGCCCGCGCCAGCGCGGCGGTCAGCTCGCCGAGCTCCGCCCTCCGGCCGATCAGCACGCCGCTCACCCCGTCGAGTATTCCACCGGGCCGGACGTGCGCGGGCCCCGGATCCGGGGAGGGATCCGGGGCCCGCAGAGCGGGGGCCGGCTCAGCCGACCAGCGCGGGGGTCCGGCCGGCCTCGGCCGCCTCGTCCTCCGCCGGCCCGGCCTCGGGCTCGGGGGCGGGCAGCACCTTCAGGTAGGCGCGGAGCGTCTCCGCGGCGATCCGCTCCAGCGAGTAGCGGGAGCGGGCGCGGTCGGCGGCGGCGATCGAGTAGCCGTGCAGCGTGGTCGCCTCGGACAGCAGCTGCCGGACCGCGCGGCCGATCACGACCGGCCGCCCCGCCGGGACGTGCAGCCCGGTGATGTGGTCGAGGACCTCGTCGGCGCTCCCGCCGGCCGGGGTCGCGACGACCGGCACGCCGCAGGCCATGGCCTCCAGCGGCACCGACGGGCACGGCCCGTGCGGCGCCAGGCAGAGCGCCAGGCTCGCGGTGCGCAGCAGCTTCGGCAGGTTCTTGCGCGGCACCCGGCCGAGGAAGATCACCCGGTCGGCGACGTGCAGCTCCTTGGCGAGCAGGCGCAGCCGGTGCACCCCCTGGTCGCTCTCCAGGTCCTCGCGCTCCGGGCCGCCGGCGACGGCGAGCTCGGCGGTCGGGACGTGCACGAGGGCGCGCAGCGCGGTCCCGACGTCGCCCGTCTCCAGGTCGTCGCAGACCATCACGAGCCGGCGCCGGTCGCCGTGCGGCATCGCGGGGCCGACCTGGGCGAAGTGCTCGCCGTCCACGCCGTAGGGGACGACCGCGACCGACGGGCGCGGCACGCCCATCCGCACGACCTGGCCGGCCTCCTCGGCGTGCCCGGCGAGGACGATGTCGGCGTCCCGCCCGATGGCCTTCTCCAGCCGGTCGCGGTGCGGGTGCACCCGGCGCCCGGCGCGGCGCTCGGCCGCCGCCACGCCGTGGTAGCTCTGCGCGAAGGGGATGCCCAGCTCACGGGCGACGGCGCAGGCGGCCAGGCCGCCGACCCAGCCGTGCGCGTGCACGATGTCGGGGCGTCCGGAACCGGACCAGCGGCGGCGCAGACCGTCCGCGAAGTCGCGGATGTGCTGGAGCAGCTCCTCGTCCGACAGGGGCCGGGCGGGCCCGGCGTCGAGGTTGACCAGCACGGCGCCCGGGGCGAGCTTGGTGCGGCCGCGGGCGGACTTGTCCTGCCGCCGCGCGTAGACCGTCACCTGGTTCGGCTCGCCGTCCGCGGTGAGCGGACGGGTCAGCGAACGAGCGAGATCCCGGACGTGGATTGACTGCAGGTGTTCGCCGTCGAGGTCGGAGGCGGACACGAGTGCGATGTTGAGCGAGCGATGCATGACGGATCCTCCGGGACAACACAGGGGAAGCACGGAGGTATCTGCGTCGTAGACACCTGCTCGGCCAGTTTCATATCCGATCCCACCGGCCGTCAAACCTGGCGAAACGCGGCCCGGCCCGCCCTGGCCCGAACAAACCACCCCCGACCTGCGGGAATACTGGGCCAAGTGAGCGACGATCCGATCTGGTATGTGGCCTACGGCTCAAACCTCTTCCGGGAGAGATTCCAGTGCTACCTCGCCGGCGGCCGCCCGCCCGGCGGCGCCCGGCGGCACGCCGGCTGCCGCGACCCGCGGCCCGCCCGCGCCGAGCAGTCGATCACGATCCCCGGCGGCATCTACTTCGCGCACACCTCCTCGACCTGGGGCGGCGGGATGGCCTTCTACGACCCGGACCTCCCCGGCCGCGCCGCCGCCCGCGCCTACCTCCTCACGCGGCGCCAGTTCTGCGACGTCCTCTCCCAGGAGATGCGCCGCGACCCCGGCACCGACCACGACCTGTCCGAGGTCCTCGCCCGCGGCCGCCAGCGCCTCGGCCCCGGCCGCTACGAGACCGTCCTCCGGGTGGGCGAACGGGCCGGCCACCCCATGCTCACCTTCACCTCACCGCACCCGGCCGCCCCAAACGCGCCGACGGCCCCGTATCTCGCCATGCTCGGCAACGGCCTGCGCGAGGCCCACGGCTGGACCGCCGGCCGCGCCGCGTCCTACCTCGCCGCCCGGCCCGGCGCCCGGGGAGCCTGGACCGAGCGGGCGATCGCGGCGCTGCTAGGTTCGGGCCATGAACCCCGGTGACATCGTCGACGACTTCGAGCTGCCCGACGAGACGGGCGAGCCCCGCACCCTGAGCGGCCTGCTGGAGAAGGGCCCGGTGGTCCTGTTCTTCTACCCGGCCGCGCTGTCCCCCGGCTGCACCGCCGAGGCCTGCCACTTCCGCGACCTGGCCGCCGAGCTCGCCGAGGCCGGCGCCCAGGCGGTCGGCATCAGCGCGGACCCGGTCGCCAAGCAGAAGGAGTTCGCCGACAAGCACTCCCTCGGCTACCCCCTCCTGTCCGACCCGTCCGGCGAGGTCCGCGCCCGCTTCGGCGTCGCGCGCGCCCTGAGCTTCCTCCCCGCCAAACGCCAGACCTTCGTCATCGACACCGACCGCCGCGTCCTGGCCGTCGTCAAGAGCGAGGTCCGCATGAACGCCCACGCCGACAAGGCCCTGGAGGCCCTCCGCAAGCGGTGAGGGCTCCGTCCGGTCGCGCACGCCGGCGCGGCGGGCGTCAGCCCGCGGCGGCCGCCCTGCCGACGACGGGGAGGTTGATCGCCGAGGGGTGCTCCGGCGTGTGGAAGATCTCCTGGTCGGCGGTGAGCATCTCGGTGGCGGTGCCCATGGGCGCGCCGGTGCCGGGGTTGCGGGCCACGCGCGGGTAGGCGCCGCTCGCCACCTGGACGCGGATGCGGTGCCCGCGGCGGAAGCGGTGGCCGGCGGGCCACAGCTCGACGGCGACCGCGCGCACGCCGCCGGCGCCGGGTTCCGGGGCGCCGGGGACGAGGCGGCGCATGCCCTCGCAGAGGTTCAGCGACTCGCCCTCGGGGGTGACGTCGCAGAGGCGGACGACGAAGTCGGTGTGCTCGCGGTTCGAGCGGATGCGCAGGTCGGCGGTGACCGGGCCGATGATCTCCACGTCGTCGTCCAGGACGGCGGAGGTGTAGGTGAGCACGTCCCGGCGGCGTTCCAGGCGCCGCTGGTCGGTGGACGGGCGGGTCTCGCCGAGCAGGGTCGGGCCGCCGAGGAACGGGGTCGGGTGGTTCGGGTCGTACCGGTAGGCGTCGGGCTCGGACTCGGGCGGGACGGCGGGGGAGAGGGCGCCCCCGGGCTGCAGGTGCCAGCGCTCCTCGCGCATGCCGGGGACGGGCCAGTCGGGGAACTCGCGCCACTCGCCGGCGCCGGTGATGTAGAGGCGGACGGGCTGCTCGCGCAGCTCGGACGGGTCGTCCAGGAGGTGCGCGCGGAACCAGCGGACGGAATCGGCGACCGAGCCGCGCATCATCCGCTGGTCGGCGTGGAACCAGGGGCCGATCGTCAGGTAGGGCCGCCGCCCGGCGGCGCGCAGGGCCGCGTAGTCCTTCATCTGCCAGGGCAGGAAGATGTCGTACCAGCCGCCCGTCATGTTCACCGGCGCGGTGACCTCGGAGACGGTGGGGCTGAAGTCGCGCTTGTCCCAGAACGGCGTGTCGGGGCCGTTGACCAGCAGTTCCTGGAAGAAGCGCTGCTGCGCGCCGGTCGCGATCCGGTCGAGCTCGGCGATGGGGCGCCCGGAGAGCGCGGCGCGGCGGGCGCGGCGCGGCGACATGATGCCGGTCGTGATGCCGGAGAGGGAGTTCTTCATCCGGGCGGTCAGGTCGACCCAGATCAGCGCGGACTCGAGCGCGAACGTGCCGCCGACGTTGACGGCGTCCCGGAACGTCGAGGCGGTGACCTGCATCGACAGGGCCTTCAGCTCGGGCCCGGCGTCCGCGGCGACGGCCCACTGCACGTAGCCGAGGTAGCTCGGGCCGTGCATGGCGAACGTCCCGCCGAACCACGGCTGTGATTTCAGCCACTCGATGGTCGCCAGGCCGTCCTCGCGCTCGTCGAGGGCCTCGAACACGCCGCCGGACCCGAAGCCGCCGCGGACGCTCTGCACCACGGCCTGGAACCCGTGCGACGCGAACGCCTGCCCGCACATGAGCCCGAACGGCCCGCGCCGCCCGTAGGGCGAGCGGACGAGCACGACGGGCGCCCGGTCGACGTCGACGGGGGCGTACCGGTCGGCCAGCAGCGTCACCCCGTCGGCGGCGGGAACGGGGAGGTCGCGCTCGACCGCCACCCTGTGGGGCCCGTTGCGCAGTCCCAGCGCCGTGACCCCCAGCCGGCGCATCATTCCCACCCCTACCACGCGACCGATCGTAATCGCCAGATCGGCCGAACCCGGAGCCACAACCCCCGTGATGTGCCTCGCAGCACTCCGGGTCTTCACTACGATCGGGGACGCGTAACACGGCAAATCGGGATCTTGCGGGCCTGCACGGTTCGCGGAGGGAGAGTTTCACGCGTCATGGGCGACCTGGGCGACCTGAGCTGGACGCGCGTCATCGCCGCCGCCGTCGTGATGGCGGTCGCGCTGGCGGCCGCGCTCCTCCTGCGGCTGCTGACCGGCCGGCTGACCCGGCGCGCGGGCGACACCCGGTGGGCGTGGGACGACCTGGCCGCCCGCCTCATCCGGGACCTGGCGATGCCGCTCGCGGTGCTGCTCGGCCTGTGGACGGCGGCGAAGGTGCTGGAGCTGCCGCGCGGCACCCTGGACGTGATCGCCAAGGTGCTGACGGCGGCGACGATCCTGGTGGTCTCGCTGGCGCTGGCCCGGCTGATCGCGGCGTCGGTGACCTCGATCGCGCTGGCCCGGCAGGGCGTCGCCGCGAACGTCACGATCTTCGCGAACATCACCCGGGTGATCGTCTTCGGCATCGGCCTGCTGGTGATGCTGCAGAGCATCGGGGTGTCGATCACCCCGCTGCTGGGCGCGTTGGGCGTCGGCGGCCTCGCGGTGGCGCTGGCCCTGCAGGACACGCTCGCCAACCTGTTCGCGGGCGTGCACGTCCTCGCGTCCAAGACGATCGAGCCGGGCGACTACATCAAGCTGTCCACCGGGCAGGAGGGGTACGTCGTCGACATCAACTGGCGCAACACCTCCATCCGGACGCTGTCGGACAACATCGAGGTCATCCCGAACCAGCGCTTCTCGGACACGATCCTCACCAACTACCACCGGCCCGCGCAGGACATGTCGGTGCTGGTGTACGCGAAGGTGCACTACGAGGTCGACCTCGACGAGGTGGAGCAGCTCCTCATTCGGGTGGGCCACGAGGTGATGAAGGAAGTCCAGGGCGGAGTGGCCGACTCCAACGTCCTGGTCCGTTTCGACGACTTCAACGACGCCACCGTCGGGTTCCACGTGATCCTGCGGTCCAGCGAGTTCGGCGACCAGTTCGCCATCAAGCACGAGTTCCTCAAGCGCCTGCACAGGGCGCTCCGCGAGGAGGGCATCGCGCCGCCGTACTGGCACCACCGCGTGGCCCTGGAGGAGCCGTCCCGCGCGAACGGCGTGCCGCGCAAGGACGAGCTGGCCCTCTAGCCGGACATGGCCCGCAGGCCCGTCACGGTCCTCCGGCCCGTCACGGGCGGATGAGCGGCATCATCACCTCGTCCACGACCGAGGCCACGTAGGCGTCGTCGAGCGGGCCGCCCTCCACGAGGTTGTAGTAGACGATCACGGCCGGGCCGACGTTCGCGATCTGCCGGGTCGCCGCGCCGGGGCGGATCTCGCCGCGCTCGGCGGCCCGCAGCAGCGCGTCGTAGAGCAGGTCGCGGACGGGCTTGGACAGCCGGTCGTGGACGACCTCGTGCACGAGCCCCTTGCCCTGCTCGGTCTCCTCCTTCAGCACCTTGAACGCGGCGCCCCGGCAGGCGACCAGCGTGTCGCGCGTGCAGGTGAGGATGGCCAGGAGGTCCTCGCGCACCTTGCCGGTGTCGGGCGCGGTCGGCGGCTCGGGCAGGACGTGCTTGAGCGCGTCGGTGATCAGCTCGTCCTTCGACTTCCACCGCCGGTAGAGCGCGGCCTTGCCGGTGCGGGCGGCGGCCGCGACGCCCTCCATGGTCAGCTTCCGGTAGCCGGTGGTCTCCAGCTGCTCGAACACGGCGTCGAAGATCGCCGCTTCCAGGTCGCCGCCGCGGCGGCGGGTGGCCGGGGTCACGACGCGCTCCCCAAAATAGTGAACGATACCGTTCTCTTTCGAGCGAATCGGTGATAGGTTCCCCACATAGTGTACGTCGCCGTTCCTTAAATCCTCGGGAAGGTCCCGCCTTGACCTCATCGAACGAACGGACGGCCGCGCCCCCGGAGCCCGCCGCCCCGGGAGATGCCGCCTCCTCCCATCATCGCCCAGGAATCGTCCTCGCCGTCATCGTCGGCGGCCAGCTCATGATCGGCCTGGACACCTCGATCGTCACCATCGCGCTCCCGGAGGTGAAGCGGGGCCTCGGCCTGACGACCGGCGGCCTCGCCTGGATCCAGAACGCCTACATGCTCGCGTTCGGCGGGCTGCTGCTCCTCGGCGGGCGCGCCGGGGACGTGTTCGGCCGCCGCCGCGCGTTCACCGCCGGGGTCGCGCTGTTCACCGCCGCGTCCCTGCTCGGCGGGTTCGCCGGGACCGGCGCCTGGCTGCTGGCCGCGCGCGCCGCACAGGGCGTCGCCGCCGCCGTCGCCGCGCCCAGCGCGATGGCGCTGATCGCCGCCGGCTTCCAGGGGCAGGCCCGTGTGCGCGCGCTGAGCGTCTTCTCCGCGGTGACCGGCGCCGGCGCCGCGATCGGCATGATCGCCGGGGGAGTGCTGACCGAGGCCGGGTCCTGGCGGTGGGTGTTCTTCGTCAACGTCCCCATCGGCCTGGCGCTGCTCCTGGCCGCGCCGCGCGTCCTCGCGGAGACCGCCCGCCGGCCCGGCCGCTTCGACGCCGCCGGCGCGGTCGCCTCCACGCTCGGCATGACCGCGCTCGTGTACGCGCTGATCCGGGCCGGATCGGCCGGCTGGGGCGACGCGCGGACGCTCGCCGCGTCCGGGGCCGCCGCCGCCCTGCTCGCCGCGTTCGCCGCGATCGAGCACCGCGCCCGGCAGCCCGTCATGCCGCTGTGGCTGCTGACCGGGCGCGACCGCGCAGCCTCCTACCTGGTCCAGCTGTGCCTGACGGCGGCGATGTTCGGGGCGTTCTTCTTCCTCACCCAGTACCTGCAGCAGGTCCTGCGGTACGGGCCGCTGCGCGCGGGCGCCGCGTTCCTGCCGATGGTGGGGATGCAGTTCGCCGTCGTGCGGCTGGCGCCGCGGCTGATGGCGCGCGCCGGCGCCCGGCCGCTCGTCGCCGCGGGCGCGGTCCTGGTCGCGGGCGGCCTGCTGTGGCTGTCGCGGCTCTCGCCCGGGGACGGCTACGCGACCGGGCTGCTGGTGCCGTTCCTGCTGGTGGGCGCGGGCGGCGGGCTGGCGATTCTGCCGCTGAACGCGACGATCCTGGCGAGCGTGGAACCCGGGCAGTCGGGCGCGGCGTCGGGGGTGGCGCAGACGATGCTGTGGTCGGGTGCGTCGCTGGGCTCGGCGGTCATGGTCACCGTGCACGGGCACGCCGCGTCCGGCGGCGACGCGATGCGCGGCATGGACGCGGCGTTCGCGACCGGCGCCGGGTTCGCCGCCGCCGCGCTGCTGGTCGCCGTGCTCGTCCTGCGGGTGCGGCCGTGAGCCGGTCAGGCGGCCGGGCCAGGCGGGCGGGTCAAGCGGCCGGGTCAGGCGGGCGGGGCCGCCTCCTCGAACCAGGAGAGGAACTCGGCGTTGCCGAACATCCGCGCCGTGTCCAGGGCGGACGGCGAGCCCGCGCGCGGGTCGGCGCCCGCGTCCAGCAGGGCCCGCACCACCTTCGCCTCCTTCTTGAACACCGCGCCCGCGAGGGGCCGCTGGCCGCGGTCGTTCGCCCGCTCGGGGTCGGCGCCGCGCGCCGCGAGCGCCCGGACCGTCTCCGGGTGGCCGTGGTAGGCGGTGAGCATGAGCAGCGTGTCGCCCCGCTCGGTGGCGAGGTTCACCGGCACCCCGGCCTCGACGAAGTCGACCAGCCGCCGGGTGTCGCCGGACCGCGCGAGGTCGAACAGCCGCGCCGCGAAGTCCTCCATCCCCGGGTCGGTCCCGGTCAGGACCGGGACCCTGCTGCCCGCGGTGAGCAGCCCGCCGAGGCTGTCCTCCCCGTAGGTCAGCCGCTTCTCCAGCGAGACGAGGGCGCCGTCCTCGGGGAACGAGCGGAACCGGACGTCGTCCGCCAGCGACCGCATGATCAGCAGGCCGCGCCCGTGCTCGGCGGACGGATCCGGCCGCGGCACCCGCTCGGCGTCGAACCCGGCGCCGGAGTCGATCACCTTGATCACGCAGCGGCGGTCCTGGATGACCGCCCGGACCGTGTAGTCGGCGCCGTGCTCGGCGTGCTTGATCACGTTGGTGCACGCCTCGGTGAGCATCATCTCGATGTCGTCGCGGATGCGGTTCTCGACCCCGAGTGCGGCGAGCGCGGCGTCCAGGAGCCTCCGGGTCGCCGGGACGCTGGCGGCGTCCCTCGGGAGCTGGAGGTCCAGGCTGATTTCCACGTCATCTCCGTCCGTCCCCTTATGTCGTGCCCTTTCGGTCGGGCTCAAACATGGTCCGGACGTCCGGAATGTCACTCCGTGTCGGCGGGCCGCGGCGCGTAGTCGTCCACGTACTCCTGCCCCGACAGCCCCTGGATCGCCTCCATGATCTCGTCGGTGACCTGCCGCGCCGCCTTGCCGCGCGGGACGCCGTCGTCCCGGCCGCGGAAGTCCATCGGCGGGCCGATGCGCAGCCCGATCCGGCCCGGCTTCGGGACGGCCCGCCCCCGCGGCTGCACCTTGTCGGTGCCGAGGATCGCGACCGGCACGACGGGCGCGCCGGTCCGCATCGCCAGCCGCGCGACGCCCGTCCGCCCCCGGTAGAGCCGCCCGTCGGGGGAGCGGGTGCCCTCGGGGTGGATCGCGAACACGCCGCCGCGCTCCAGCACCGCCGCCGAGGCGTCCAGCGCGTCGAATGCCGCCCGCCCGCCGGACCGGTCGACCGCGATCGCGCCGACGCTGCGGAAGAACGTCGCCATGGCGCGGCCCTTCGCGCCGGCCCCGGTGAAGTACTCGTGCTTGCCGAGGAAGTGGACCCGCCGCGGCACGATCAGCGGCAGCACGAACGAGTCGAGGAACGCCAGGTGGTTCGCGGCGAGGATCACCGGGCCGATCCGCGGGACGTGCCGCAGCCCGCTCACCCGCGGAAGGAACGCGACGCGCATCGCGGGCCCAAGGACGACGTGCTTCAGCAGCGGATAGATCACGCGTTCGGGTTCCATGTCCGAGAAGGCTATGGGCGCCGCCGTCCCCGCCGCCGGTGGCGCCCGGTACAAACCGGAAGGCCCGGATCTTGTAGGAATCCGCACTGGCGGGGGCGGCCGCGCGGTCAGCCGCCGGCCGCCGCCGCGTTGAGCTGCCGGATCACCTTGCGCACCGCGGGCGCCGCCGGGCCGCTGCGCGCCGTCAGCTCCTCGATCCGGCGGCGGTGCCGCCGCCGGTCCGCGCCCGGCAGCACCGACGTCAGCTCGCCCGCCGCCGCCAGCGCCACCGCCGCCGCGTCGTAGCTGTTCACGTGCGCGACCGGGCGCCCGCGCAGCGCCGAGGACGCCCCGCCCCACAGCGTCTTCACGACGCGCGGGTCCTTCACGGTGACGTCCCGGTGCGGGACCAGGCCCAGGATCCGGCGCCCCCGCACCCGGATCCAGCCGTCCCGCACCAGCTCGTCCTGGACCGTCCGCACGATCGCCTTGGCGTCCTTGCGCACCCAGTGCCGCCACGACCGGGGCCGCGAGGCCGCGATCTGCGCCAGCACGCCGTACGGGTCGTCGCCCGGCGTCCCCGGGACGGGCCGGCGCCGCTCGTCGCCGAGCCGCCCGTCCAGGTACAGCTCGGTCAGCGCGGCGGCCCGCAGCACGTAGCCGAGCCGCGCGCCGCACCGGGTCATCCGCTGCTTCCTCAGGTCGTACGCCAGCAGGTACATGCGCGCCGGCAGCGACTCCGGAACATCGACCATGGCTAGTCCTCGCCCCCGCCGGCCGGCGGGTCGTCCTCGTCTTCGTCTTCGTCTACGTCCGCGGCGCGCTCCGCCTTGCGCGGGCGGCCGGGCCCTCGCATCCGTCCCGCCGACCGGGGCATCCGGCCCGCGTCGGCGAGCGCCTGCCGGAGCAGGAACTCGATCTGCGCGTTGGTGCTGCGCAGCTCGTCCCCCGCCCACCTGGCCAGCGCGTCGTGGACGGCCGGATCGAGCCGCAGCAGGATCTTCTTGCGTTCCGCCACTGGTTCCGGGCTACTGGTAGAGGGTGCCGGTGTTGACCACCGGCTGGGCGTCCCGGTCGGCGCACAGCACGACCAGCAGGTTGCTGACCATCGCCGCCTTGCGCTCCTCGTCCAGGTCGACCACGTTCTCCTCGTCCAGCCGGTCGAGCGCGAGCTGCACCATGCCGACCGCGCCCTCCACGATCCGCTGCCGCGCCGCCACGACCGCGCCCGCCTGCTGCCGGCGCAGCATCGCCTGCGCGATCTCCGGCGCGTAGGCCAGCCGGGTGATCCGCGACTCGATGATCACGACCCCGGCGGACGCGACGCGCTGCGCCAGCTCGTCCGACAGCTGCGCGGTGATCTCGTCGGCGTTGTCGCGCAGGGAGGTCCGGTCGGCGGCGTCGTAGGGGAAGCTGCCCGCGATGTGCCGGACGGCCGCCTCCGTCTGGAACGCCACGAACTCCACGAAGTCGTCGACCTCGAACACGGCCCGCGCGGTGTCGGCGACCTGCCACACCACCACGGCGGAGATCTCGATCGGGTTCCCGTCCAGGTCGTTGACCTTGGCGAGGCCGGTCTCGTGGTTGCGGATCCGGGTGGACACCCGGCGCCGCTCGGTCAGCGGGTTCACCCAGCGCAGGCCGTCGGTGCGGACCGTCCCGGAGTACCGGCCGAGCAGCTGCAGCACCCGCGCCTCGCCGGGCGCGACGGGGGTCAGCCCGGCCAGGACGACCAGGCCGGCCAGCGCCAGCAGCCCGCCCACCGTGCCCCCGGTCGCGATGGCGGCGCCGCCGCCCGCGACGATCCCCACGGCGATCGCCGCGCAGCCGACCGCGATCCAGAGCAGGCCGACGCCGAGCATCGTCCATCCGCCGCGGTCCCGGGCCGGCCGCTCCTCGATCTTCGGCCGCGGCATCTCCACCTTGGCCCCCGTGTCCGTCATGTCGCCCTCCTCCTGGTTATCACTAATCTAGCAAAGTGATATCACATTTTCCATCCCCGGGAGGAGGGCGGCGGTCCGTGCAGGGCGTGCGGTCAGGGGGCGGGGTCAGGGCGCGGGGACGAGCTCGGGCTCTTCGGCGTCCGCGATGTCCTTCGGGACGTTGCGCAGCGTCACCAGCGCGAAGACGGCGACCAGCGCGGCGAACCCGGCGCTGCACATCAGGGCGGCGTGCATGCCGTCCACGAAGGCGCCGCGCGCCGCGTCGCCGACCTGCGCGGCCAGTTCCTGAGGGAGCCGCGCGGCGGCCTGGAGGGCGCCGCTCAGCGAGTCGCGCGCGGCGGACGCGGCCGGGGCGGGCGTCCCGGCGGGCAGCTCCAGGACGTTGCGGTACACCGCGTTCAGCACGCTGCCGAGGACCGCCATGCCGAGCGCGCCGCCCAGCTCGGTCGCCGTCTCGGAGATCGCGGACGCGGCGCCCGACCGCTCCTTCGGGACGGACGCGAGCACGGTGTCGCCGGTGACCGTCATCGCCATCCCCATCCCGGCGCCGGACAGCAGCATCGCCGGGAGCATCGTCCAGTACGAGGTGTGCAGGCCGACCACCGTGAAGACGGAGAAGCCGCCGGCGGACAGCACCATGCCCAGCGCGACGACGCGGGCGCGGCCGAGCGCGGCGATCAGCGGCGGGGCGAGCGCGGCGCCGCCGACCATCGCGCCGGCCGCGCCGGGCAGCCCGGCCAGGCCCGCCTTCAGCGGCGACCAGCCGAGCGCCAGCTGGAAGAACAGCGAGAAGATCAGCGACTGGGCGACCAGGGTGAACATCGCGAACATGTTGGTGCCGACGGACCCGGTGAACGCGGCGCGGCGGAACAGCCGGACGTCGATCAGCGGCTCGGCCACCCGGCCCTGCCGGACGAGGAACGCGGCCAGCGCGGCGAGGCCGGCCGCCAGCGAGAGGTAGACGCGGGTCTCGTCCAGGCCGTGCGCGGCGGCCTCCTTGATCGCGTACACCGCGCCGAGCACGCCGAGGACCGACAGCGGCACGCTCGGCAGGTCCAGCCGGCCGGGCACCGGGTTGCGCGACTCCGGCAGCAGCGCCGCGCCGGCGACGAGCGCCACCGCCATGATCGGCACGTTGATCAGGAAGACCGAGCCCCACCAGAAGTGGTCCAGCAGCGCGCCGGCCAGGACGGGGCCGAGGCCGACGGCGAGGCCGGCGATGCCCATGAACGCGCCGACCGCCGCCGTGCGCTCCTTCGGCACGGTGAACGCCCGGCGGATCAGCGACAGGCACGACGGCATCAGCGTCGCGCCCGCGACACCGAGCAGCGCGCGGGCCGCGATCAGCAGCTCGGCGCTCGGCGCGTACGCGGTCAGCGCGGACGCGGCGGCGAACACCGCCGTGCCGATCAGCAGCAGCCGCTTGTGCCCGATCCGGTCGCCGATCCCGCCCATGGTGATCAGCAGGCCGGCGAGCGCGAACCCGTAGGCGTCGGCGATCCACAGGATCTGGGTGGCCGAGGGGTCCAGGTCCCGGCTCAGGTGCGGGACGGCCTGGTTCAGCGCGGTCAGGTCGATGTTCGGGACGAGCGCGACCAGCAGGCAGATCGCGAACGTGCTCCACTTGCGGGGGTGCGGGTTCTCACGGGTCGAGGTGTTCATGCCCGCAACGGTCGCGGGCGGCGCTGACCGTTCCCGCACCGTCCGCTGACCGCGCGGGCCGGCGCCGTCAGGAGTCGGTCAGCAGGGCGCGGGCCCGGTCGCGGGGGAGCGCCGCGCCCTCGGCGAAGGCCCGCTCGTAGGCGGCGCCGCCGAGCCGCGCGCGGGCGTCCGCCGCGACCCGCTCGGCGTCGGGGTCGCCGGCGACCTGGATGCCGCGCAGCGCCTTCGCGGCGCCGAGCAGCAGCGCCGCGCGCTCCCCGTCCCCCTCCGCGGCCGCCACCCCGGCCAGCGCGGTCGCCGCGTTCGTCTGGTAGAGGAACAGCGGGTGGTCGAACGAGCCCTCCAGCGCCTCGCGGAGCAGGTCGCGGGCCCGCCCGGTGTCGTTCTCGGCGATCGCCAGCCAGGCCAGCCCGATCAGCACCGCGCCGCGCGCCGCGACGGCGATGAACCGCTCCGAGGCGTAGCCGGTCAGCGCCGTCTCGTACAGCCGGCGCGCCTGCGCGGCGTCCCCGAGCAGCCGCGCCGCGTCGCCGAGCCCCTGGTAGCCGGCGGCGACCTTGTCGGGGGTGCCCGCCCGCCGGCCCAGCTCGATGCCGCGCTCGAACCCGGCCCGCGCCGCCTCCGGGTCCCCGCCGCGGATCAGCACGTGCGCCCGCTGGTACAGCAGGTCGGCGGTGTCCTCCAGCGCGCCCAGCTCGCCGACGAGCTCCAGCGCCTCGTCCAGCAGCGCGATCGCGCGGGCGTGGTCGCCGCGCCAGCCGGCCGCCTGGGAGAGGGTGTCGAGCGCGTTGGCGATGCCCCACCGGTCGCCGCAGGCCCGGAACCCCCGCAGCGCCTCGGCGCACGCCTCCTCCGTCGCGGCGATGTCGCCGGCGAACTGGGCGACGAACCCGTCGCTCATCCGGACCAGCGCGCGCGTCCACGGGTCGTCCCCGACCTGCCGGGCGAACATCGCGGCGTCGGTGCGGTCCGGCCCCGCGGTGAGCGCCCACATGACGACCACCGCCGGGTACCGCACCTGCCGGTCGATGCCGCGCAGCAGCGCCGCGGCCCGGTCGAGCCACGCGACCGCGCGCTCGCCCGTGACGCCGCCGGACACCGCGTTGGTCGCGCACAGGACGTACTCCTCGTCCAGCCCCTCCGGCGGGTCGGCGCCGACGGCCTCCAGCAGCTCGGCGGCCAGCGCCGCGCCCTCCACCCGCCCGCGCAGCCACCAGTACCACGACAGGTCCGCGATCATCCGGAGCGCGAGCGCGCGGTCGGCCCGCACCGCCCACCGCAGCGCCGCGTGCAGGTTCCCGTGGTCGGCGGCGAGCAGGTCGAGCCATTCGAGCTGCTCGGCGCCGCGCAGGTGCGGGTCGGCGCGGCGGGCCAGGCCGGCGAAGTACTCCGCGTGGGCGCGCTCGAACCTCTCCCGCTCCCCGGCCTCGTCGAGCCGCTCCGCGCAGAACGCCCGGACCGTGTCCAGCATCCGGTACCGGGTGCCGTCGCTCTGCAGGAGCGATTTGTCGGCCAGCTCGACCAGCGGCTCGTCGGCGTCGTCCAGGCCGCAGACGCCCACGGCCGCGTCCAGCGTGAGCCCGCCGGAGAACACCGTCAGCCGCCGGGCGAGGGTCCGCTCCGCCTCGTCCAGCAGGTCCCAGCTCCACTCGACGACGGCGCGCAGCGTCTGGTGGCGCGGCGCCGCCGCCCGGTTCCCGCGCGACAGCAGCCGGAACCGGTCGTCCAGCCGCGTCGCGACCTCGGCGACCGGCAGCGACCGCAGCCGCGCCGCCGCCAGCTCGATCGCCAGCGGCAGCCCGTCCAGCGCCCGGCAGATCCGCAGGACGGCGCCGGCGTTGCCCTCGTCCACCGCGAACCCGGGGCGCACCGCCTCGGCCCGGTCCAGGAACAGCCGCACCGCCGGATACGCCTGCGTCTCCGCGGCCGGCGTGCCGTCGGGCGGCAGCTCCAGCGGCGGCAGCGGGCGCAGCGCCTCGCCGGTGATCGCGAGCGCCTCCCGGCTCGTCGCCAGCACCCGCAGCCGCGGGCACGCGCTCAGCAGCCGGTGCGTGATCCGCGCGACGGCCGCCACCACGTGCTCGCAGTTGTCCAGGACGAGCAGCACGCGCCGCCCGTCCAGCGCCGTGACCAGCCGTTCCACCGCGTCCGGCGAGGTCTCGCCGGACGCGGGCAGCATGCCGCCCTCGCGCAGCCCGAGCGCGCCGAGCAGCGCCTTCGGGACCTCGTCCGCGACGACCGGCGCCAGGTCGACGAAGCAGACCTCGCCGTCCTCCCGGCCCGCCGCCTCGATCGCCAGCCGCGTCTTGCCCGCGCCGCCGGGGCCGAGCAGCGTGACGAGCCGCCCCTCCGCGAGCATCTTCCGGACGCGGCGCAGCTCCTCGTCCCGCCCGACGAAGCTGGTGAGCTGCGCCGGCAGGTTCGGCCTGACCGGCTCGGGCCCGGTCTCGCCGCGCAGAATGCTCAGATGCACCTCGGCGAGCTCCTTCGACGGGTCGGCGCCCAGCTCGTCGGCGAGCACCCGCCGCCCGTCCTCGAACACCGCGAGCGCCTCCGCCTGCCGCCCGCCGCCGTGCAGCGCGCGCATCAGCAGCGCCCGCGCCCGCTCCCGCAGCGGCTGCGCGTCCACCAGGCCGCGCAGCGGCGCGACCGCGGCCTCGGGGTCGCCCGCCCGCAGCCGCGCCTCGGCGAGGCCCTCCACGGCCGCGGCCCGCTCCTCCTCCAGCCGCGCCGCCTGCCTCGCCGCGAACGGCGCGCTCACGTCGGCGAGCGCGGGGCCGCGCCACAGCCCGAGCGCCTCCTCGAACAGCGCGGCCGCCGCCTCCGGGGTCGCGGCGCGCCGCGCTTCGCCGGCGAGCCGCTCGAACCGGTGCGCGTCCACATCGTCGCGCTCGACGCCGATCCGGTACCCGGCGGCCAGGCCCTCCACCGGCGCCGCGTCCCCGAGGCTCCGCCGCAGCCGCGACACCTGCGACTGCAGCGCGTTCGCCGCGCCGCTCGGCGGGTCATCCCCGTAGAGGCCGTCGATGAGCCGCTCGGCCGGGACGATCCGCCCCGCGTCCAGCAGCAGCATGGCCAGCAGCGCCCGCACCGTGGGCCCGCCCACCGGCACGGCCTCGCCGCCGCGCCGGACCTCGACCGCTCCCAGGATGCCGAACCGCATGCCCGGATTCTCCCGCACTACCGTGGTGTCTCCGACCCCGGAGGAGCGCCATGACCGAAATCCAGACCGTCACCGACTTCCTCTCCGCGCTCGAAGACCTCGACATCGACCGGGCCCTGACCTACGCCGCGCCCGGCATGGTCTACCAGAACGTCCCGCTGCCGCCCGCCCGCGGCCTGCCCGCCGTCGAGAAGACCCTGCGCGGCATGGCCCGCTACGGCACCGGCTTCGAGGCCCGGGTCCGCAACATCGCCGCGAACGGGCCCGTCGTCCTCACCGAACGCACCGACGTGCTGGAGAGGGGCTCCTGGCGCGCCGAGTTCTGGGTCTGCGGCACCTTCGAGGTGCACGACGGCCGCATCACCCTCTGGCGCGACTACTTCGACTGGACGACCTTCCTCGCCGCGAGCGCGAAGGGCCTCGGCGGCGTCCTCCTCTCCGCCCTCTCACCCCGCCCGCGCACCAGCCCCCGCTGACGCGCCGCCGTCCGCTTCCGGCCGCGCCGGCCGGAGCCGCGGACGATCTTCCGCATGCCGCCGTCCGCCCGGCCGCGCGGGTCCGGCCGCCGGGCCCGCGCCGCTCCGCCGGCCGGTGGCCGGGTGGCGACGGCCCGCGAGCGTTATGGTGCCGTCCAGGGAAACCGGGGTGGGCGGGCCGCCCGCGGGCGGGACTCGGGAGGGTCGGGAAGAGATGGAGCCGCTGCGTCCGGCAGATCCGCAGGCGATCGGCCGCTACCGGCTTGCGGGGCGCCTCGGTTCCGGCGGCATGGGCGAGGTGTTCCTCGGCTACTCGCCGGGCGGCCGTGCGGTGGCGGTGAAGGTCATCCGCCCCGAACTGGCCGCCGACGCGCAGTTCCGCGACCGGTTCGCCCGCGAGGCGGAGGCGGCCCGCAGGGTCGGCGGCTTCCACACCGCGCAGGTGGTGGAGATCGACCTGTCCGCCGACCCGCCGTGGCTCGTCACCGCCTACGTGCCGGGGCCGTCCCTCGCCGCCGTCGTCGCCGAGCACGGCGCCCTTCCGGAACGGTCGCTGCGCGTCCTCGCCGCGGGCCTCGCCGAGGCGCTGGAGGCGATCCATGCCGCGGGCCTGGTGCACCGCGACCTGAAGCCGTCCAACATCCTGCTCGCCTCGGACGGGCCCCGCGTCATCGACTTCGGGATCGCGCAGGCGCTGGAGGGCACCGCGCTCACGGTGCCGGGCGGCTCGGTCGGCACGCCCGGGTTCATGGCCCCCGAGCACGTCCGGGGCGAGGACGTCGGCCCGCCCGCGGACGTCTTCGCGCTGGGCGCGGTCCTGTGCCACGCGGCCGGCGTCCGCCCGTTCGGCGACGGCCCCGCCCACACCCTGCTGTACCGGGTCGTCCACGAGATGCCGGACGTGTCCGAGCTGCCGTCGGGGCTGCGCGACATCGTGTCCTCCTGCCTGGCGAAGGACCCCGCCGCCCGCCCCTCGCCCGCCGAGGTGCTGGCGCGGACCGGGCAGGACGGCGCGGCCGGCCCGATCGGCGAATGGCTGCCCGCCCCGGCGACCCGGATGGTCGACGAATACCGGGCCGAGGCCACGACGACCATGCCGCCCGCCGGGCACACCGCGGCCGCACCGCCCGCGTACGCCCCCGAGTACGCTCCCGCCCCGCCGCCCGGGTACGCCCCCGCCCCGCCGCCCGGGTACGCCCCCGGCCCGTACCCGCCCGCCCCCGCCGCGGCGCCGCCCGCCCGCAGGACATGGCCGCTCTGGGTGGGCATCGGCGCGCTGGGCCTCGCCGCCACCCTGGTCACCGGCCTGCTCATCGCGTCGAATCGCGGCGGCGGCCCGTCCGCCCCGTCCGCCCCCTCGTCCCCGGCGGCGGGCCGGACGCCCGCGGCGCAGCGCTGCTCGTTCGAAGGGCGGCAGGTGACCGATCCGGAGGGCCGCAGCTTCGACACCTGGTCCTGCCGCACCGCGAAGCAGGGGCCGATCTTCCTCGAACCCGCGGCCGGGACGCGCACCGGCTACCTGCGGTCGTCCACCAACTGGTTCGTGTGCCAGACCGAGGGCGCCGCGAACCCCGAGGGCACCGGGACCACCTGGCTCTACACCCAGGGCGACGACCGCTACCGGAACCAGGGCTGGGGCTGGTACCCGGCCTCCTCGGTCTCGCCGACCTGGCGCGACCAGCCCGTCCCCGACATCCCCGACTGCACCTTCTAGGACGCGAACCCCGCACGATAACGCAAACTTGCCAGTATTTCCTGTCACGGTTGATACAAGTAACGGCGCCCGGGTTTGCGGGACCATGCCGGACATGAGACGCGCATGGATGCTCGGAGCCGTCGCCGTCCTCCTCACCGGCCTGGCCGCCCCCGCCGACGCGGCCGAACGCCCGTGGCGGACGACGGAGCCCCCGCCCCGCCTCTGGCCCGAGAGCGGCCTGACCGGCGTCACCGCGCCCGGCCCGCAGGACATCTGGGCGGCCGGCTTCGAAGGCCACGCCTGCGTGGACTGGTCGTGGCCGGGCTTCGGAGCGGGCACCATCTGCAGCTCCAACGCGATCGTCCGCCAGTGGAACGGTTCCTCTTGGCAGAACCGCAACCCGCCCGGCGTGTGGAACCTGGAGCCCGTGGACATCGACGCGCTCCCCGGGAACGTCTGGCTGTCCGGCGCCAAGGGCGGCGGGGGCTATCTGGCCCACTGGGACGGATCCCGCTGGTCGCAGATCCAGCTCCCCGAGGCTTGCGAAAGCTCCCACTACATCCAGGTGGAGGCCGTCGACGACGGCGTCTGGGTGAGCAACGGCTGCCTCGCGAGATGGCGGAACGGCACCTGGACCACCTACGACACCGGCGTGTTCGTCCACGCGGTCTACACGGTGAGCGACACGGAGCTCTGGGCGGCCGGCAGCGTCCTCGGCCCCTTCCGTCCCGCCATCGTCCGATGGGACGGCGACTCCTGGGAGGTCCCGGACGTCCCCGAGGGCTACACCGACCTTGTGACCGCGGGCCCCGGCAGCGTCCTGCTCAGCGGCCCCGGCAAGGACGACCTCATGCTCCGCACCGGCGGCGCCTGGACCGCCATACCGAAACCGCCTTCCGCCCACATCGGCTACCGCGTCGGCGACGACGGCTCCCTGTGGACCGGCTCCGACCCGACCGAGCCGGGCGCCGTCTTCTACCGCTTCGACGGCGAGACCTGGCAGTCAACCCCCATGCCCGCCCAGACGGGCACGGGCTCCCGCAACCGAGGCGGCTTCGACCTCGCCCCCGTCTCCGGCACGAACGGCGCCATGGTCGCCGTGGGCACCGCCCCGGGCGGCGGCCCCCTGACCATGACCAACGCCTCCTGACCCCCTCAAGGCCGGGCCGCTCGCTTTCGTGAGTTGCGAGGCGGCGGGCGTGGGCGATCGGCAGGGGGTGCCGGCGGGCGAGAGGGCGCGAGGCCCGGCTGCGCCCGCCGGACGCGTGGTCAGGTCAGGGACGGGAGCGCACGCGGCGCCTCCGCCGGCATCAGTAGCGGAGCGGCCAGAGAAGAGGGCCGCAGACGTGCCACTCGAACTCGGGGCCGTGGTAGATGTGCTGCAGGTGCGCGACGTACCAGAGCACCACGTCCTTCCCGTCCACCGACTCGCCCGTGACGTGCTGGTAGATCTCGTCGTCGAAGCGGGATCCCAGGCGTCCCTTGAGGTCCTCGGAGGCGCGGTAGGCGACCGCGGCGCCCTCGATCCGGCCGAAGGAGTCGCTCTTGCCGTCGAACTCCCCGCGGTTGAGGAGGTAGCCGAGGCCGGACTGCTTGTTGATCACGGCCCACGACCGGTTCCAGAACCAGAACGCCTCCTCGCCCCGGATCGGTCTCCAGCCGGGGCCGTAGCCCCAGTTCGTGGTCTGGCCGGGGTCGTGCTCCAGCGGCAGGTTGTTGGACGCTCCGCCGATGTCGAAGTCGAACCGCCAGTAGACGTGGTGCTGGTGGGTGGCGTTGTGCTGCAGGCCCGCGCTGTGCAGCTGCGGCTGGATGAGCCCGTCGTCGCGGAAGAACCACCGGTTGACGATGTGGTACCTGCTGATGACGTGGTAGCTCTCCACGACCAGGTGGCGGTGGCCCGACTGCACGTGCTCGTACACCTTGACCGGCACCCGCATGTTCCCGATGCCGAGCTGGTCCTTGTAGGGGCCCGCGCCGGAGTCGTAGTGGACGCGGATCATCGGCAGGCTCGCCTTGTGGAGGACCTTGATCCCCTTGAAGTACACGTCCCGGAAGGCGATGGCCTCGGTGTCGCCGTCCACGAGCTCCCACAGGAACGTCCACTTGGGGGCCTCGGGAGGCCAGCTGACCCGGCCGTAGACGGTCATGAGGCCGACTCCGTGATCAGGCCGGCCTTGACGACCTCGCGCGCGCTCAGGTCGACGATGGCGAAGGCGGTGGGCACGTAGCGGTCCGCGGGCCCGAAGCGCACGTCGACGAGCCGGTGCCCGTGGCGCGGGCTCTGCGCGTTCACGTCCTCGACGATCAGCCCCACGCCGGTGGCGATGTCGATCCCGGCCTCGGACAGGACGCCGTGCTCGCGCACGAGGTCCAGCGCGTCGCTCAGCTCGGAGTCGGTCACCGGCGGCTGGTAGCGCTCGACGCGGACGTCCTGCACCGCCCTGCGCACGGGATCGACCTCGACCTCCACGACGGCGTCGTCGGTGTAGTCGTAGATGATCACCAGCGGGTGGTCGGTTTCGCGGTCCTTCGCCCGCGTTCCGATGTCCAGGATCTCGTAGCGCTTGTCCCGCAATTTCGCGGCGACCCTTTCGGAGGCGAGCGCCAGGTCCGCCGCCCGATGGCGGCTTTCGTCCGGAATTCTGGGTTCGAGCGTCTCGAACTCGACGGGTGTGCGGTCGGCCGGGTGAAGGTACCGGCTGAATTCCGGGACGTCGACGAATGGCGGGTCGACGACCGGCCCGAAATTGGGGACCTCGGCACTGAACAGGCCGGGTGGCGGCAGTGATTCACGAGAATATTGTTCCTCGCCGGGCATGGCTGTCCTCTCTATTTGGGAATTGCGTCGATTCATTTCGGTCGGTACCCGCGGCGATGAGCCGCCACCCCGGCCTTGGCCAGGACTTTTCGCGGGCACGATCAAGAATCGACTCATGTTGAGAGTCGCCGCAGAAATGACTAATTCATGGGTCCGCGCGGAAAGACGCGGGGCAGTGCGCCGGGCGGCAGGCCGTCGGGAACTGCCCGGAATCCCCCGCTCGCTCGGAAGCTCGGGCTCCTTCAGGGAGTGGACGTCTCGATGAACTTCACGAGCGGGGTGAAGAGGCGGCCGCGGTGTGCGGGGTCGTCGCCGGTGAACCGGGCCAGGACCCGGTCGAACCTGGCCTGGTCGCGGGTCTCCCAGGTCCACGACTCGGGCCAGCCGGACGGGTCGCGGTGCAGGTCGCCCTCGTCCAGGAGGAGGAAGCGGTCGCGGAGGGCGTCGAGGAGGGCGTCGACGATCCGGGCGGTCACCGGGGAGCGGCGGACGTACGCCTCCGGGTCCCCGGTGCCCGCTTCCCGGGCCAGCCGGTGGACGGCCCGGACCGCCGAGCCGATCAGTTCCGCCGCGCCCGCGTCGGCCGTACCCAGGACGTGGGCGAGCGGGAACCGCCCGCCGCCGGCCAGGAGGAGGTCCCGGACCGCCGGTTCCGGGTGCCCGTCCAGCACGGCGCGGGCCGCCTCCACGACGTTGTCGCGGAGGCGGCCGGCGATCTCGTCGCGTCCGGCGAAGACGACGGTGGCGCGCATGTCGCGTCCCCGGGTCAGCGGTCGCCGGGGACGGAGCCGCCGGACCGCACGGGGTCGTGCGGCCCGATCGCCTCGGGCGCGGCCGCGTATGGCTGGGTCATCTGGTTCTCCGGAGGTCAGGCGGCGATCCCGCCGGGGGCGTCGCGAGGGGCGTCGTGCCACGCGCGGAGGAACGCCTCGACGAGGCCCTCGGCGCGGGGGCGGATGTCGAACGGCTCGGTGACGTTGCGGCGGGCGATGGATGCGAGGGAGTCGGCGGTCTCGTTGAGCGGATGCCCGGAGTGCCCTTTGACGTGCGCGAACGCCAGCCCGGGGCGCCCGGCGACGCGGCGGGCCAGCCGGACGAGGGACGGCGGGCCGGCGGGGCGGTCGCGCAGGTCGTAGCCGGCCGGCATCAGCCCGGTGTCGCCGCGCCGCCAGGCCCGCAGGAAGCGCAGCGCCGGGAGGCTGTCGAGCAGCAGCCTCAGCTCCGGGCCGTCCCCGATCCGGTCGAGCAGCAGGCCCACCGCCCGCAGCTCGCCGACCAGCACCCTGCTGGGGCCGGTCGGGTCCTGCGGGCCGGACGCCCAGCCGCGCATGCCCCACCGGCCGTCGCTGACGACGTAGCCGATCCCGCAGGCGCCGCGCTTCCAGCTCGCGTCGGTCGCGGCGACGAGCCCGTCCCCGGGCCACCCGGGCACCCGCCCCTCCACCGGCGTCCGGCCCCCGCGCGGACGCGGCGGCAGGTGCGGGCAGCCCGGGTGGTGCTCTCCCGCGTCGACGTAGTGCTCGGCCTCGGCGGCGAGCATCTCCGCGATGCGGTCGTCGCCGTTCCGGACGGCGGCGAAGCACAGCCACAGCAGCCGCCTGGCCACCCCGCAGCACGCGCACATTCCGGCCCGCGTCGCGCAGGCCCGTAAACGCTGCGTCCGCGCGGCGAGGCCGGGCGGCGCCTCGCGCTGCGCGTCGTCGAACTCCCGCAGCGGCATCGTCGGGACGTGCATCGCTCATCAACTCCGCTCTGATCAGGGGGAAGCGGAACTTCTGTACACAGCAAACCACACGAGAGACTGTGAACGCAATCAACCCAAGAATTTGTGCGCGCGGAAATGAGGTCGGAGATGCCGGTCACAGGTGACGTGAACCAGATCAACCGGCGTGATAGGCGCTAGGGTGAGGTCATCGTGCACGTCGGCTGATGGGAGTGCTGGTGTCGAACGATGCGACGGTGACCGCGGCGGACATCGCCCGCCTGGCCGCGGTCGGCCGCGCGGCCGTGAGCAACTGGCGCCGCCGCCACGACGACTTCCCGCAGCCCGTCGGCGGGACGGCGGTCAGCCCGACGTTCTCCCTCGCCGAGGTGGAGGAGTGGCTCCGCGGGCAGGGGAAGCTGGCCGACTCGCCCGTCCGCGAACGCGTCTGGCAGACCCTCCGCGCCGCCGCCTCGGGGGACATGGAGCTCGCCGACGTCCTCACCTTCGCCGGCGCCTTCCTGCTGCGGCTCCGCACCGAGCCCGGCCGCTGGGCCGGCCTGGCGGACGCACCGGACGACGAGGTCGCCGCCGCCCTGCCCGAAGCCGTCCGCGCGCTGCCCGAGACCGTCCGGGGGCCGGCCGGGGCCGGCCTGGCGCCGCCCTCGTCCGCCCCGCTGGTCCGCGCCCTGTCCCAGCTCGTGGACGAGCTGGGCGTCGCCGAGACGTTCGAGTTCCTGCGCACCCGCTACCTGGAGCACCACAGCCGCCGCGTGTACCTGACGCCGGAACCGGTCGTGCGGCTGATGCTCGAACTCGGCGGCCCCGCGCGCACGGTGCTCGACCCCGCCTGCGGGACGGGCACGTACCTCAAGGCCGCCCAGGAGATGTTCAAGGACGCCGAGCGGCTCCTCGGGCAGGAGATCGACGACACGACCGCGCGCATGTCCGCGATACAGCTCGCGCTGCGCGGCGCCCCGGCCGAGGTCTGCGCCGGAGACTCCCTCCTCGCGGACGCCTTCCCCGGACGGACGGTCGACCTTGTCGTCTCCAACCCGCCCTTCAACGACCGGGGATGGGGCTACGAGCAGCTGACCGGCGACCCGCGCTGGGAGTACGGGCTCCCGCCGCGCATGGAATCCGAACTGGCGTGGCTCCAGCACGGTCTCGCCCACGTCGAGCCAGGGGGCCATGTCGTCCTGCTCATGCCCCCGGCTGTCGCGAACCGTCGTTCCGGACGCCGTGTCCGTTCCGAACTGCTCCGCCGCGGGACGCTGCGTGCCGTCATCGGCCTGCCCCCGGGCGCGGTGCCGAACATGGCGGTCGCCTTGGCGGTGTGGGTTCTCCGCCGTCCGTCCCCCGGGGACACCCCGGCGGACGATGTCCTGATGGTCGACACTTCGGCCGACCCCGAGAACTTCCGCAAGACGGCCCTGGACGCGTGGCGCCGCTACGAGAAGGGCAAGCCCGTCAACGCCGACTCCGGCGTCGTCGTGCGCATCATCGACCTGCTGGACGACGAGGTCGACCTGACCCCCGCCCGCTACCTGCCGCAGCGGAGCGCGCCCAGGGGCGAAGGCTCGTTCGTCGCCGCACGCGACATCCTGGAGAAGAAGGTCGCGGAGCTGCCGCGAGTGGCCGCCGAGTTGTCGTCCCTAGTGCAGACCTCCGCGCCGGCCGACGTCCCCATGACGACGGTCGGTGAACTGGCCAAGGCAGGTGTGCTGCAGGTTCTCCGGCCCCCGGCCAAGGTGCGGATGGGCGGGGGCAACGTGCCCGTCCTCACCCTGGACGACCTCGCGGCAGGGCGGGAACCCTCGGGGAGGGCCGCACCGGACGACGACCATGTGCGCCTTGAGAGCGGCGACGTCGTCGTGTCGCTCGCCGCACGCCATCCGGTGGCGCGGGTGATCACCGAGCCTGGCGCGGTGCTCGGCACGGGCCTGGCCATCGTGCGCGCGGAACCGTCCCGGACCGACCCCGACTTCATCTCCGGCTGGCTGCTGCTGGGCGCGCGGGGCGCCGCGCTCCGCAGCTCGACCTCGTCCGCGCGCTTCGACGTGCGCCGCGCCCGGCTGCCCCGCCTCACCCTGGACGAGCAGGTCGAACTCGGCAGGGCGTTCCGCAAGCTCACCGAGCTCGAGGCCGCCCTCCGGGAGACGTCCCGCCTCGGCGCCGACGTCCTGCGCCTCGGCCTCGAAGGGCTCGGCGCCGGGACGCTCCGCCCGTCCGGCTGACGCGCCGCCGCCGCGCCGCACGGCGGTTCGGGCCGCTTCCGCGGGCGCCCGCCGCCCGCCGGGCGACGCCGGTACGCTGCCTGCACGGGCAAGTGGAGGTGGGCGTTGCGACGGGGCGATCTCCTCGGAGAACGCGAACGGTACGAGCTCGATCAGGCGATCGGGCGCGGCGGGATGGGCGAGGTGTGGCGCGCCTACGACCGCTTCCTCGACCGGCGCCTGGCCGTCAAGTTCACCCGCGTGTCCGACGAGTCGCTCGTCGGCCGGTTCGAGCAGGAGGCCCGCAGCACGGCCTGGTTCGAGCATCCGGGCGTCCCGACCGTGTACGACTTCGGCAGCCACGACGGATGCTTCTACCTGGTGATGCAGTACGTCGGGGGCACGACCGTCGACCACGTCCTGGACGCCGAGGAGCGCCTCTCCGTCTCGTGGGCGTCGCTGATAGCCGCCCAGGTGTGCGCGGTGCTGAACGTCGCGCACCAGCGTCCTCTCGTGCACCGGGACCTCAAGCCCAGCAACCTGATGCTGTGCCCGGACGGATCGGTCAAAGTCCTTGATTTCGGTGCGGCGGTGGGTCTCGGGCCAGGCGATGTACGCCGCACCACCACCGGCCTCGGCGCCCCCTACACGCCCGGGTACACGGCCATGGAGCAGGTGTACGGCAGCCCCAGCCCGCAGAGCGACCTGTACTCGCTCGGCTGCGTCCTCTACGAGATGCTGTCCGGCCGCCAGGTCTTCCCCGGGAAGACGCCCTACGAGGTGCTGCGCCGCCATGAGGAGGAGCCTCCGACCTCGCTGCGCGTCCTGCGCCCGGACGTTCCGCCCGCGCTCGACGCCCTCGTCATGCAGCTCCTCGCCAAGCAACCGGGCGACCGCCCGGCCAACGCCGACGAGGTCTACCACCGCCTCCTGGAGTTCGTCTCGTCCCTGGAGCCGCTGCCGGGAATCGTGGACACGTTCGTCCCGCCGCACCTGTACTCGACCGCCGTCAGCCGCATCCGGATCACCGGCACGGCACCCGTGGCCCGTCCCGAAGAACCGGTGGAACTGCCCACGTTCGACGAGGTCGTCCAAGCGCGCGCGGAAGCAGGCGACCTGGCGGAGGCGGGCCGCTACACCCAGGCGGCGGAACTCCTGTCCGGCCTGACCGAACCCGCTCGCCTGGCCCTGGGGGAGGACGACCCCGAGTACATGGGTCTCCGCCTGGATCTCGCAGAGGCCCTCTTCCAGGGCGGTGACTACCGCCGCGCCGTCTACGCCTACCGCGCCGCCGCCGTGACCCTGTCGGAGTTCTACGGGCCGGACGACCCGCAGGTGCTGAACTGCCGCGAACAGGAGGCGGTCAGCCAGGCCCACCTCGGCGCAACCGACACCGCCCTCGCCCACCTGCAGGAACTCCTGGACGACGTCTCCCCGGGCAGCCCCTACGACGCCCTGACCCTGCGCATCCGCGAACGCGTGGCCCGCCTCAAGCTGGCCGCGGGCCGCACGGACGAGGCCCACAAGGAGCTCACCGACCTCCTGGCCGACATAACCGGCCTGTACGGCGACGACCACCCGCAGGCGGTCGGCCTGCGGACCCTCCTGTACGACCTCAGCCAGGCAGGAACGGGCTAGGCGACCCCGCGTACGACACGTAGAGATGGTCGCGCGCTCGCGTGCACGCCACGAACAGCAGGCACCGCTCCTTCTGGACGTCCTGCGCGTGCGCCTTCGGGTCCTCGTCCTCGGGCGTGATCGCCTGCGCCGAGGGAAGCGAGTTCTCATCGGCGCCGATGACGGCGATGCACCGGAACTCAAGGCCCTTCATCCGGTGCATGGTCCCGACCTGCACGCCCGCCGACTTGCTGGGCACCTGGTATGCGGGGACGCCCTGCTCCTTCAGCCGCTTGACGGCCTTCTTCACGACCCACCCGTACCGATGCGCGACCCCGATCGCGCTGGGCTCCACCCCGTCGTCGAGCCAGCTCCGGACCTGCGCGACGAGCCCGTCCAGCTCCGCGTCCGCGTCCGGGTAGGCCCTGACCACCGGCCGCCGCCCGTGGATGGGGGAGCGGTACCCGTCCAGCGTGTCCGCGGAGTCATCGAGGCCCTGGGCCGGTGAGAGCCCCAGGAGCGGCACCGACCAGGCGAGGATCTCCTGCGTGGTCCGATAGTTGATCTTCAGCTTCGTGCTGCGGCCGCGCACGTTGATGCCGAGGCTCGTCAGCGAGACGTGGCTGTCGTAGATCCGCTGGTGCGGGTCCCCGACGACGAACAGGTCGTCCGGCCCCACGGGCACCAGCCGGCGCAGCAGCCGCCACTGAGTGGGGTGGATGTCCTGGGCCTCGTCGACGATCACATGGTCGTACTCGGGCCCCTCCACCAGATCCGCCGCCTCGTTGGCGAGCTGCGGGAATGTCGACTTCCCTTCCGCGGCGAGCCCGTCCACCACGTGCCGGACCGCCCGCCACACCACCGACCGCTGCGCCTTCCCCAGCGGGACGCCGCGCCCCGTCCGCGTGCACGCGAGGTAGCCTTCCTCGCTCTCGATCTCCTGAGCGAGGATGATCTGCTCCCATTCCCGGTCGAGGAAGGACGGCGAGAACGGCGTCCCGTCCGCCGCCTCCTCCCACAGCGGGTCGAGCACGTCCGGACCGGCGATGACGGGCTTGTGATGCCGCCCCACGATTCCGTAGGAAACGGAGTCCACGTTCTTCACGTGAATCCGTTCCCGCACCTCCGGATCGTCCACGAGCAGCCCAAGCTGCTTCTCCAGCGCCTCCGCCAGGTTCCGCGTGAACGTGGTCAGCAGAACGCGCCCGCCTTTGGACGCGAGGAACTTCGCCCGGTGCAATGCCGTGACGGTCTTCCCCGTACCGGCCCCACCGGTCACCTGGGCCGGCCCGCTGTACGAGGCCCGGAGCGCCACGCGGCTCTGCACCGGATGCAGGAAAATCCGCCAAGTGTCGAAAGGATGGGCCAGCACCTCGCGCAGTTCTTCGGGCCCGTTGACGAAGACGACCTTGCCCGGCGTCCTGCGCATCGCGGTGACCAGGTCGTCGGGATCGACGGCCGCCGGCTTTTCCTCCACCGGCAGGCACTGCGCGACCTCTTCCCACGCCTGCTGCACGTTCATGCCCTGCGCCAGCGCCAGCAGAGCGATGTACTGCGGCTCGGGAAGCAGTTTCTCCATCGCCTGCAGATGGGCCTCTTCGGTCAGCAGCTTGACGACCGGGATCAGCTCCTCATCGATCCCGAGCCGCACCAGATCTCTGTCGAACACATGGCCCAGCAGCCGGTAGTTCGTCCCCTCCGCGACCTTCTCCAGCGCCGGCGACATCTCCTCGATCGCGACCTGGTCCCGCACCTCCAGCACGCCGATCGCCTGGTTGACCGAGAACTTCCGGCTCCTCGCCCACGCGATCGCGTCGTCATGCGCCATCACGGCGAGCAGGCAGTACACGTCGCCCTTCTCCGGCGCCAGCACCACCCCGCGCCAGAACTGGTCGATCCGGATCGTCCGGATCCGCGGGTCCTTGGCGTTGTTGAGCTTCTCCAGGTGCAGCCCCGCATGGGTGTGCTCGGCGAACTTCGCGATCGCCGCCTCCACGCCCTTGCGCACTTTCGGCTCCAACTTGGCGTACTGCGGCATGAACGAATCCGCAATAGCAAGCTGAGCCACCCCGCACCGTCCTTCCACCAGCCCTGACACGCTGTCAGGTCCGAACATCCTAGGAGCCCCCGGCCTCCGAGAAGATTGAACCCCGTACAACCCCCCGGCCGCCTCCGGACAACCCCGGAACTCGACCACCACGGCGGAGGCCCTCGACGAATCACCCGATGCCGGTGGACGCCGCCGGCTCGGCAGGGCATCCTCTTCGTTCGCCCGCTGATCCTCTCGCCCGCTGATCGTCAGACGGCGCGGCCATCGACCATGGCGCTCGGCAGGACGAGTGCGGAGGTCACGATGAGCGGCGGCTTGGTGGACATCTGGGCCTGCCGGTCGAGCAGCGCCAGCCGGCCGCGGAGCCGCTGGTCGATCTCGACCGCCTTGCGGCGGAGGCTCTCCGACGACTGCTTCGGCTTCTCGCCGGCGCGCTCCCTGTCCGCCGCGGCGGCCGCCTCGGCGAGGAGCCGGTCGCGTTCCCCTTCGAGCCGCCCGGTGACGAGTTCCCGGGTCCGGGCCAGCTCGGCCGACCGCCGGGTCCGGACCTCGGCGAGATACGCCGGCAACCGGTGGGCGATGATCCAGCTCTTCGCGCGCTCTTCGGCGTCGGCCGGCCACGGCAGCGCCTTCGCCCTGCTCACCGCGGGCGAGTCCGGGGCGGCGGCGTGGTCCAGGTACGGCGCCGGCCCGGCGGGGACGACCGTTCCGGACCTGTCGACGTAGGCATGGCCGAAGCGCCGGGCGATGGAGGCGCCGGTGCCGTCCGCGACCTCCTCGACGACGCCGACGAGGAGGTGCGGCTCCCGCAGCGCCGGGGACACCAGAACGGTGCCGGCGTTCAGGGCGCCGCCGAGGTGCCGGAGCGTCTGCTCCATCACCGCGTCGTGCAGCGGATGCCCGGGGGCGAGCAGGTCGACGTGCGCGGAGCCGTCCGGCGGGACGAGGGACAGGTCGAACGCGACCCGCTCGTAGCGGCCGAAGACGGGACCTCGCCCGCCCGCCCGGATGTGAGGGGGGACGTCGACGATCTCGTACTGCCCTCGCCCGCGCGGGACCATGCGCCCGCCGAGCCTGGCGAACGCCTCCTTGAAGGCCGCCTCGACGTGGTGGGGCCGGAGCCTGCGGGCGCGGGCGTCGTCCATCGCCGCCCGCAGCTCGGCGAGGTCGGCGTCGGCGAGGTGCTCCGCCGCCAGCGCCCGCTCGGCGAGCAGCTCCCGGAGGCCGTCGCCGACCGAGTGGTCGATGACCTGGTGCATCCTGGCCTTCACCTCGGGGCGTTCGCCGTACTGGACGGCCTCCATGAGGAGGTCCCGGAGCGGGGTCTCCGTGAAGGCCTCGCCGAGGACGTCGAAGACCCTGCCGCCGTACGCCCGCCGCTGCTCCTCGATCTTGAGGAGCAGCCGGGTGAACACCTCGCCCTCGCGCGTGTTGGACGCGACGAGGTTCCACAGCCGGCAGACCTCCTCCTGGCCGATGCGGTGGATGCGGCCGAACCGCTGCTCGATGCGGTTGGGGTTCCACGGCAGGTCGTAGTTGACCATCAGGTGGGCGGCCTGCAGGTTCAGGCCCTCGCCGGCGGCGTCGGTGGCGACCAGGACGCGGCAGCCGGGGTTCCGGGTGAACTCCTCGGTGATCCGGCGGCGCTCGATCCGGGGGACGCCGCCGTGGATGGCCGCGACGGCGCCCGGCGCGCCGATCAGCGAGCCGATGCGCGCGGTCAGGTAGCCGAGGGTGTCGCGGTGCTCGGTGAAGATGATGAACTTCCGCGGCCGGCCGTCCGCGTCCGTGGTGAGCGCGTTGTCCCGCAGGATCGCGGACAGTTCGGCCCACTTGCGGTCGGTGCCCTGGCGCCGGACCCGCTCGGCGGCCGCGGTCAGCTCGGCGAGCTCCCGCAGTTCGGCGTCGAGTTCGGCGACCGTCCGCGCGGCGGTGGCGGCGTCGAGCAGTTCCTCTTCGAGTTCCTCGACCTCCCCGGCGCTGTACTCGTCGGCGTCCAGCCCTTTCAGGTCGAGTGGGGGCTCGGCCTCCCGGTAGGTGCCGTCGAGGATCTCCTGCCTCTTGCGCTGCAGCCGCGCCGACCTGCGGACGAGGCTCCGGTAGATCGCCTCGGGACTGGACGCCAGGCGCCGCTGGAGGACCGTCAGCGCGAACCCGACCGTGTTCCGCCGCTTCCCGCCGACCCGCTCGGCCCGGTTCATCCCTTCGCGCACGTAGGACGTGACCCGCTCGTAGAGGTCGTACTCCAGCTCGGTGAGCCGGTAGGGGACGGTCTCGGCGATCCGCTCCGGGAACAGCTTCCTGCCCTCGAAGGTCAGCAGATCCTCCTTGATCATGCGGCGCATGATCCCGCCGGTGTCGGCGGGCGCCCTGCTCCTGCCCTCGAACCTGTCCCGGTCCAGCAGGGTGAGGAAGAGCTGGAAGTCCTCCTCCTTGCCCGAATGCGGGGTCGCGGTCATCAGCAGCAGGTGGCGGGTCAGGCCGCCGAGCAGCTCGCCGAGCTGGAACCGCTTGGTCTTCTCCACCCTCCCGCCGAAGTAGTGGGCCCCCATCCGGTGCGCCTCGTCGACGATCACCAGGTCCCACTCGGTCTCCTTCAGCAGCTCCTGCAGCCGCTCGTTGCGGGACAGCTGGTCCATCCGCGCGATGAGCAGCGGGTTGCGCTCGAACGCGCCGGCTCCGGCGTGCGCGTCGGCGAGCTGGTTGGTCAGGAGGGCGAACCGGAGGCCGAACTTGAAGAACAGCTCGTCCTGCCACTGCTCGACCAGCCCGCCCGGCGCGACGATCAGGCAGCGCTTCACGTCGTCGCGCAGGATGAGCTCCTTGGCGTAGAGCCCGCCCATGATCGTCTTTCCGGCGCCCGGGTCGTCGGCCAGCAGGAACCGCAGCGGCGTGCGCGGCAGCAGCTCCCCGTACACCGCCCGGATCTGGTGCGGCAGCGGCCGCACGTCGCTGGTCGTGACCGCGAGCATCGGGTCGGACAGGCCCGCCAGCGTGATGCGCTGCGCCTCCGCCGCGAGCCGGAAGTCCCGTGCGGGCGCGTCGAAGGCGCGGCCGCCGGACCGCGCGACGCGGAGCCCGCCCTCGTCCTTCCGGAAGACCACCCGCTGCCCGAGGGAGCCGTCCGCCGCCTTGTAGGTGAGTTCGAGCGCATCGGCGCCGTGCCACTGCACGGCGATGACGGTCAGCACCTCGGCGGGGATGAGCCCCTCGATGCGCAGGCCCGGCTCAAGCTCCTCAAGCAGCACTGAAGACTCCCTGGTGGACGGCGGGCGGCCGCTACTCTGAGATCCGGCAAGTCAGGTTCCGGGCCCAGTGTCGGCGTTCGGGGCTCATCTCCGCAAAGACCTACCGACGCTCTGGCATGGAACGAAACGAACGACAGCACCTCCGCGGCGCACGCGACGAGGTCGCCGGCTGGGCCGGCCGGGCCCGCGCCGTCCTCGCGCACCGCGACGAGATCGCCTCGGCCGCCGACAGTGCCGCGGGGGCGCTCCGCCGGGCCGTCGTGAACGTCGGATGGGACGGGACGGTCGCCTGGCGCGCCATGCCGCTGCGCCCGGCCGACGGCCGGCTCCTGGCGCAGACCGCCCGAGCGCTGCACCAGCCGCCCCTGGCGCCCGGCGAGGAGGAGACGCTCCGCCGTCTCGACTCCGAGGTCGCGCGAGCGCTGCACGACGCGAAAGCCCTGTTCGGCGCCCGGCGGCTTCTCAGTGGCCGAGCCAAGCGCGAGACGGGCGAGGGCGCGGCGCGGTTCCTCTGGGCCTACCGCGCGTGGGGCGCCTCCGCCGGTGTCCCGCACCTTCTGCAGCGCCTCGACTCGCCGCCCAACGGGATCGCCCAGGTCGACGTCGCCGACGCGCTCGCCGACTGGGTCGGCCTCGGCCCGCGGATCGCGGACCTGGGGCAGCCGATGGAGGTCGTCCCCCGCACGGTGGTCGCGGACCTGCCGGACTCGATCAGAGCCATCGAGGCCGCGCTCCGGGACGAGGCCCGCTTCCGCGCGGCCGCCGTGTCCGCCGGGCAGGCCGTCCGCATGTCCGAGACCCGGCGCATGCTGGCGGACATGCCGGTGGAGCGCCTCAAGGACGCCACACGCGACCGGCTACGCATCGGCCCCCTGACCGACGCGGGGTTCACCACCGTCCAGTCCGTGCTGGATTTCGGCGCCCGGCTGGAGCACCTGCCCGGCATCGGACCCACCACGGCCGCCCGGATGCGCGGCGCCGCGCAGACGCTGTGGCAGGTCACCTACGACGAGATGCCGGTCCGCATCGACATCAAGAACCGCACCGCCGAGACGACCGAGCTGCTCCGCCGCCTCGGGGCGTGGGACGCCGTGCGCGGGACGAAGGGCGCCACGACCGACATCGCGCGAGCCCGAGCGCTGGCGCCGCTCGCGTCGGCTCTCACCGCCGACGTCAGTCACCTCATCGTCTTCGCCGCCGGCTCGCAGCTCGCGGACTTCCGGGAGACGGTCGCCGCGGTCGGCCGCCGCGCCCGCTCCGTCACGGGCGCGGGCGGCGCGGCGCCGGGCGACCCCTGGGACGACTTCACGAGCCGTCCCGCCGACTATTTCGCCATGCTGTCCGAGCTGGGCTTCCTGACCGAGGACGAGCAGAAGGCGCACGGGGACCTCCCCGACGACATCGTCGAAGCGGTCCGCCGCCTCCAGCTCGACACCGAGTACCTGTCGGCGTCACTGCGCGGCTACCAGAGCTTCGGCGCGCGATTCGCGCTCGTCCAGCGCAAGGTGATCATCGGCGACGAGATGGGCCTGGGCAAGACCGTGGAGGCCCTCGCCGTCCTCGCCCACCTGCGGGCCAAGGGCCACCACCATTCGGTCGTGGTGTGCCCGGCGGCGGTGGTGACCAACTGGGTCCGCGAAATCTCCGCGAAGTCGTCGCTCCGCCCCCACCGGGTGCACGGGCCGGGCCGCGAGGGCGCGGCACGCGACTGGGCCCGCAACGGGGGAGTGGCGGTGACCACGTTCGAGACGCTCGCCTGGTTCGAGAACGCCGCCCCGATGCCCGGCCTCGGCTGCGTCGTCGTCGACGAGGCCCACTACATCAAGAACCCGTCCGCCAACCGCACCCGCCGGACGAGGCGCGTGATGAACGCCGCCGACCGCGCGCTCCTCCTCACCGGGACCCCGCTGGAGAACCGCATCGACGAGTTCCGCAACCTCGTCGGCTACCTGCGCCCCGACCTGCTGGTGGACGCCGAGGAACTCGCGCCGCGCCGCTTCCGCCGCCAGGTGGCGCCGGCGTACCTGCGGCGCAACCAGGAAGACGTGCTCACGGAGCTGCCCGAACTCGTCGAGGTCGAGGAATGGCTCCCGATGTCGCACGAGGACTCCCTCGCCTACCGGAAGGCCGTCTCCGAGGGCAACTTCATGACGATGCGGCAGGCGGCGATGCTGCAGAACACGTCAGAGAAGGTCCAGCGGCTCATCGAGATCGTCGCCGAAGCGGAGGACAACGGACGCCGCGTCATCGTCTTCTCCCATTTCCGCGCGGTGCTCGACAGGCTGGTTCAGGTGCTTCCAGGCGAGGTCTTCGGCCCGCTGACCGGCTCGGTGCCCGCCGCCGCGCGGCAGTCGATAGTCGACCGGTTCTCCGCGGCCGGCCACGGCGCCGTCCTCGTCGCCCAGATCGTCGCCGGAGGCGTCGGCCTGAACATCCAGGCCGCCTCGGTGGTCGTCATCTGCGAACCCCAGCTGAAGCCCACGACCGAATGGCAGGCGATCGCGCGGGCGCACAGAATGGGGCAGCTCGAATCAGTGCAGGTCCACCGCCTCCTGTCCGAAGAAGGAGTCGATCTGCGCGTCACCGAGATCCTCGCCCGCAAACGGGAGCTGTTCGACGAGTTCGCGCGCATCAGCGAGACCGCCGCCAGCGCCCCCGAAGCCGTCGACATCTCCGAAGCCGACCTGGCCCGCGAGGTCATAGCCGCCGAACGCGAACGCCTCTTCTCCCAGCCTCCCCCGCCCCCGTAGGGGCGCCGCGTGCACGAGACCGCGCGCACCCACGACGCCCGGCTCCCACCCTGACCGTCACCGCCGGCATCGACAGGCCGGTCACCCTTGCTCCGCCACCGCCGGCTGCCCGCTCGCCGGCGCGCGGATCGTCCCTTGGACGTCGACCCGCCCCGGGCGGTCATGGATCTCAGCCGGTGCCGGGGTGGTCGGCCTCCGACCGGTAGGACGGGTGGTCCTCGTCGGCGATTCGGGCCATGTGAAGCGGGACGGGCCAGCGCGTGCGGCCGTCCCAGGAGACCGGCTGCGCGCACAGCCGTGCGGCGAGCGACACGGCGGCCTCCTCCGGGAGCCGCCCGGCTCGCGCGACCACGAACTCGGTGCCCGTGAACGAGTGCCACGGCTTGCCTTGCAGCGCCTTCTTCTCCGGCGGCAGAGTGAAGCGCGTGTACGCGGCTCCGCACCGGCCGTCGGCCCCGGACTCGTAGGTCTTCGACGTCCGCCCCAGCAGCCAGCTCCGCGTGCCGTCGTCCCCTTCGTGGACGTAGATCCGCCCGTCCGGCTTGGCGGGCTGCCCCGGATCGGCGGGCCGCCGCCCGCCGGCCGCCCGGTGCACGGGACGCGGGATCTCGTGGTCGTCCGCGCAGACCCGCACGACCGTGATGCCGCCGGCGTCCGGAAGCCCGTCGCCGGGGAGCGTGCCGGCCCCGAGTCCCGGGTTGCTGAGCCCGGACCACACGCGGCGGCTCGCGTCCGCGTCGATCATCACGACGACCGGGTCCTCGTCCAGCCGGGGAAGCGTGTCCAGGGCCTGGTCGACGAGGTCGCGCAGTTCCTCGAAGGACGCCTGCTCGCGGCTGATCTCCGCCCCGATGGGCCCGGCGTGGAAGGCCGCGACGCCCTCGGCGTGCGGACGCCATCCACGGCCGGGGACGTACATGTGCATGTCCCACGGCCGCGACGGATCGGGATCGGCGTGCACCGCCACCAGCGATGCCACGAGCGTGGGCCGTGCCTTGGCCGCGGCGGCGTTCTGCCGCCGCACGTGCACGCCGACGAGCCGGACCGGTCGGTCCAGCGCGTAGGGCTGCATGACGGTGGCGTCCCGGAGCCGGCCGTCGCTGAAGCCGCCGACCCGCATCAGGTCCTTGAGCGCCGCCTCGGCCGGATGGTCCCGCTCGTCCGCCGCCGGCCGTGCCGCGACGAACTGTGAGGCGACCCCGAGCCCGGCCAGCGCCCGCCGGAGCGGCCGCTTGGCGTCGGGCACGCCCTCGTCCTCCTCCGCGGGGTAGATGGTCTCGACCAGCGCCAGGACGAGAGTCCCCGGTTCGGCTTTCAGCATCGGTGCCTGGGAGAGCAGGTCCGGAGCGTCCGGCCGGTCATCGCGCAGCAGCGCCGCGACGTCGTAGCCGACGACCTCGGCGCGCCGGGTGAGCCGCTGCGCGACTCCCAGTTCGGGTGTGAGGCCGGGCACCTCGGCGTGGCGGTACTTCTCCAGCTCTCCCCGCAGCCGCCTTCGCATCTCGGGCGTCCCGGTCAGCGTGACGATGCGGAGGCGCCCGTGCCCGGCCGCGCCGATGGCGGCGTCCAGCGCGTCCGCGCCGAGGCGTGAGCCGTCGGCCGACGCCCTGACCCGCACCTCCATGCGGCGCGCGCTCTTGCCCGGCCCGGTGAACGGCCGGTACGTGAGCGGTTCGGCGTTCAGCAGTTCCGCGGCGTGCTCGCCGAGCCGCAGATACGTCCGCGGCCCGACCCCGGAGCCGATCGGGTGCTCGGCGCTGGTCGCCCGCCCCGCCCGGACGCGGTCCGGATGCTCGCGCAGCACGTCCGGCCCCCAGGGCAGCGCGTCCAAGCCGCAGGCCGTGACGATGTCGGCGCTGAAGTCGCCGAGGACGCTCCACCCGCCGTCCGGCCCCTTGCGGTATCCGACCGGGAGCCGCAGAAGGGCGCCGCCGCCGTGGTCCCGGCCGTGGTCGATCCACACCTTCCGGACGTCGTAGAGCCGGTCGTGCAGGCGCGTGAGGCTCGCATCGAGGACGCACACGAGATCGCCGACGCCCGGCACCGTCTTGATGTGCGGGGTGACCCGCATCAGCGCCCGCGCGTCCTCCCGCCCCCGCCGCGGCCTGGTGACCGGGTCGTCCCAGGCGACGAGGGAGCCGGCGCTGTCGAGCCGGAACGGTACCTCGCGCCCGTCGAAGGCGACGGGCCGGGCGGCCAGGCGCCGCGCCACGACCCAGTGCAGCACCCGGAAGATCCACGGCTCCGGGGCCACTCGCCCGGCGGCCGGCCGCGCCACGGCGTCGCCGAGGGATGTCCGCAGCGGGGCGACCCCGGCCAGCAGCGGCGCCAGCACGTTCGTGTCCGAGCCGCGGCACAGCCGCTCCCACTCCCGGACGGCGATACCGAGGATGCCCGGGTCGATCGGCTCCGTTGTCACCAGCAGGACGTCACCGTCCCGCCGCCGGGTCCGGGGGAGGATGAGCACGGGACGCCCCGTCGTCGCGGACAGCGCGTTGGCCAGCGACGCGTGCGGCGCACGGGCGCGGTCGTTCCTGCCGCGCCACCGCTTGCCCAGGTCGGAGAGGGCGTCCATGACCCCGGCGGGCAGGGGATACACCCACAGGTCGCCGAGCGTCTCGGCGGGAAGCCGGAAAGCGGACGTCTGCAACATCGTCACTCCTCGGGGGAGGGACCGGCCGCGCGCCGGTCGGCGAATTCGAAGAAGGCCCGCAGGGTGGGGCCGTAGAGGCGCAGCAGGCGGTCGAGCTCGCCGGACGCGGCCCACGCCTCCCGCAGTTCGCGGATGAGGTGCGGCAGGTCCGACCTGCCGCGCGTGTCGAAGAAGGCGTGGTCGACCAGGTACACCTTGCCGGGGGTGCCGCCGCGGCGGGCCCGGCCGACCAGCTGGACGAGCCCGATGACGATCTCGGCGACGACGCCGTGCTGCACCCAGCCCGGCTGCGACCGGAAGAACTGCGCCGACCGCACCACCTCGTCGAAGTGCCGGCCCGCCCGGCTGATGCGCCGCCTGAGCCGGTCGAGCGGCTCGTCGTCGCGCCGCCGCTGCTCCGCCCACAGCCGGTGGTTGATGTGGGCGAGCAGTTCGGTCGGCTCGTCGATGATCGGGATGGGCCGGACGACGAGATAGATGGCGCCCAACGCGGAGACCGCCCCGTCCAGGATGTTGACCCCGCGCTCCACGGTGGCCAGCGGCGCGATCAGGATGCGGGCCCCCGTCGACGGGAACTGCTCCACCTCGTCCGCGGTGAGCGTGTGCCAGCGCGAGTCGGCCATCACGTGCTCGTCGTCCTGCCTGGCGACGACGCACAGCGAACCGGACGCGGCGCCCGCCCGCACCATCCCTTCGGCGAGGTCGAGGCAACTCGCGTAGGAGGTCGTGGCGACCAGGATCAAGTCACGCCCCGGCGTCCCCGCCCGGTCCCGGTTCGCGGCCAGCCGATCCAGTTCCGGCTGGAGACTCGCGCGATGCAAGGACTCGCCCAGCTCCCGCAGGTTCAGCTCCCGCTGCCGCCCCTGGACGCCCGAGACCCGGATCGGCGTCCGGTCGCCGGTGAACGCCTGCGCCGGGAGGACGGTCACCCCGGTCGGGTCGGTGTCGGGCACACTCCACGTGGGCGCGGTGTGCACATGGTGGTGCGGCGCACCGGGGAAATAGGAGGTCGCCGACAGCCCGAGGACCGCCCTCGGCACCCCGGCGCGCGCACGCGCGGTGAGTTCCCCGAGATACAGCACGTACCCGTGGGGGTCGCCGCCGAAGGCGGCCATCGACAGCTTCGACTGCCGCGGCGACTCGGGGTCGTGGCGCTCCTTGAACGCCAGGAACAGCCGGCCGAGCGGGCTGCCGGGCATCGCCGTCCACGTCGTCAGCCCGCCGAGCGCGTCGGCGACCTGCTCGGCGGACTCGGCGCCGACCGCCCGCAGGTGCGAGGTGTGGACGAACAGCTCCTGGAGCCGCAGGCGCAGCGGCTCCAGGTAGGCGCGGCGGACCATGCGCTCGGTGAGGGCGCCGCGCTCGCGGTCGTCCGGCACGACCGGCTCCAGCAGCCGGGCGAGCCGCGCCAGATGCGCCGGCAGGATGGCGTCCCGGCAACCCGCCGAGATCGCCCGCAGGATCGAGGCGATCTCACCGAGGACACCTTCCCGGTCGGCTTCGGAGACTCCGGCGAGCCGCAGCGCGCCGGCCGCGTCGGAGACGGAACCGGTGTAGAGGTCATGGAGTGCCTGCGTCTCCTCCGGCGCGACGTCCCGCTCGTCCGGGGCGAGCCCGAGGAGCCGCGCGGTGATCCACGCGTCCTGGCCGCGCGGGACGATCCAGTGGTCGGTGCGCCACCCCGGCCGGTGCGCCCTGACCGGCTGGAGCCAGCCGTGCGCGAGGCTCGCCGCGTATCCCATGGACAGCAGCTGCAGATCAGACAGGATCGGGCGGACCGCCCCGTCGATCTCGGCGGGCACCTGCCCGAACGCGGTGCGGAACTCGTCCTCCAGCGTGTGCAGCGGCGTGGTGTTCGGCCCGTCCGCGAGGACGAGATGCCGGGCGCTGCGGCCGATCACCGCCGCCTGGAACTGGTCCAGTTCGTCGATGGCGATGAGCCGGCAGCGGCGCAGCAGGAACTCCTCCACGCTGAGCCGGTCCGACGTCGCGGGCGCCGCCCCGCCGGAGGCTTCGAGCGGGATGTGCATCCGCCCGGTGAAGAACGTCTGGTGAGCGGTGACGATGACGTCGGCGCCGGCGGCCTCCCGCATCAGCCGGAACTTGCCGCACCCGGCGAGCCACGGGCAGGCGCGCGGGCTGCCCGGCCGGTCGTCCCCGCCCGGACGGGCCTCGCGCAGGTCGCGGCACGGTTCGTGCCCCGGCCGCCACGCCTCCACGTCCGCGTCGGTCTCGGCGGACGCCGCGAGCGCGCATCCGTAGGACAGCCGCTCGTACGCCCAGGCGCCGAACCCGTCCGGGTCGTCGACCGCGGCCTTCTGCGCGTCGTCCATCAGCCTGGCCGGCGACAGCAGCGGCGTGCAGGACGCCGGGATCCCGAGCAACGACAGGTTGCTCTCGATGCGGTACGCCAAGCGCAGCGCCGCGGCACGGGTCGGGACGACGAGCGCGGCCGGCAGATGCCGTTCGGCGGCGAGCGTCCCCATGACTTCCAGCAGCACCGACTTGCCGAACCCGGTCGGCGCCTGGAGGATCTTGGTGAGCCCGCCGGCGCCGATGCGCAGCGCATCGCCGGCGGCGTCCCCCTTCCCGTCGACGAGCCTGGCGAACAGTTCGTTGATCCGCGGCAGCCGGTGCCGCTCGCCGCGGACGGCGTCGATGCGCCGGGCCATGTCCCGCAGGCGATCGGCTTCGAAGACCACCTCGTCCAGACGCGGGGCGTCCGCTACCGGCAACGCCGTCCGGGGTTGCGGGCTCAAGTCGGCCAGGTCGTAGACGGCGCGGGTCGTGGGCGTCGCGGCTCCGTGCGGCCCGGTGCGCAGGATCGTCCTGTACCGGCCGGGGGCGGCGGTGCCGGTGACCCTGGCGCCGTCGCGGTGCAGCCGGCGCAGGTCGTCCAGCAACCTGTCCGCGTGCTCCAGCGCGGGCAGGCCGTGGTCGGGCTTGAACGGTTCGCCGGCCTGCCCGTGGTAGCCCGCCAGGCACCCGGATTCGGCGGCCCTCCTCAGCGCGGACGCGAAGAACTCCCCGCTGGCGAGTTCGTCCGGACGGTGCCGCAGCAGTGCGCACACCCTCTGCCGGTCGCCCTCGTCCAAATCCCAGTAACCGGGCCACGCGTCGATCCGCCCGGTGAGCAGCAAATGGGCGTGCGCCTCCGACACGGTGCCGTCCGGCTGGGGGAAGAACGCCTCGCTCAACGCCAGCGCGCACGAGATGGAGGTGCGCTCACGCGCGCGGCGCCCTCCTCCGCCCGGGCGGCTCATCGTGGCCTCCCATCACTCGAGGCGACCCGCCGGATCCGGCGGTAGATCTGGTCCTCCGTGCTGACGCCGGTGCCGGGGAGCAGGCGCCGCAACTCACCGGCCTGGTCGCTGCGGTAGCGCGGCAGGACGAGGTGGTCGGCGGCGATCGGCCGCTCCTCCAGCTTGCGGGCCAGCGCGCGGGCGGACGCGTAGTCCTTGACGTCCAGCGTGAACTCCCACGTCCCGTCTCCTGCCGACGTGACCCGGATGTCGTACAGGTCCTTGCGCGGATACAACTCGGCGCGCACACCGGGCAGCGCGGCGATCCGGTCGTGCAGCCGGACCTCGACCACACCGGGCACGACGATGAACCGCCACACCGACTCGTCGACGCACACGGCGCCGTCCACCGGACGCCTCTTCGACGCACGCCTGGCCCCACCGGCCGGCTGCAGCGACGGCGGTGCGGACGACACCGTGTAGACGGCCTCGTGGCGAGGGAAGTCGCAGCGGACCATCGCCCCGCGAACCCGCATCGGCCACCGGCAGACCGGACACGGCCACCACGACCCGTCCCGCTGCCGCTCACCCGGGATCTCCCCGTAGGGGACGAGCGGCGGCAGGCCGAGTTCGCTCCTCGCCGCCACCAGTTCGGTGAGCACCCCCGCCGGGTGCTCGGTGATGAACCGCCGTCCCCGGCTGTACTCCTCGTCGCCGCCGGCGAGAAGCGCCTGGAAGGCGGCCTTCTCGATCTGCTCGGCACGATGCACCCGCCACCCCGGCAGCCAGCCGGCCCCCGGGTCGTCCTGGCCGGCCAGGACCTCGGCGGTGTAGTCGCAGCCGATCTCGAACGTCGCGTCGGTCAGCTGGTCGTCCCCGTCGAGGACGACCAGGTCCCGGGCCGCGGCGTCGCAGCCGGGCAGCCATGTTCCGAGCGGCCGGCGGAGCGCCGCGACCAGCTCGGCCGGCGTCGCCGGGCCACGGCCGGGTCCGCACGCCCGCATGATCACGCCGGTCATCCGGGCGATCTCCGCCCACGCCTCCGGCCGCTCCCGCCGGACGCTCCAGGCGTGACCGGCCCGGATCGCCGCCGTCACCGCGCGTTCCAGCGCCACCGGCGCATCGTTCACCGTGTTCGCCATGGTCCGGGCTCCTCAGAACGGGGGCGGCTCATCGTCCGCGCCGGGGTCGGCGATGCCGTCGGACACCGCTCCGGCGCGATCGCTCACCGGCCCCGCCGCGTTCAGGACCTCTCCGGTCCGGGGGTCGATGCGCACGCCGTCCACGACGATCGGGGCCTTCGGGTCGGCGGGGGCACGGTCGGGACACCACTGCGCGACCGGGCAGGTCCGGCACCAGGAACCCGGGTCGGGCCTGAACACGCTGTCGGCGTGCCACCCGGACACCATCCGCCTGATCTCCCGCGCGGCCGCCTCCCGCACGGCCGGGTCGGCGGCGTCGAACGACAGGACCTCCGCCGACTCCGGCGTCAACGTCTCCAGCTCGACGGTGCCGGTCCCGTCCCCGCCGAGGACGCCGTGCTCGATCAGCCGCACGGCCAGCGCCAGCTGCGGCACCCGCGCGAACACCTCGCCGGCGTCACCGCCCGGCACGGCCACCAGAGTCGTCTTCTGCTCCCGGTACACGACGCGGCCGCCGATGTCGCGGATCAGGTCGGGATAGGCGATGACCACCACGTCCGCCGCCGGGTCATAGGCCGCGACGGTCGGCTCCGCGGTGACGTGGCCACCCGCCCCCAGGGAGCAGGACGCGAGGTGAGCGACCAGGTACGGCCGCGCCTCCCGGTACTCCTCGGGCGTCATGACCGCCGCCGCCAGGCCGAGGTCGTCCGCGTCGCCGTCCGGGAGGTCGGCCGGGGTGCACGCGCGGGCGGGGACCCGGCTGTGCGCCGCCTCCAGCCACCGGTGGACGGCCCGGCCGCGCCGCGCCGCCGAACCGTCCGACCAGGTCGCCGCCGGAAGATGCAGTTCGCGGAGGTGGGCCTGCGCGGGGCAGACGAGATACTGCCGTCCGGTCGTGACCGACCACGTGCGGCGATGCGTGCCGCCGCCGTCGATCCCCAGCAGCCCCGGCGCGTGCGGCAGCGCGTCACAGGACGCCCGCGCCTTGCAGCCGGCGCAGTCGGAGCCCGGCCGCTTGACGTCGGCGAACACGATGTCGGTGACGAGGTGCCGGGTCTTCTCCCGGTAGCCGCGGCGGATCTCGGCTGGCGTGTCGTCCACGAGGACCCGGGGCCGCACCCCGGCGGCCAGCACCACCTCCACCACCCGAACCCGCGACGGTTCGCGCTCGTCGGGAACGACGCTGACCGGTATGTCCCGGTAGACGTTCCCGGAGGCGCGCTGCCCCGCCGCCGCCACGAAGGCCAGCGCCTGGTTGGAGGGGGCGTCGCGCTCTCCGGCGCGCCCCATCCGCAGCCGCCGGAACTCGCGGACGTCGCCGTCCGCCGACGCGTACCAGCGCCCCCACGCGGTGAGCATCCGCCGCTCCGCCGCCGACTCGTACTGGACGACCCGGGGGAGCTGGTCGGGGACGAGCGCGACCCCCTGCGCCTCGAGGTCGTCCGCGATCCATTCGGCGGCCTGGAGATAGGCGTCGCAGGCGTGCCTCACCCAGACCACGACGCCGGGATGAACAGCCGAACGGTTCCCGCTGACGACGCTGTCCACGGCGGCGTCGGCGGTCATGTCCCGGTACTCGACCAGGTCGAGCGCGGCCTGGACCAAGCCCAGCGGGAACGTCTCCCAGGGCGCATACCGGCGCTTCTCGTACACGCGCGGCCGGAGCAGAGGCCGGGCCTTGAGAGCGGTGTGCTGGGGGCAGTGCCTGCCGTCCAGGTCGAGCGCGCTCGCCGAGAGCCGGATGACGTGCGGCTCGCCGCGAAACCCGTCAGGCGTAGTCCAACGTTGTAATGTCATGGCGTCAAGTAGAGCACACGTGAACTCAATCAACCTAGAGTTTGAGGAAAAATGCACACAGTGCCGGAGCGGCTGACTGTGGCCGCCCTGTCTTGCCCCGCGTCACCCTGCTGATCGCCGCCGGCGTTGGTCTCGGCAGACCATCGAGGCCGGGCTCGTGATGCGGGAGCCCATGCTCCGTGTGCCCGGCCGGGCTGCCCCGTCCGGTGGCGCGACGAGACGCGTGGCAAGTTCGGGGTGGACTACCGCCGACACCACAGCTGTCATACGGAGCGGCGACCCGAGTCCCGTCGAACTACGGCTCCAGGAATACTTGATGCGGGTACCCGGGATCGAGGGCCACCTCGCCCTCCACCAGCAGTTCCCGGCCGCGTACCATCTCCCATTTGGCGCCGGACCCTCTCGCGGCCTCAAGCGCCAGCAGCGATGTGAAGGCCAGACGTTCTCCCTCCGGCCGGTAGACCAAGGTATCGGGGAACTCCTCACGCAGCCGCTCGATGGAAGCCTCTCGTGCCGCGCGGAACAGGGAGAAGTTGAAGCTCCGGAGTGCGCCTACGGGAAGCAGCGGCCCTTTCTTGTCGACGTACAGCAGCACGTCTTCACCGACCTCGGTAGAGATCTGCTCCAGGGAACTGGCGCTCCACCCCCTGAAATCGCTGGACTCATCGAAGTCGAGTTCGATCGGGCCTGTACTGCTCACTCCGAGCATGCGGAAGTCGTCGAAATCCCAGGTCGCCGGTCTGCCGTCACCCCGGACCGGCACGGCGAGTTCCTTCGCGTCCATGAGAGATTCGGCGAGTCTGAGCCGACGCCCCTTCAGCACGGTCACCTGCCGCATCCACTCCCGGGCGCTCGCGCTGACATCCCTGGTACGAACGCCGAGGGGAGTCTCCCGCTCGAAGGAAGCGAGAATATTCGCCCTGTCCGGGCGGAGTTCGTGACGAACACCGCCGTCCGCGGGGTATGGAAGCCGATGGTCGAATCCCAGGCGGCTGATGTCCTTGGGAATCCCGTCCGGGAACGCTTCGCAGAAGTAGATGGACCCCGTGTCCAGCGGGTCGCGGCTCTTATCGGGGTCATAGTCCGGATCCGGAACCCACTTCAATCGGATGCAGGAGTCGCAACTGCTCAGCGGCGGGATGATACTCGTCATCGCTTACCTTTGAAGTGCTCGTCGATGAACCGACCGATGGCCGTGGATGTCGAACGCGGATGAGGGGTGGGCCGCCACTCCGCAAAGCCTTCGCCGATCATTTCGCTCGCGTTTAGTCTGCCGTACGTCCCCAGACCTTCGGCCGGCATTCGCCGGTCGTTGGGGATCGTCCGCCACTTCCAGGCCCTCATGCGCCCATCCACGGGCCCCCTGAAACCGTTTCGTTCAACCGAGCTCAGGTGACCCGTTGTCGTGAGAATCACGACCGACTGGTCGGCCTGACACGGAAGTCCGGCCGGTCTTCGAGCTGGTGGAGACGCCCTGCGCAGCGGTCGTCTATCGCTGCTCGCTTTGCCGTGCCGCAAGCCACTGCTCGGTGTAGGCGGTGGCCTCTTCGATGAACTGCTCCAGACCCGCCCGATCGAAGTCCGCCTCGCCGACGAGGTAAAGCAGTATGTAGACCTGAGCTATCACAGCGGCTCTTAGGTCGTTTGGCACATCGGCCTTGAACGGAGGTGCGTCGACAGCACGACGGATAATGTCCTCGGCGACGAGCGGGTCGATTACGTCAGCGTCCTCGCCGAGCCTCATCCGCAGGTCGGCGACGAGGCGGACGATCTCGCCTACGGTGTAGGTCGGCGCGAACCTTCGCCGCACCGCGACCTCGAACGCCCCGAACAGCAGAGCGTTGTACCCGGCTGCCGTCTCGTCGTCCTTCTGCATCTCGTCTTGCAGAGGAACCCAAGCCTGCGGCCCCTCCAGCAGGAACGCCCGCAACGCGAGGATGTTCTCCTCGCGGATCTCGACGAGCGAGTAGTCCATTACTCGAGCAAGTCCTCGGCGATCGAGCGAGCCTCGGAAATAAATGCTTCGAGTGCGTCATCGGCAAGTTGCGCCTCGCCCGCTAGTGCGGCCAGTAGGACGAGTTGATGCCCGAACTTCCTATCCGCATCGGCCTCCTTGACCGACCCCCTTTCGAGTAGATGAAGTATCAAGCTCTCCGCGAGTTCCGGGTCGATAACGTCCGGCATCTCGGGACTTTTTGCGCGGACTTGTGCGACAAAATCGATTACTTCCGACTCGTCCGCGAACTTCCCATCTCTAATGAAGCGCCGCTCGACCGCCACGATGAACGCGCCGGCGACCAGAGCCGCATACTCTCGGTTGGCTTCGCCGGGTTCCAGTTCCCTCACAAGCCGAAGATGTTCGTCGTGCTGACCAGTCAGTTGAGCGCGCAAGACGTTCACTTGCTTATCGGTAATTGTCATGCACCCTCCTCATTAGTTGTCGTACGATCTTGGCGCCACGGCGCGTTCCTTCGAGTATGATAATGGTTGCGCCTGCTGCCGTGAGCACGATGTTACCTGCTTGCAACGGATGATCAGGCGATTTGAACTGGTCCATATTATTATGGACGCCTGTATGGTGACCTGTTGGCTGGACTCGATCGAAGCTGGTTCGGATCGGATCAGCCAACGTGTCCACGGAGTTCTTTACATTGTCGGGCTGGTCGAAGATCCCGCGGCGGAGTTCTCTTCGGCGAGATAGGCGCTCGGAGTCCTCCTGACGGGGGTCGCGGTCAGCTGGGTCGCTTTCAGGGCTTCCGAATTCACCACGCCCTCGCGTGCCGACCTCTGATTCGACGGGGTCGCGATTCGGAAGAACTGGCCTGCCGTCGCTGTCGACGCTCATCCGCAGCTGTCCGCCGAAGCGGCTCGGCTCCGTTTCTACCGGGTTTTCTTCGTGTGGAGCCACGTCCCTGCGGGGCCCCTCGCCCTCGCCGGATCGTCCCGAGTCGCGGCTGGGTGGGGTGCTTTCATCTCCGGGTTCGGTGACCTCCGGGTTCATCTCGTTGGTTTCGTTCGGGCTCCGTTCAGCGCCGTCGTCCTCGGCTTTCCTACCATGATCGCTGGCGCTTTCGCCGGAGGCGTCGTGTGTCCGGGGTGCTTCGCCGGCCCCTTGTGACGGCGCGGGCGCACTGTCGGTGGTGCGCCGGTCGCTGGTGTGGGCGTCCTGGTTCTCGCTGCCTTGTCCGCTAGCCGCATCCTGACGGCGGACGGCCGTGGCATCGCCGCCGGCTTCGGTGGGCTGGCCACTCTTGGGTCCCGGCCTTGTCCCGTCCTGCTCGGCGCGAGGCCGCTCTTCAGCTGTTAAGGGTTGTTCCGAGCCTTGATCCGGGGCGGTGGTCTGCTCGCCAGCCGGACCGTCCTGCGGCTGGTTGGCAGGTTGCTTGACGGATGCCTCCGCCGATTCGGGCCGGGGCGTACGGTCGTCCGCCGCGGGCCCGTCCAGCAGCTGCGGGCCCGGTTCGGCGTCTCCCGCCGGTTCGGCGTCGTGTCGCCGGGGCGCTGGGGCACCAGGGGCGGTTTCCGTCCCGGTCTCCTGGGGGCCGCCGGTCTGCTCGGTCGGCCTGGGCGGGTGCTCGCCGATCCCGCCGGGCTCGTCCGCTCTCCTGGGGTCTTGCTCCACCCCGGGCGATGTCGGGCCGTCGGCGGGCTCGGACACGTCCTGCCGGGACAGCGGCCCATGCTCCCGGTCCGGTGAGCTTCCAGCCTCCGGTGCACCGCCGCCCGCCGCTTCCTCGGAGGGGTGGGACGTGGGGCGGTCGCGGTCGCCGGACGACGCGCCGCCGGAGTCGCCGCCCGCCGCCGTATCGGTGCCTGCGGACTCGTGCCCGCCTTCGTCCTCCCGCTCGCCGACGCCGATCGACGGGCCGTACTTGTCCCTTAGTGGCTCCCGAGCGTCCTGCTCGATGGTGGCGAAGTCGGTCCCGCCCATGCCCGCATTCTGGCCGCCGCTGTATTGAACGTCCTGTGCCTTCCGCTGCTCTTGCGCCTCACGGGCGCGGGCGCGGCTTTCCAGGCGGGACGGCTGGCCGGGTGATCCGGGATTGTCGGCGGGCAGCTTGTACTGGCGTGCGGATGACGCGGGTCTGTCCGCAGGCTCGGTGTGGGTATCGGTCTCCCGTCCTGCGGCCTGTCCCGGTGGACGGTCGCGTACGGACGTGCCGCCGCCGGTCTGGGCGCCGTTGTCCCGTGAACGCGGCTGCTCGTCCCGTCTGCCGCCCTGTCCGCTCTCGATCCTGGTGGGCGTCCCCGGCTTCTCGGCCCTGCCGGCGGCCTGCGATGAGCCGGGAGGGCCTTCGCGTCGTCCGGCTGCGCCTCCACCACTGCCGGTGTCCTGGACACCCTCGGCTCTGCTCTGCTGCGCCTCGCGGGCGCGGGCGAGGCTCTCCAGCCGGGACGGCTGGCCGGGCGCCCCGGGGTTGTCGGTCGGCATTCTGTACTGCCGCGCCGGCGACGCGGATCGATCGGCGGGCTCGGCGCGGCCGTCGGTCTGCGGTTCGGCAGGCTGGCCCTGGGGACGGTCGCGCCCGCCGGATGCTGTGCCGCCGCTCCTGGCTCCGCCGTCTCGCGATCGCGATTCCTGGTCCTGCTGACCGGCCTGCCCGGTCTCTGCTTTCCCAGACTCAGCCTTCCCTGTCGAGCCGCCCTCGGAGAAGCCTGTTCTAGCGTCCCGCCGCCCCTCGGGCCGGCCGCTACCGGTGGTGCCCTCGGAGGGCTGTGACCCGTTGCCCTGCTGCCCCGCCCGGCTGCGACTGTCCAGGCGGGACGGTTGGCCTGGGGAGCCGGGGTTGTCGGGAGGTACTCCGGGGGAGTGATCGCGGTTCGCGGGGGCGTCCGTGTGCTCGGTGCGGGTGTCGGTCCCGCTACCTTTCTCCACGCCCACGCCGCCAGCCCTTCTCCTGGTGGACGCGAACCGGCCGGTCGCACGGCTCGCGCGGCGTATCCGGTGACGCGCGGGGCTGACGTCATGACACACCGGCCACTATGAAAGCGCGCAACCCAGAACTTTGCACGTGTGAGTATGCGAGTAACGCCACGTGAACGGAGCATCGTCCGTCCAAACGCCGAACGGCCCGCTACTTCTTCTGTTGAAAGCGATGAAGACGAACGGTACAGCTGTAGGCGAAGGGCGATTCGAGTGAAACGACGACGGCACATTTACCCCAAGATGGGGGATTCTCCCTTTGGCGTCAGTGCGAATGGCGGTGGGGCGGTAACGCATCCGAGGGGACCGAAGCCCACGAGGCCGGCCCTGCACCCGAAGCGGGCCGGTGAAGCTGCGAGTAGCGATGCGACCGAGAGCCGTGCCCGCGAGGTCGGTACTGGCCGTCACGGACGGATCGGCCACAACGACGGGATCTTGTTGCGCGACGACGATCGGCGTCCTTGATCAACCGACCTCGACGCGGCACTCATGAAGGGCGGCGTCCCGCAGCCGGAGAGGAGGGCGGTCATGCCCTCGATGGTGATCGTGATCGCCACGAGCGCCACTGCGACGCCGGCATCGCAGAGCTTGTACAACCAGTGCTCACACCCGTGGTCGCATCGAGTGATCCACGGCCCGCCTATCGCAGTGCGGCCGCCTCGCTCCGCCGTGCGGCAAGCCATTGCTCGGTGTAGGCGGTGACCTCCTCGATGAACTGCTCCAGTCCTGCTCGATCGAAGTCCGCTTCGCCGATGAGGTACAGCAGGATGTAGACCTCGGCATTCAGGGTGGCCGTCAGGTCGTCCGGCACGCCGGCCTTGAGCGGAGGAGCGTCGACGGCACGGCGGAGCATGTCCTCGGCGATGAGTGGGTTGATCAGATCAGCGTCCTCACCGAGCCGCATCCGCAGGTCGGCGACGAGGCGGACGATCTGGCCAACCGTGTAGGTCGGGGCGAACCTCCGCCGCGCCGCAACCTCGAACGCCCCGAACAGCAGCGACATGTACCCAGCTGCCGTCTCGTCGTCCCTCTGCATCTCCTCTTGCAAAGGTGCCCACGCCTCCGGTCCTTCCAGCAGGAAGGACCGTAAAGCAAGGATGTTCTCCTCCTTTACCTTGACCGCGGAGAAGTCCATCAGCCGATCAACTCGTCCGCATCGACTCGGATTTTCTGCATGAAAACGTCCAGTTCCGACTCACTGAGTTGAGAATCGCCGATCAGCCCGGCTAGTAGAATCAACTGATGTTGGATCGCGGTATCGGGATCGATGTCCGATATCGAGGCCCCCTGGTCGAGCATGTGGAGAATTATTCGCTCGGCGAAATCTGGATTAATGAGGTCGGGCATCTCGTCCCCCCTCTCTCGCACCGAAGCAACAAAAGATATGACTTCCGACCTGTCGACCGCTTTGCCGTCCCGGATGAAACGCCGCTCCACGGCCTCGAAAAGACCGGCCGCCAGCAGGGCCGCATAGCCGGTGTTGGCGGCTTCCCGGTCAAGCTGACCTAGAAGCCGACGGTGCTCTTCCCGATGTCCGGCGAGCAGTGCGCGCAGAGTCGCTACCTGATCATCAGTTACCGGCATGATCCCTACCTCTGATCTCTCTGATCTTGCTGATGGACCAACGTGCTGCCTGGGTTACCAAAATCGCGGCGCCCAGCAAAGCGTAGCTCCCGCTGCCCGCCTTGACGGGAGTTTGGATTGGATCCATATGGGCGCTGGTGTCTCGAGCGGTGTACGGATGGCCTGTAGGCGGCTTCGGATCAAGTGCCTTGAAGGCGCCTTCTACCGCCTTGTTGGCTGTATCCACGATATTCTCGGACTCTCTCATCGCCTCCTTGAGGAGTTCCTTCCGGCGAGACGGGCGCTCGGGATCACCTGGATTCCGGTCCAGAGGATCGTTCTCGGGGTCGCGGAGTTCGCCGCGTCTGGCTTCGCCGCTTTGTGCTCCGACTGGATCGAGGTCGTCACGATCTGGGAGTTCGGTTGGTTCAGTTGTCTCCGGTTGGTTCCGAACCAGTTCGGTATTTGTTTCGTCGGCCTGTCGTCCATATCGGGGTTCGACCTGTACTTGGCCTTGGCCGTCGGTGTACACATCGGAAAGGATCGGGGTCGGGCGGGCCTCCGGGTTTGTCTCGTTAGTCTCGTTTAGACTTTGTTCGGCACGGCCGTTCTCGGTTTTCCTACCATGGTCCCCGTTGGTTTCGCCGGAGGCTTCATGCGTCCCGGGGGCTTCCCCGGTCTCTTGTGACGGCGCGGGCGTACTGCCGGCGGTTTGCCGGTCGCCTGCTTCGCCGACCGGGACCTCGCTGTCAGCCTGGACGTCCTGGGTCTCGGTGCCTTGCCCCTTGGTCTCATCCTGACTGCGGACCGCCGAGGCGTCGCGGCCGGTTCCGGGTGGCTCGCTGGTCTCGGTTCCGGGATGTTTCCCGTCCCGCTCGGGGCGAGGCCGGTCTCCATCTGTGAGGGGTTGTTCCGAGCCCTGATCCCGGGCGGCGGGCTGCTCGCCGGCAGGAGCGTTCTGCGGTTGGTCGGCGGGCTGCTCGGCGGGCGCCTCCGCCGCTTCGGGCCAGGTTGTGCGCGTGTCGTAGGCGGACCCGCCCGGCACCTGCGTGCCCGGTTCTACGTCTCCCGCCGGTTCGGCGTCGTGCCGGCGAGGCACTGGGCCGCCGGGGGCGGTGTCCGTCCCGGACTCCTGGGGGCCACCGATCTCGCTGGCCGGCCGGGGTGGGTGCTCGTCAGTCCCGCCGACCTCGTCTGCGCCCTTCCGGTCTTGCTCCGTCCCAGGCGATGTCCGGCCGTCGGCGGGCTCGGTAGCGTCCTGCCGTGGCAGCGGTCCATGCTCCCAGTCCGGCGAGCGCCCGGCCTCCGGCGCACCGCCGCCCGCCGCAGTCTCGGTGTTAGCGGGCCGCGCCTCCTGCTCCAGCGGAGGTCTGGCTTCCGATGCGCGGCCGTCCATGTGTTCCCAGGGGCTCTGGGGCGTGCGTCGCTCGCCGCCGGAAGAGCCATCGGCCGCGGTGCCGCTGCCGGATAGCGGGGCTTCCTCACTACTTGCGGCCCCGCGCTCGGTCCTCGTCGTCCCAGGTGCGGCCCGCCCACTGTCGGTGGGCCCTACCCCATCTGCCGACTCCGTGGCCTGGCCGCCACCCTCGCTCTGGACTGGTCCAGTTCCCTTGTCGTGTTCACCTTCCGCCTGGCCGCCGTTGACGTCTGAGACGTCCTGCTGTGCTGCTCTCTGCTCCTGCGCTTGCCGGGCGCGTGCGAGGCTCTCCAGGCGGGACGCCTGCCCGGGTGCCCCGGGATTGTCGGCAGGCAAGGTGTACTGCTGTGCCGACGATGCGGGCCTGTCAGTAGGCCCGGGACGGGCGTCGGTCTCTCGTTCGGACGCCTTGCCCTGTACATGGTCGCGACCACCGACGGCGTGACTTCCGCTGTCGTGTGATCGCGGATCTTTCTCCTGCGGCCCAGCCTGCCCGTTCTCGGGTTTGCCGGGGGCCGCCACGCGCTCAGTTCCGTTGTCGGTTTGCGGCGAGCCTGGTCTGTCGTCGCGCCGGGTGTCAGTCTGGGCGCCGCTGCCAGGAGCCTCGGTCTGCTGCGAACCGTTCTGCTCCTGACCCTGTCGGGCGCGTGCGAGGCTCTCCAGCCGGGACGGTCGTCCGGGCGAGCCAGGGTTGTCCGGCGGCGGTGCGGACGAGTGGTCGGAGGTCGTGGGGGCATCCGTGTTCTCGGTGCGGGTGTCGGTTCCGCCCTTGCTCTCCACGCCCACGCCGACGGACCTTTCCACGGGGGAGCACGAACCTGCCCGTCGCATGGTTCGCATGGTGTGTCCCATGACGCGCGGGGCTGACGCCCAGGCCACACCGGAACCTATGTAATCGCGCCGGTCCGGACTTTGCACGCGCCGATATTCTCTTCAGCTATCAGCACACACGTATTACTGGCATCTGCGAGGGGAAGGTCATCGTTTCGCTCATGAGATCAGATATGTCTGAACTATACGGCATTGGATGGACCCGCTTTCAAGCGATATGGCGATGTTCTTTTTATGTCGAGATGGGCGGATCTCTGCCTTGTGGCACGTCGCAGAAGGCGTCCCGGCGGTACTCCGGTCCACCGTCCCGGCCTCCTCTGACCTACGGCCTTGACAGAGCAAGCAGTACGAGCCGCGCGCCTGACCGAGACTCCCGCCCATGTTGTGCACAGGTGGACATGCCAACCGCCGACCCTTCACACGTCTCGGCGGACGACAGTGTCACGGACACGGCACCCGCCACTCGGCAATGGGCGCCGCGCCGATTCCGGCGCGCAGCTCGGCGTAGGTCTCGCCTCTTGTGCGGGTGGACCGGGGCATCGGAGCCTGCATGTCCGGAGGCAGGCGGCTGGTTCTGCCGGCGAGAGCCTGGTGGTGCTCAGGTCAGGGAGCTGCACCATAACCGCAGCGGAGCACGGTTCAAATGCATGTGATGCCGCCGGAGAGCGGGACGTTGGAGAGTCGGGCGGCAGCACTTTTGTTCGAGTTTCACAATGTGTCATACCTCTTGTTTCATGGCGGCGCGATGTGTGAAAGCTCATTGCTTCTGGGCGAGGTGTTCGCGGATCGTGATCAACGAGCGGGGACCTGATCCGGATACGCCAACCCAGGAGGTTACGGATGAGATCGGTCCGACACGGCGTCAGTCTCGTGGTCGGAATGCTGGCCGTACTGATGATGGGCCTGGCCACGGTTCCGGCCAGTGCGACGACCTCGACCTGGACTCTGAACGACATCGGACAGAAGTTCTGCGTCCCTGCCGGTGGCACGCAAAGCTACCTGCTGGTGCAGGTGAGCGGGACGTGGACGACCACCCTCAGGTACGGGGTCCGGAAGCTGCCGCCCGGATCGTCCAGTACCGAGGGGACGATTCAGCCCGGTAGCAACGACACGCACATCATCAACGGCTTCATCGGAGTCACGTACGCCGCTGCTCCGGCCGGCGACTACAACGCCGAGGTGTGGGCGACCGACGGCAAGGTCACCCAGACGGCACCGGTGCTGCTCCGCTATGGCAAGGGCTACGCCTGCTGGTGATCCGCCGCCCCTGAGACCCGGGGGCGAGCTCCGGAGGACGGCCCGGTGGTGCGCACCGCACAGTGCGCACCACCGGGCCGGTTCACGAGATGACACATGCCGTGTCGCGCGCGTCCCGCGAACTCACGTGACCGCAGTCAGCGCTGACGGGCTCGCGATGGAGACCGGCGCGGGCATCACCGCGGCCATGGCACGTTCACCGTGGGGCGGGCGGTCAGAATACGTAGCAGTCTGCGTATTGGAGTTGCCGGGCGGCGGTGAGGGCGGGAACTCGGCTGCCCGCGTTGCGGGTGACTTGCGCCGCTTCGGTCGGGTGTGGGGTGGTGCTCTTGCAGGAGACCGGCGAGCTGTGGCCCGACATCAGGTAGTCGCACCGTCCGTTGCGGTTGTCGGGCAGGCCGAGGGCGTGGCCGAGTTCGTGCGCGGCGATCCGGGGCGGGTAGAAGCCGTCGTCGACCGCCTCGCGTCCCATGTAGATCACGGCCCGGCCGAAGCCGTACATGTAGGTGCGCGGCCAGCCGTTGTCCGCGTACACCTTGACGGTCGCCTGCGACCCGGACGCGGGGACGAGCCGGATCGCAGGCACGGCCGCGTTCCACGCGGCGGCGCCCTCGTCGACGGCCGCTCTGAATTCCTGGGCGCCGCCGGCGTCGTAGTAGATCGTCCGGACGGCGGCCAGAGGCGCCGCCGACGCGGGCGCGGCGCTCAGCGCGGGCATCAGGAAGGCCAGGCCGAGAGTGACGAGCAGTGCCGTCGCGATCTTTCGGAACATGGGGGAACTCCTGCGGGGTGGGGACGGCGGTCAGCCGCCGGTTTTTCTGGTCGATCCAGGACAGGTCCGGTGTGACGTCGGTGTAGAGCGGGCGGTCGCCTCGGTGGCCGGTCGGCGAGTATCGGGGACTGCCGAAGCCCGCCGGCTGGCGGGTTGCCGTGGCAGGGCCCGGCGCCGAAGACGCGGACGTGGTTTGGGGTGCTGCCCGCAGCCGGCGCTGTTCGCCGGGCGGCCCGGTCTGGTCGATCTTCAGGAGATGCTGCAGAACGGCCGTCTCGTGCAGCGTCGGCCGAGCCGCTTCGTCGCGGCGTGGACTGCGCATCCTCTCCCCGTGGCACTGGACGGGTGTGGAGTGGGCGACGCAAGTCCCGCGGTGCCCGCCGGCGACGCGGCTTCGATAGCCGGCGGGATTAGTTGATCGACTATTTGCTCAGAATTTTGGGCCGAGGGTACGTTGTCGGCCAGATAAACGCATGGCCGCGCAACTCTCTGTGGGAAGCCTTGTGCTAATGTCCTCGTGGGATGCCGCGTCAACTGGAGAGTAGTTGAGAAGTACGCTTCCTTCTAGCGGATGAAAGGCTGTAGATATTCAATGTGAATTTCTAGGAGCATAGAATCCGCTGGTGTGCTGCGAGGTGTTTTCCCGGTCCTGTCGAACGGGGATGGCCTTGGCCAGGCGGCCGGCACGGTGCGGGCGGCAACGGAGCTCGTCGAGCTGGGCTTTCGCTCGCTCGCCGGGGCTGCACGGCCGTGCACGCGGGCGATGACGGGTCTGAACCGCCCCAACTCGATCAGTTCTGCCAAGTGCCGCATGACCTCCCGGCCGCTCGGTCGCATACCGCGAAGGATGTGACGTCGGCGCCGACCGCCTCCGCCACACCCGCGAACTCGGTTCCCAGGATTTTTCGCCGCGGCCGGAGAGGGCCGCTGACCGCCCGGATGACGAAGGGCTTGGCCGCCCGGTAGCCGCAATCCGTCCGATTGACCGTCGTCGCGTGCACCCTGACCAGGACGTCTTTGTCTCCGACCGAGGGTTTGTCCGCTCGGCGATCCGAACCACATCCGGCGGGCCGTATCGGGCATACACCGCTGCCTTCACAATGGGCACTCTGAGTCAGCGTTTCCGTGAGGCCGCCGCTCACCTCCGCCCCGGACGACCGCGCCGGCCTCGCGTCCCCGCGCCGCGGGGGAGAGAATCAGCGGGGTTCTTGTTATCCGTGGTGGTTCGGGAGGTCTGCAGAGGGATCGGCGAAGACTCCCTGGAGGACGAGGATGCGTGTGGGCACGGATGTGGACCTGCTGGTCCGGGCGGCGCAGGACGGGGACGCCGAGGCCCGGGAGCGGCTGGTCGCCGAGCATCTGCCGCTGCTCTACAACGTGGTCGGCTGGGCGCTCGGCGGTCACGCCGACGTGGACGACGTCGTCCAGGAGTCGGTGCTGCGCGCGCTCGGCGGGCTGCAGGGGCTGCGGGAGCCGGCGCGGTTCCGGTCGTGGCTCGTGTCCATCGCGATGAACCAGGTGCGCCGCCGCTGGTCGTCGCAGCGCGGCCGGACGCCGATGGATCCGCAGGCCATGGCGCAGGTGGCGGGCGCCGAGGGCGACTTCGCCGAGCTGGCCGTCCTGCGGCTGGAGCTGTCGGAGCAGCGCCGGGAGATCGCCGAGGCGACGCGCTGGCTGGACGCGGGCGAGCGCGAACTGCTCGCGCTGTGGTGGCTGGAGGCGTCCGGGCATCTGACGCGCAAGGAGCTGGCGGACGGGCTCGGGCTGTCGCCTCCGCACGCGGCCGTCCGGGTGCAGCGGATGAAGAAGCAGCTGGCGACGTGCCGCGCCGTGGTCCGGGTCGTGGGCGGGCGGCGTTGCGACGCGCTCGGCCGGGTGCTCGACGGGTGGGACGGACGGCCGTCCCCGCTGTGGCGCAAGCGGATCGCCAAGCACATCCGGGGATGCCGAACCTGCACCGCCCGCCACCGGGACCTCGCCCCGCCCGAGGCGCTGCTGGCCGGCCTCGTCATGGTGCCGCTGCCCGCCGGCTGGCCGGCGCACGCCGCCTCGGCCGCGCACGCCGCCTCGGCCGGTGCGAAGTCCCTGCTGGACGCGGGGAACACCGCGGCGAACGCGCAGGCCGGCGCCGGAAGCACCTCGGCGGCCGCGGCGAAGTCCTCGGCCGGGGCCGCGCCCTGGGTCGCGGGGGCCGCGGCGGTGGGCGTCCTCACCGCGGTCGTGTACTGGAGCCTGCCGGGGCCGTCCGACCCGGCGCCTCCCGCGCCCGATGCCGCGGCGCCCGTCCGTCCGGCGCCGTCGCGGACGCCGCCGCCCCGGCCCGAGGACGCGTCCGGCAAGGACCGGGTGGCGCCGCGGCCCACCCCCAAGACCGTCGAGCAGCAGGTCGTGGCGCTGGTCAACAAGGAGAGGTCCGCCGCGGGGTGCGGCCCGCTGCGCGTCTCGCCCGCCCTGCACCGGGCCGCGCAGCGGCACTCGGCCGACATGGCGGCCCGCCGCGTCCTCGACCACCGCGGCGCCGGCGGCGACGACCCGGGGGACCGGATCACCGCCGCCGGGTTCCGCTGGAGCGTGTGGGCGGAGAACATCGCGCGCGGCCAGGCGACCCCGCCCGCCGTCGTGGACGGCTGGATGAACAGCCCCGGCCACCGCGCCAACATCCTCAACTGCCGGCTCGCGATGGTCGGGATCGGGGTCGTCCGCGGCGCCGGAGGACCCTGGTGGACGCAGGTCTTCGCGACGCCGCGGTGATCAGCGGGCGGTCCCGAACACCTGCGTCCAGTACGGCCCGCCCGACATCACCACGCCGACACCGATCTCGGCGAACTTGCAGTTCAGGATGTTCGCCCGGTGGCCGGGGCTGTTCATCCAGGACTTCATCACGCTCGCCGGCGTCGGCTGCCCCTTGGCGATGTTCTCGCCGTAGGTGGACCAGCGGTATCCGGCGGCGGTGATCCGGTCGCCGGGGTCCTTGCCGTCGGGGTTGGTGTGGTCGAAGAAGCCCCGCCGCGCCATGTCGGCCGAGTGCCCCTGCGCCGCCTTCGTCAGCCGCGAGTCGGCCGTCAGCGCGCGGCATCCCTGCTTGGCGCGCTCCTTGTTCACCAGCGCGATGACCTGCGCGGCGGCGCCCCCGGAGACCGGCGCGGGCGCCTTGGTCCGGGCGGGCGCGGGCTTGGCCGGACGCTTCTGGCTCCTGCGCGGCGCCGGCGTGCCGGGCTTCGCGGTCTTCCGCGACGCCTTGCGGCTCACCTTCGGACTGGGAGTCCCGGTCGGCGACGGCTCCGCCGCGTCCGGGAGCCCGGACGGGGAGGCGGCGGGGGAGACCGTGGAGCCGCTCGCGGCCGGGGCGGTGCCGGAGCCGCCGTCGAACGCGCCGCTCGCCATCCCGGCGATCCCGCCGATCACCAGCAGCCCCGCCGCGCCCGCGGCCGTCCACGCCGCCGCGCGCCCGGACACCGTCCGCTGCTGCCGCCGCCGCGGGCCCGGCCCTCCGCTCGTGGGGGGAATGGGGTTGCTCATGGCGCTGCCACGTCCTCTCTCGTCGGGTGTCTGTAGATACGGTGCAGACCCCCGCCAGGACGGGCGATAACACAAAAAATCTAGATACTTCGGATTGGGCGGCGCCGGATCAGTGCCGACGCCCCATGGCAAGCCGGTCCCTCCGTACGGGAGGAGATCAGAAACGGCCCGGTCGCCTGTCCGGTGGGCCTTGCCGTGCGCGGCCGGCCCGGGTCCGGATCATCCGTGCGATATCGGGGAAGGAGTGATGGCGACCCGCGGACGAGCGTCCCGTCCCGGCCCCGGTGCTGACCGGGACGATCGCGACATCTAAGGTCATATGGAGGACGACGACCGGGCTTCGCCCACCGGACGGTGCGGGGAGCCCGCTTGATTCTGGGGCGGCAGGATGAAGGTCAAAGAGATCATGACGAGCCCGGTCATCACCGTGGACCGGGACGTGCCCGTGCCCGACGTCGCGGCCCTGCTGCGCGCCCGCCGCATCAGCGCCGTCCCCGTCGTCGACGACCACGGCGCCGTCGTGGGCCTGGTCAGCGAGTACGACCTGCTGGCCCGCGCGGGGGAGACCGCCGCGGACGTGATGACGACCGGCGTCATCAGCGTCACCGAGGACACCGACGTCGAGGAGGCCCGCCACCTGCTCCTGGAGCGCCGCATCCGCCGCGTCCCGGTGCTGTCGGGCCGCGACCTCGTCGGCATCGTCGCCCGCTCGGACGTCATGGCGCTGCTGACCACCGAGTGGGCGTGCGCGGTCTGCGGCGAGGTCGTCCGCGGCGAGCACGCGCCGGCGCGCTGCCCGAAGTGCCACGCCACCGCCGACCGGTTCGCCCAGCAGGAGCCCCTCCCGGGAGCCTGAGGACGCCGATACGGTGGCCTCGTGAGCGAGAGCTACCTGCTGATCCTGGGCGACCGCGACGCCATCGCGTGGGTGCTGGACGAGGAGCGGACGGCCTTCCCCGCCACCGCGCGGGCCGAGGTCGACCGGCTCGCCGCCGGCGACGAGCTGCTGATCTACGCGACCCGCGGCGCCTTCGGCAACCCGACCCGCGACCGGGGCCGCGTGATCGGCCACGCCGTCGTCACGTCCGCCGTGTCGCCGCTGGACGAGCCGGTCGTGTTCGGGGAGCGCGAGTATCCGCGCGGCTGCGAACTCCGCGTCGAGTCACTGGCCCCCTGGGGGCAGGGCGTGGAGCTGCGTCCGCTGGTGGAAAGGCTCGATGCGTTCCCCGACCCCCGCAGCTGGAGCGTCCATTTGCGCCGCCCCCTGCTGCGCCTTCCGAAATCGGACGCCGACTTCCTCCTGGACGCCCTGCGCCCCCTCACCGGATCGCTGCCCCAGCACGTCGACGGCTACAAGGAAAAGGCCGCCCGCGCCAAGTCGGCGAAGTAGGCCGTCACTCGACGACGCGTTTGGTCATCCCTTCGGCCTCCGGGTCGATCCCCCAGGAGAAGACCGTGCGGGGATGGATGCGGATGATGTCGTCGCCGAAGTGCGACCCGTCCGAAGCCTTCACGACGGCCTGCTCGGCGCGTCCCCGGATCTCGATCCCGCGCACCCGCCACGGCTGGACGGAGGCCAGGTCGTCCACGACGAACGCGACCTGGTCGTTGTAGCGGAGGTTCCGGTATTTGCGGCTCTTGGCGAGGTTCCAGCCCCGGATATCGATGGTGCCCGTCTCGGCGTTGTAGGTGAACCCGACCGGGTTGTTCTGCGGATCGCCCTTGGGGCCCACGGTGGCGAGCCGCCCCAGCCGCTGCGTTGACAGGTATTCGCGTTCGACATCTGTGAGGCTCATGCCGTCCACCCTGCGACCTCAACCAAGCTTGAGGTCAAGTGCGGCGATGACGTTCCGGAGCCGGGGCGACATCTCGTCCGGCAGCCCGTCCACGGGGAACCAGCGCGCCTCGAGGATCTCCGCGGCGTCCAGCTCCAGCCGCCCGCCGACGACCCGCGCCTCGTAGTAGACCTCGACCCGGTGCCGGAAACCGCTGGCGAGCCCCAGCGGCGGCCCGGCGACCTCCACCTCCAGGGCCGTCTCCTCCCGCACTTCCCGGGCGACCCCGTCCTCCAGCCGCTCACCGGCGTTGACGTACCCGCCGGGCAGCCCCCACGCCCGGTACGGGGGCCACAGCCGGTGCCGCAGCAGCAGGATGCGCCCCCGCTCGTCCCGGACCATCCCGCCCGCGTACACCAGGAACGTCTGATGCCGGAGCCGCGCGAGCCGCCACTGCGCCCGCCCGCCGAGCCGCCGCCACACCGGCGCCGCCCAAGCCCCGAACCGCCCGCGCACCCGGCGCGCCGCACCGAACGGGATCTTCATTACCAAGATGCTAGCCCCCGCGGCCCGCCCCGGCGCGCGGTCCGCGTCCCGCGCCGGGCGCCGGGAGCGGACACCGCTGAGACGGCATCCCGAGCCGGCCGCGATGACGCGCTTCAGGGCGTGTAGCCGGCTTCGGCCAGGCGGTGGGCGGCTCGGGCCCGTTCCTCCTCGGTGAAGAGGGCGGCGAAGCGGGGGTCGGCGACGTGGGCCTCCACGGACAGGTCCAGGCGCTTGCGGGCGTGCAGGGCCGCGAAGCCGTCGGAGACGTGCGGCGAGGCGAGGAGGCGCTTGGCCGCTTCCACGCCGCCGTGTTCGGTGACCATGCTCAGGAACGCGGACGCGTTGTGGTCGGCCTCGGTCCTCGTGCGCGCGTAGAGCACCAGCATGGCGCTGTGGAACTCGGCGGCGAGCTTCGGGTCCTCCGGCTCGCCGGGCGCGGGCTTCTCCGGCGGCCGGGCGGTGCCGACCTCGTCCATGAACCAGTCGAGCGCCTCGATGAAGTGCGTGATGCCGTCGCCGGAGAGCACGCCGATCGGGATGCCGGGGCGCTTTGCCAGGCGGTCCTCGGGGATGTCGACGCCGTCGATGCGGTTGAGGCGCCGGCGGAGCTCGTCGCGGCGCGCCTCGTCGTCGAAGGGGGGACGCTTGGCGAGGTGCTGGAAGACGACCTCGATGGTGGCGCTGCGCGGGTAGAAGACGACCGGCCAGATCCAGCCGCGGGCGTCCTTGGGGTCCTGCAGCCACGGGTAGCAGCTCGTGTCGGCCTCACCGCTCCCGTAGTCGAGGTTGCCGCCCTTCCCGCTCCAGTGCTCGAGGACCCGCGTGGCCAGCTCCACCGTCTCGGCCCCGTGGACGGAGAGCTGGTCCGCGAAGCGCTTGCGGAGGGCGTCCCGGTCGTCTTCCGGGTCCTCCGGGGCGTCCATGCCGATGAGCTTCGCCAGGGACTTGGCCGCCAGCCGCCGGCCGGGATCGGCGGCGCCGCCGCCGGAGAAGGACACGCCTTCGGCCTCCAGGACGGCGCGGGGGGTGTCGGTCCGGTCGTCCGGCCAGCGGAACGACGGCGAGACCGCGCCCTCGGAGGTCAGGACCCGGTGCGCGTTCTCCAGGCCGGGACGGGACGCCATGTAGCTCCCCACGGCGGCCGGGGTGGAGCCGATGACGGTGGCCAGGTCGCCGAACGTCGTCCAGGAGCCGGTGGGCAGCTCGGCGAGCAGGCGCCGGAGCTGGACCCAGGTGCGGCGCTCGTCCTCCAGGTCGGAACCGCCGGGGAGCGGCGCCGGCCAGAGCGCGACGCAGCGTTCGGTCAGCGCCTCGGCGCGGGCGAGGATCTGCGCCTTGCCCCAGCGGGGCGCGTCGGCGATCTCGCGGTTCAGGTGCAGCGCACTGGCGTCGAAGATCTCCTGCTTGCGCTGGAACGGGTGGTTGGACAGCTTCGAGTTGTCGCCGGTCAGGGTGAGGTTGCCGAGGGTGTGCAGGAGCTCGGCGTGCAGCTCGGCGGGGCCGTCCTCGTCGGTCACCTCGGGGGACAGCAGGTCCAGCCAGTCCTGCGTGACGGTCTGCGGCATCACGTGCTCGATCGTGAGCTTGGCCGCCGCGAAGTCGACCGGCTCGCTGGACTCGTAGCTCTGCTCCAGGCGCTTCAGGACGAAGAAGCGCTGGTTCGGGCGGCCGGACCAGTAGAACGGCCTCGTCCGGATCGCGGTGCGGAGCTGCTCGTCGGACGGCCAGTAGCGGCGCTCCCCGGAGAGGTAGCGGTGCACGGCCTCGTCGATCGGGCGGTCCGCCTCCAGCTCCTTCGGCGCGCTGTTGAGGATGCGGTTCAGGTTGTTGGTCGGGATTCCGGCGATCATCCGGCGGACGAGGAAGCTCTCGACGTAGGAGAGGGCGCGGGCGACCTGCGCGGCGGTGGCCTTCCCGTGGTCGAGCAGGTCGAGCATGTGCAGCGCGATCGGGAAGGTGATCTGCCCGCCCCATTCCTGCAGCCGCAGAAGGGCGGCCCGGAGCTCGGCGTCCGTCTCGCGGGCCGGTTCGATGACGCGCATCAGGAGCCGCCCGCGCCGGTAGAGCTCGGCGATCTCCCCTTCCAGCGCCTTCTCGCCGCCCTGGTGGACGATCTCGCCGAGGCGCTTCTGCTGGGCGCGGTAGATCTCGCTCTGCTTGGCCCGGTAGTCGCCGCGGATGATCAGATCGAGCCAGGCCAGGAGCTCCAGATTGCCCGCGCCGAGTTCCTGCTGCATGGGCAGCCAGATCTTCGTGTAGACGCGCTCGCCGATCGTCGGCAGCAGCATGAACACGTAATTGCGGAGAAGGTCGGTCTGGCTCAGCTTGACGCCCGTGTTGTTGAGCGACTCGAAGATCCGGTAGACGTTGTCGCCGTGCTCGGCGGTGATCTCCACCACGGAGAGCCGGCCGCGGATGACGGTCTCCAGCCGCTTGAGCGCGTCCACGTCGCCGTCGGGGTCGTAGTCGATCAGCGCCTGCTTGAAGAACCGGTAGGCGGCGCCGATGCCGTCGCTGCCGCCCGCGCTCGGCTCGCTCTCCACACAGGCGGTGAACGCCGCGCGGTCGGCCTGGGTGGGCAGCAGGCGGAAGTGCTCCAGGTCGTCGCGGTACTCGTTGACGAGGTACTGCTTGTGGATGCGCCCCGCCTCGCGCGGCGCGATGTCGCGGAGCCGGTCGCGCAGCGCGCAGCACGCCAGCATCAGCGTCGTCAGCCGCTGCTGCCCGTCGACGACCAGCCACCGCTGGATGTCCCCGGCCGACATCGTGCCCGGCGCGAGGACGACCGAGCCGATGAAATGCGCCGGCCGGTCCTCCCCGGCCTCGATGATCTCCGCATGCTCCAGGACGTCCGCCCACAGCCGCGCCCATTCCCGCTGCCCCCAGCTGTAGGTGCGCTGGTACAGCGGAACCTGGAACTGCTTCTCGCCCTCGATGAGCTTGAAGAACGCGACTTCATGAGCCTGCATGGGGGTTGCCTTCCCGAATTTCTGTGTTATGAGATGAACGTCAATATGAGCGCGTAATCGTGCCGGTATTGCCCCAGTCGCGATAAGTGGCGGAGTAGAGGGAATGGAAGGTGAGGTCCGTCCGGATCTGGCTCCACAGATCGATGTCCAGTTGCCGGGGCAGGTGATCGCGACCGGTGACCAAGGTGTAGGTGACCTTGGTGGAGCCGCCGCCGAACGCTTGGTAGAAGGGAGCGGTAGGTCCGTCCGAGGCGAGCGGTCCGCCCGCTGCCGTGCCGCGGTAGGTGATCGTCCCGGTGTCCGTGCTGCGGCGGATCGACGGCGTCTTCCGAAGTAGTCCCAGAATGTTGTACGGAGACGTCACCCACCTCACCTCTGCTGCCGTCCAGACAAGAGGGTCATGGTCCGTACTGAGGGAGGCTGCGTCGGTGGGATTACACGTCTTCGGACTCGAGCGGAAATAAGCGCAGTTGTCCACGATGATTATCCGTGGTCCCGAGGTACCGTCGTACAGGCCCTCGGCGAGGTCGGTCCGCACCGTCAGATCGTAATTGGTGCTCCTGCCCGGCCGGTAATAGAGCCTGCCGTGGGATTCGAACGAATCCGCGCTCTGGTCCATGCCGCCCTCCACGGTGAAGGCGGCGCTCTTCCGTTCGGAGACCGCCGCCTGGACTGCTGCGCCGATGGCTGCCGGAGTCGTGGGCGGCCCGGTGCGCGATGCGGCGGACGAGGTCTGCGTCTGCCGGGTGCGTGCCGTCGGACGCACCGTGCCGGCGGTCTTGGTGGCCACGGCGACACCGGGTTGGTCGCGGGAATTGTCGCTGAGGGCTATCGCCACAGTTCCAGTGAGCAAGACCACCGCCGCCAAGACGGCGACCACGAGAGCGGTGCGGTGGAGCCCAATCCGCCCGGCAGGGGTGGTTGTTCCCTGGAGTTCGACCGTGGTCCAGCGGGCGGTGCGGGCGCCGGTGAGGGTCACGTCGTCGGCCGCGGCCAGGGCGCGGCCTTGGGCCAGCGCCTCGGGGGCGGCTATCGGGCCATGGGAGTGTTCCAGCAGGCGGAGCAGGACGTCGCGGCTCTGCGGGCGCTTGGCCGCATCCTTGTGCAGGGCCTGGGCCACGAGCTCGCGCAACGGACCGGTCAGACCGCCGAGGTCGGGCTTTCCCTTGACGATTCGGTTCATCACGGCGGGGATGGTGTCCTGGCCGTAGGGCGGGCGGCCGTTCGCGGCGTAGGCGATGGTCGCGCCCCAGGCGAAGACGTCGGCGGCGGGGGCGACGGTCTCGCCGGCGAGCTGCTCCGGGGCCATGTAGGACGGGGTGCCGATGACCGTGCTGGATGCGGTCACGGTGGCGTCCAGGAAGCGGGCGACGCCGAAGTCGATGACGCGGGGACCGTCCGGGCCGATCAGGACGTTGCCGGGTTTGAAGTCGCGGTGGACGATGCCCGCCTGGTGGATCGCGGCGAGCGCGGTCGCCGTGCCGATCGCGAGCCGGTACAGGGCGGGGCCTGCCTGCGGGCCCTTCTCCTCGACCAGTTCGCGGAGGGACGGGCCGTCGATGAACTCGGTGACGACGTACGGGAGGCCCTCGTCCTCGCCGGCGTGCAGGATCTCGGCCGTGCAGAACGAGGCGACCTTGCGGGCCGCCGAGATCTCCTTGAGGAAGGCGTCGCGGGAGCCGCCGCGGTCGTGCAGGACCTTGACGGCGACCCGCTCGCCGTCCTCGCCCTCGGCGAGGTAGACGACGCCCTGGCCGCCCTCGCCGAGCCGCTCGATCAGCCGGTGGCCGCCGATGCTCTCGGGGTCGCGCGAGGTGAGCGGCTTGCGGGCGGTCATGCCCGCCCGCCGTGGCGTGGTGCCGACGGGGGATGCACGAGGGGGAACCGGCCCTTTCTGGCGTGCCGCGACGGCGGCGGGCGGCGTGCGCCGCCGACGTGTCCGGACGGCCGCCGGTACGGGGCGGTCGCGTGAACTCGATCAACGCGAAGATTAGCAGCCGTGCCGGGATGAGGGTAGCGGGCGTCCCGCCCAGACGGCGACAAAGCGTGATTTAGCGGCAGGTGACCGCTAGTGGCCGTGCGTGCTCCGCGGCGGACACCCGTGCAGGTCACCGCCAGGATGGGGAGAACGCCGAACATAGATCATTGTTGATTCAATCAACAGTCATTTTGAGTTTTGATGACGAAAGTCAGTGGACCGCGTTACCTTGTCGTCGAGCGATGGAGGCAGCGGGAGGCGGGGCGACATGGGGCACGGGGTCCGGTGCGGAGACTGCGAGGGCGGGACCGCGCCCTTCGGGCCGCTCGGTGAACTGGCAGGTGACCTGACCGAGCTGGAGGACGTGGCGCTGGCGGCGGTGTCGGCCGAGGACGTCCGGGAGCTCCTGCGGCACGGGCCGCCCGAGTTCCAGCGCGCCGTACTCGACGTCGTGCGCCTCGGCGGAGGCAAGAAGATGCCCGCCGGGGCGCCCGAGCAGGTGCTGCGCACCATGCGGCACGGCGACCAGCGGCGCAGAGGGCGCCTGCGCCGGCTCTTCGAGGCGTGCTTCGTGCACGACTTCGGGAACGCCGACGAACTCGGCGCGGACGACTGCGCGAAGCTCCTCGGCGCGGACACGGCCGCGGACGTACTGGAGCGGGCTCCCAGGCTGCGCACGCTGCTGGCGTGGGACGCTCCCGTCGCACTCGTGCGCTGGGGGCTGGTGCGGGCCGTCATGGAGGACCGTCCGCTCGCGGTGGTGGCGCTCGGCCTGCTGGCGGCGGAGCCGGCGGAGAGGACGCCCGGGGTGCGGGCCGTGTGGGAGGCGCTCAGGGAAGTGCATCCCGGGCTGCCCGAAACCCCCGTCGGCCTGCTGGAGCTGAGGGCGATCGCCGCCGGGGAGCAGTCCGCCGCCCCCGAGCCGGAGCAGCTCGAAGCGCAGCTCGACGAGCTGCGCACGCGTTTCGCGAGCGCGGCGGACGCGGCGGAGCGCGTCGCCGGGCATCTGCGGGACGGCCGGCGGCCCGACGACGGCGACCTGGTAGTCGTCCAGTGCGTCGCCACCGGGTTCGACGGTCTCGCCGCGCGGATCCTCCCCGAGGAGCGGCCGGTCGAGCTGGACGAGCTGTCGGCGGCGGTCCGGGCCATGCTGCAGGCCGGCCGCAGGGACGACCGGGTCCGCGCCCTGCGGCGCGTCGAAGGGCCCGAGTCCGAGGCCGAGCTGCTGGCGGAGGTGCGGCGGGCGGCGGACGACGGGGACGCCGATCTGGCCGTGCTCGCGGAGCTGATCCAGGTGCGGGCTGACGACCGGCTGCGCGCACCCGCCCTGGCGGAGCGCGCGCGTGCGGAGCTGCCCGAGCGCTGGCACCGCCTCATCGACGTGGCGCTGATGGGGGAGCTCGCGATCGGAGAAGCCCCCGGCGAGCCCGCACGGGAGGAGACCCCCGCCCCAGTCCAAGAGCCTGCCCCGGCCCAAGAGCCCGCCCCGGCCCAAGAGCCGTCCGCAGTCCGAGAGCCCGGTCCGGGCCAAGAGCCGTCCGCAGTCCGAGAGCCCGGCCCGGCCCGAGAAGCCGGCCCGCCGGACGCGCCGGAGCCGGCCGACGATCCCGGCCACGTGGTCGAGGTGCCGGCTCCCCGGGAGGCGCCGAAGGACGAGACCGCCCCCGACCAGGATGAGCTCCATGCCCTCGACGCCTTCCTCCGAGAGGCGGCCGGAGCCGAGCCGCAGCCCCCGGCGGCGCGCACCGGGCACCGGCGCGACCGGACCGCCCGCCCCGCCGGAGAGGAGCCGGAGGAGCCGGAGACGCCGCAGGCCCCGCAGCCGCCCGCGGAGACGGACGAGCTGGTCGCCGCCGAGGCCGCCGCGCTGCGCGACCGGCGGTTCGGGCTGGCGGGCTGGCTGCGCGAGGCGGCCGGGCGGCCGGACGCCGAGGCCGCCGCCCGCTGGTGCGCGGCGCTCGCCGGCGAGATGGGCGTGTACGCGGGGGCGCTGTCGGCCGAGTTCGCCGCCGCGTCCCGGGAGCTGGACGCCAAGGCGCTCGCCGACGACCCGGCGGGCGGGCTGCTGGCGTGGGCGGCGGCGATCCGGGCGGGCCTCGTGTATCCGGAGACGGCGCGCGTGGTGGAGTGCCTGAACGTCGTCGTGTCCGGGCAGCCCGTCCTCAAGGAGTGCGGTGAGGCGTTCGCGCAGGCGGCGCGGGCCGGGGTCTACCTGGGGCCCGGCATGGACGGCTGGATCCGCGGCGCCGCCGAGCTGGCGCAGGCCCGCGACGCCGCGTCCAGGGAGGCGGCCCGGCTGCTGGAGGAGGCCCCGCACCGCACCGTCAAGCTGGCCCGCGCGACCGAGGTGTGGAAGGCGCTGCTGTCGGCGGACGGCGAGGTCCGGCGGCTGCTGCGGCCGGCCGCCGAGGACGACGCGGCGCGGGCCGGGGAGGTGGCGGCGGAGGTCGTCCGGCTGCGCGGCGGCGCCGGCGTCGACCGGCTGATCGACGAGACCGACGGGCGGGTCAACAGCCCCAAGAAGGGCAGGCCGATCATCGCGGGGGCGCGCCGGCGGCTGCGCGAGCGGATCGACGGCGCGCTCGGCGCGGCCGGGCGCTGGGCGGCGGCGGTGAAGGAGCACGAGGACGCCGCGTCCGGCGACCGCGACTGGCGGGTGGCGCCGCTGCGGCAGCTGCGCGACGCCGTCGCCGGGCGGCGCGCGGAGATCGACGCGGCGCTCGCCGCGTCGGCGGGCACCGCGGGCGAGGCGGCCGCGGACGCCGCGCGCCACCTGCTCGGCGGCGCGTTCGCGCTGCTGGACGGGGAGCGGCCGGCCGAGACCGAACCGCCCGCCGCGCACGTCCTCAACCGGGACCTGCTCGCGGCCGCCGGCCTCGCGCTCGACCCGCGCACGCTGCGGCCCGCCCGGGACGCCGCCCTGGCGGAGCTGGCGGCGGTCGCGCACGCCGGGCCGCCCGACTGGGAGAAGGTGTTCGAGGCGCGGGCCGCGCGGCTCGACCACGGCGGCACGCGGGCGGTCGTGTCCGTCCTGGAGGCGCTCGACCCGGAGGCCGCCGCCCGGCTCCGGGAGCGCCGCGGCGAGCTGGTCCGGGACGCCCGCGCCGGGCGCGACGAGAGCGTCGAGGAGCTGCGCGACCTGATCGCGATGTCGCGGCGGGACGGGCTGCTCACCGAGGGCGAGGAACGCGAGGCCGAGGAGGCGGTCCGGCTGCTCACCGCCGGCGACCGGGACGACTTCGACCGGATCGGGCGCGAGCTCGGCGCGCTGCGCGCCCGGCTGGAGGAGCGGTGCGAGGCGAGCGTCCGGGCGGCGCGCGAGGCGCTGGCCGAGGCGCGGCGGGCCGGCGGCCTGCGCGCGGCCGACGCCGAGCGCGTCGAAGAGCGCATCGAGCGCCGCGACCTGACGACCGCGCGCGAGTTCATCGCGCAGCTGCAGGCCGGCAAGCAGCTCCCGGAGAAGGCGGAGAGCCCCGACTTCGAGCGCTTCTACCCCGCGTTCCCGGACGCGTTCCACCGGCACTCCCGGCAGACCGGCAAGCGCGCCCGCAAGCAGGAGACCAGCGGGTACATCGACGCGCTGAAGGACGCGCTGATCGCCGGCCGGGACGTCGCCGAACCGGAGCTGTACGGCCTGCTCGCCGGCGCCGGCGCCGATATCCCGCAGATGCGCGAGGCGTCCCGCCGGGTCGCGGGCGAGGGGCTGCGCAAGTGGCTGAACCTGCGCGAGGGCCGCAGCAAGACGCCGGGGAACCTGCGCTCGCTGATCGGCGCGGTCCTCAAGATGATCGGGCTGGAGGGGACGCAGGGCGGCGCCGACCAGGGGCCGGACCGGATGTGGATCGTCCTGGACGAGGTCCGGCACGTCGGCTCGGCCGGCGGGGCGCTGCTGCCGGCCTTCGGGTCGCAGAAGAGCCCGTCGGGCGGGCGGCTGCGGCTGCTGCTGCACTGGGGGCGCCCCGGCCCGCAGCAGCTGGCCGACCTGCTGGGCGGGCAGCCCGAGGGCGAGACCGTCCTGGTGCTGTACTTCGGCGTCCTGTCCGCGGACGACCGCGCGCAGCTCGGCGAGGCCGCACGGAGGCGCCGCGCGCCGGTCTCCGGGGTCCTCGACGACGCCGCGATCGCCTACCTGGCGTGCCGGCCGCAGGACTGGTCGGTCGCGGTCGCGCTGATGGCGCCGTTCACCGCCACCGACCCCTACACCCCGGCCGGGGACGTCCCGGAGGAGATGTTCTACGGGCGGTCCGAGCAGCTCCGCAAGGTCACCGACCGCAGGGGCCCGTCGTTCGTGTTCGGCGGGCGGCAGCTCGGCAAGTCGGCGCTGCTGCGCAAGGCCGAGCGCGATCTGGCCGCCGACCCGAACCGCACGGTGATCCTGGAGACCATCCAGACGGTCGGGAAGGTCCGGTCGATATCGCTGTGGCCGATCCTCGGCGACAAGCTCGCCAACGCCGGCGTCGTGCGGGCCGGGCTCACGGGCCGCGACCAGGTGATCGACGCGGTCCGGCGCTGGGCGGACGCCGACCGGAACCGGCAGCTGCTCATCCTGCTGGACGAGGCCGACGCCTTCCTCAACCGGGACGCCGAGCGGGGCCGCTTCGAGGACGTCACCGCCCTGCGCACCCTCATGGAGGACACCGGCCGCCGCGTCAAGGTGGTGTGGGCGGGCCTGCACCAGACCGCGCGGTTCCACGGCCTGCCGAACCAGCCGCTGACGCAGCTCGGCGAGCCCATCGCGATCGGCCCGCTGGACCCGCAGGACGCGTTCGACCTGCTCGTCCGCCCGCTCGCCACGCTCGGGTACACCTTCCCCGAGATGCTCGCCGCGCGGGTGATCGCCGAGGCCAACAACGCGCCGGCGCTCGTGCAGCTGTTCGCCGGGAAGCTGCTCGCCCTGCTGCGGGAGACGCCGCGGACCCTCCCCTACGAGATCACCCGGGAGGACGTGGCGGAGGTCTGGCGCGACCAGAAGCTCCTGGACGGCTTCCAGAAGCGGTTCGACGACACCCTCACCCTCGACAAGCGCTACAAGGTCATCGCCTACACGGTGGCGCTGCACGCGCTCGACGACGGCGCCGCCGGCGAGGCGCTCACCGTCCGGCAGCTGCTGGAGGAGTGCCGGTACTGGTGGGCGCGCGGGTTCGAGGACTGCAGCGGCGACGACTTCCGCAGCCTGCTCGCCGAATGCGTCAACCTCGGCGTCCTCGGCGAGGACGGCGGCCGCTACCGGCTGCGCACCCCGCACGTGCTGCGGCTGCTCGGCGGCGTCCGCGAGATCGAGAACGTGCTGGAGAACGCCGCCGACTTCGACGACCCCGACGAGTTCGACGCGCACTCCTACCGGATGCCGCACCTGGCCGGTCCGGACCGCGCGCCGCTCAGCATCGGGCAGATCACCGGGCTGCTGCGGCCGGGCCGGCTCGTCCACGTGGTCGCCGGGTCGCCGGCGCTGCACGCCGAGCGGGTGGCGGCGTCGCTGCAGGCCATGCCGTCCGGCCGGGCCGACCTGGAGATCCGGGTCGTCCGGCCGGGGGAGGGGACGTTCGACAGCGCGGTGCTGCGCGCCCGCCGGCACCCCGGCCACGACGTCATCGTCGTCGACCTGCACGCGGCCCGCGACGGCGAGCAGTTCGAGCGGCGGTTCGCCGAGGCGCGGCACGCGGTCGCCGACACCGCCGGGGAGGGCACCCTGTCCGTCGTGCTGGTCGCCGGCCCCGCCTCCGCCGCGGGATGGCTCCGCCGCGCGGCCGACGACGACGTCGAGCTGGTGCCGCTGCGCCGCTTCGACGCGCCCGCGATCCGGCAGTGGATGCTGGAGGACTCGCTGGGCTTCCCCGACGACGCCGGGCAGCGCGAGCTCCTCCGGCGCACCGGCGGCTGGCCGACGCTGGCCGGGCGCGTCGTCACCGCCGTCGCCGGACGCGACCGCGACCAGGTCCTCGACGACGTGCTGCGGCAGGTGCGCGCCAGGCCGGAGGCGCTCCTGGACGACACCGGCGTCCGCGCCGACCCGTGCCTCGCGGCCGCGTGGCGCGTGCTCGTCCAGGAGGACGACCGCGGCACCGCCGACGACCTCGCCGCCCTCCTCGCCCTCTACGGCGAGGACGAGACGCCCGGGCTCACCCCCGCGGACCTGCGCGGCCACGGCTACGGCGACCCGGGGGACCTGGTGGAGGCGCTGCGGGTGCTCGGCGCGCTGGAGGCCGCGGACGGCCTCCTCGGCTGCGAGCCCGTCCTCGCCGACGCCGCCCGGCGGGCGGCCGCGGGATGACCGCCGCCGGCGGCGCGGAGGCCGGGCCGGCCCTCGCGCCGGACGCGCTCGCGGCGGTGCTGCGCGCGGTGGCGCTCGCGGTGCTGGAACGCCCGTCCGCGGCCCGCCTCGCGTCCGATCCCGCCGTGCTGGCCGCGGAGCGCCCGGCCCTGCTGCTGGACGCGGTCGAGCGGTTCCCGGCGCTGCGCGCCCGCGCCGCCGAGCGGCTCGGGGACGCCGGCGGCGAGGCACGCGCGCTGGCCGCCGTCCTGCTGCACCCCGACACCGGCGTCGTCCGGGCCGGGCTGGGCTGGATCCGGCGCCGCGACCGGGCCGCCGAGCGCGCGGAGCGCGACGCCGGGCGCGCCGCCCGCCGCATCGACCACCTGCGCGGGCGCGTCAGGACCGAGCAGGGGCGCCTCGAATACGCGCGCCGCGACGCGCGCGAGGCGTCCGAGCGGCTCGCCGCGACCCGGGAGGCGCTCGCGGAGCAGGAAGAGCGCGCGGACGCCCTGACCCGGCGGCTGGCGACCGAGCGGCACCGCTGGGCGGACCCGCGCGCCCTGGCGGCGGCCCTCCTCGCCGCACTGGAGAACCCCTCCTCCGCACACCGCAGCGCCGGCCCGGCGGCCCGTGCCGCCGGCATCGACGACCCCGGGAAGGCCCTCGCCTTCCTGCGGGCGCTCGTGGATCCGGCGCCGCCGCCCGCGGCCGTCACCGAACTGGGCCTGCGGGTCGTGCCGCTCGGCGGGGACACGCACATCGGCGGCTCCTGCGTGCTCGTCGAGGCCGGCGGGACGCGGATCCTCGTGGACGCCGGGCTGCGCCCCGGCGACCGCGCCGAGCCGCCCCGCGACATCGGCCGCGCTCTCGGCGGATCGCTGGACGCGGTCGTCGTCACCCACGCCCACAACGACCACTGCGGCTACGTGCCCGCCCTGGTCGCCCGCCGCCCCGGCCTGCGGGTGCTCGCGTCGCCGGAGACCGCGGCGCTCATGCCGGTGATGTGGGCCGACACCGCGAAGGTCCTCGCGGCGCGGGAGCGCGGCCGGGCCCGCTGGGGCGACGCCGGCGACGTCCTCTACGGGCCGCCGGAGGTGGATGCCGCGGCCCGGCGGTGCGAGGAACTGCCGTTCGGGGCGCCGCGCCGGATCGGGGCGCTGACCGTCGAGCTGTTCCCCGCCGGGCACATCCTGGGCGCGGCCGGGGCGGTGGTGCGCGCCGGGGACCGCCGCGCCGTCATCACGGGCGACATCTCGGGCTTCCGGCAGGAGACGGTCGGCGGCTGCGCCGTGCCCGAGTCCGCCCGCGGCGCCGACCTGCTCGTCATGGAGTCGACCTGCTGCACCGAGGACCACGACGACCGCGACATGCGGGTGGACGAGCTGGTGCGCGCGGTCGCCGACGTCCACCGGGGCGGCGGCCGGGTCCTGATCCCCGCGTTCGCGCTGGGCCGCGCCCAGGAGATCGCGCTGATCCTGCGGCGGCACCTGCCGGACGTGCCGGTCCGGCTGGACGGCATGGCCGCCGAGCTGGCCCACGTGTTCGAGTCCCTGGACCCGGCGCTGCGCGTGTTCGGCGGCGCCGCCGCGGTCGCGAACCGCCCCGCCGAGCTGGACGCCTTCCGCACCGGGGTCGTCATCTCCACGTCCGGCATGCTGACGGGCGGGCCGGCCGTCCAGTGGGCGGGCCGGATCCTCCCCGAACCGGGCAGCGCCCTGTTCATCTCCGGATACCAGGACGAGGAGTCCCCGGGCCGGGCGCTGCTCGACCTCGCGGAAAAGGGCGGGGAATTCTTCCTGCCCGGGCACGGCCGCGGGACCGCCGTTCCGGTGCGCGCCCGCGTGGCGACGGTCCGCCTTTCCGCGCACGCCGACCGCCGCGGTCTTCTCGGCGTCGCCGACGAGGTCGCGGCGCGGGAGGTGATGCTCGTCCACGGGATTCCCGGGCGGCAGCGCACGTTCGCCGAGACCCTCCGCGTCCGGGGCGCCCGGCCGGTCGCGACCGGTCCCTGGCGCCCGGACGGCCGCAGTTGACCGGAGTGGCCCCTGTGCTCTCCGGGGCTGCCGTGATTCCATGGAAAATGGTTGTTATCTCTTATGTCTTGACGGCTGAGAATTCCACTGATTTCGGGATTGCAACGGCGAATTGTGACAAATATTGTTGATCAGGTCAGGGGCTTGGCAGAATGGCGGGCCGGGTATAAGCGGGACGGCACAATTCGATACGACGCTCCGGAGTGCAGATGCGTCTTTCCCGCCCCTGTGTCGCCGCTCTCGGTGCGGTGACCTTCGCCGCCACATCACTGCTCTGGACCGGTTCCGCCTCGGCGGCCGGGACCAACTACGTCGCACTCGGGGATTCCTACTCGTCCGGCACGGGGGCCGGAAGCTACGACCCAGGCAGCGGGTCGTGCAACCGCAGCGCCAACGCCTACCCGAACCTGTGGGCGGCGGCGCACTCGACGTCGTCGTTCAAGTTCGTGGCCTGCTCGGGGGCGACCACCGCGACCGTCGCGAGCGGGCAGCTCGGCGCGCTCAGCTCGTCCACGACGCTCGTCAGCCTCACGGCCGGCGGCAACGACGCCGGGTTCGCCGACGTCATGCAGACCTGCGTCCTGCACTCGACCTCGACCTGCCAGAGCCGGGTGGCGGAGGCCGAGAGCTACATGCGCAACACCCTGCCCGGCCGGCTCGACTCCCTGTACTCCAAGATCCGCGCCAAGTCCCCGTCGGCCCGCGTGGTGGTGCTCGGCTACCCGCACCTCTACAAGATCGTCAGCGTGTGCGTGGGGCTGAGCAACGCCAAGCGCACCGCGCTGAACGAGGCCGCCGACACCCTCGACGGCGTCATCGCCAGTGCGGCCGGGCGCGCCGGCTTCACCTGGTCGGACGTCCGCGACGAGTTCGCCGGCCACGAGCTGTGCTCGGGCGACGACTGGCTCAACGCGGTGACGATCCCGCTCGAATCGTCCTACCACCCGACCGCCCGCGGCCACCGCCTCGGCTACCTGCCCGCGATGACCGGCTCCGCGAGCCTCGCCCTCAAGAAGCAGGCCTGACCGGTCTAGGGCTCTTCGGCCGGGCCGGGTTCCGCCCGGCGGAGCTCGGCCCGGAGGTCGTCGGCCAGCGGTGATCCGAGTTCCCGCAGGAGCCCGAGCCCGGCCCGCAGGTGCGCGGCCGCCTCGTCGCGGCGGCCGGCGGAGAGGAGGAGCCGCCCGAGGAGACGCTCGGCGTCGGCGCGCAGGTACAGGTCGTCGGCCTCCTGCGAGGCCGCCGCGGCGGCCTCGCAGGAGGCCAGAGCCTCTTCCAGGTCGCCGGCCGCCGCGTGCGCCTGCCCGAGTTTGAGGAGGGTCTGCACCTCTTGGCGTTCGTCGCCTAGAGAGATGTACACGTCGCGTGCTTGACGCAGGTGGCGGACGGCCTCGTCCGGCTCTCCGGCCGCGAGATGGGCGGCGCCGATGCTGTGCAGGGCGTCGGCTTCGCCGAGCCGATCTCCCAGTTCCCGGTACGCCCGCAGGGCGTCCTGGAGGGCCGGAAGCGCCTGGAGACCGTTTCCGCCGAGGACCTGGACGTCGGCGATGCCGTGACGAGCGCGGACGGCGCCGACCGGGTCCTCCAGTTCGCGGTACATGCCGAGGACCGTCTCGTACTGGTCCATCGCCGCCTCACCGTTGCCTGCGAGACGGTGGGCGTCCGCGATGCTGTGCACGGCCCGGGCACTGGAGAGGCGGTTTCCGGTGCTCTCGTACACGGTCAGCGCCCGCGTGTAGATGTCTATCGCCGCCTCGTACCGGTGCTGCATGCGGTCGAGGTCGCCCAACGAGTGCAGGGTCCGCGCCTCCCGGTGCCGGTCCCCCGACTCGCGGTAGACCGCCAGCGCCTGCTCGTAGTAGGACCTGGCCTCGCGATGCCGGCCGGTCAGCCTCGCGATGTCGCCGCTCAGGAAGACCATGTCGGCGGAGCACGCCGAGTCGCCGAGATCCGCGCACCACTGCGCGGCCCGGCGGCACAGGTCCGCGGCGTCCGTCCAGTGGCCGCTGAGGCGCAGGAAGTACGCCATCGCGCGGGCGAGGCGCGCCGCGCGGGCCGTCTGGCCGCCCTCGACGGCGAGTTCGACGCATGCGTGGAGGTTCGGGCGTTCGGTCTCCAGCCACGCCATCGCCTCCGCGTGCGAGGCGAAGGCCGGGGCCTCGGCCGGCGGGTGCTCGATCTCGTTCTCGGAGTCCCTGAAGCCGAGGAGGTTGATGACCCGCTCGGCGCGCACCGACGCCGCCGTGTAGTAGTCGATGAGCCGAGCCCTCGCGGCGGAGGTCTCGGCCGGGAGCTCCTGTTCGACGCGATGCAGGACGAAGTCCCGGACGAGGTCGTGCAGCCGGTATCGCCGATAGGCGGGCTCCTCCAGCAGGCTCTGCTCGCTCAGGGCCTCCAGGCCGGCCGCGGTATCGGCGATGGTTCCGCCGTACAGGGCTCCGGCCGCCGGCACGTCGAAGTCGGTACCCGGGTGGAGTGCCAGGCGCCGTAGCAAACGCTGCTGGTCGGGGGTGATTCCTTCGTAGGAGGGGTGGAAGGCGGCCATTACGCCGTTCTGCCCTGGAATGGGCAGATCATCCCGCGCCTCGGCCTCCCTCATCTCCGAAAGCAGGTTCCCCGGCGTCCAGGCCGGGTGGGACTGGAGGTGCCCGGCGGCCAGCCGGACGGCGAGCGGGAGGCGGCCGCATCGGGAGACGATCTCCCGGACCTCTCCGGAGCCGCTCTGCAGCCGCTCCGCCCCGACCGCGCCGGTCAGCAGCCGCACCGCGTCCTGCGTCGCGAGCGCGTTGAGGGCGACGACCTGCCCCCCGTCCAGGACGAGCCGGCGCCGGCTCGTGACGATCGTGAGGCAGGGGCCCGCGGGGATGAGCGGCACCACCTGCCGGTCGTCCGCGGCGTTGTCCAGGACCACGAGCGTGCGGGAGTCCGCGGTCTGCGACCGCCACAACGCGGCGCGCTCCTCCAGGGACTCGGGGACTTGATCGGGTGCCAGGCCCAGCCCGTGGAGCAGGGCCTCCAGCGCCCTGCCGGGCGGGACGGGCGCCTGGTCGGCGCTGTGCCCGTGCAGGTTCAGGAACAGGGCGCCGTCGGGAAAGGAGTCCGCGAGCCTGTGCGCGGCGCGGACCGCCAGGGCCGTCTTGCCGACACCGGCCATCCCGCTGATCGTGCAGACGGCCGCCGTTCCGGAGCCGGCGCGGCCGGCCGCGGCCTCGATGCGCTCCAGCACCGTCTCGCGGTCCACGAAATCCGGAATGTCCGTCGGCAGGCTCCGCGCCGCGCGGACGGGGATCGCGGCGGGCCGGCGCAGGGCGCGCGCCAGGGCCTCCAGCTGCTCGGAGGCGACCCCGGTGTTCTCCCTCCGCGGGCTCCTGTCCTGGAAGAGGCCGACGCCGGCGATCGCCAGGCCGGACACGCCGCTGAACGCGCCGAACACGCTCGCCAGCTTGTCCGCGTTGTCCAGCCCCAGCTCGGCGAACAGCACGGTGAGACCGATGAGCAGGCAGCTGAAGCCGATGAGGCCCAGCAGGACGGAGCGGCGGCGCCAGGAGAACACGGTGTCATTTTGTCGCAGGAGCAGGGGTATACGTGGTAAGTCCTAACGATCCTCGCCTGGCCGGACGAAGATCGGTGGGCGGCCGTCCCGCCCATTGACAGGACGCTGTTCCAGGGAAGCAGAATGGGGTTCTGTTTGCAGGGGGAGGGATTCATGGTCGTCGACGCTTGGATGCAGCACGGGACGGTCCGGTTTCTGCAGCACGAGATGCTCGATTCGCTGTGGCGGTGGCTCGGGCGGAAGCCGCCGGCGGAGCAGCCGCCCGTCCAGGCGACCGTCGCGGCCATGGACGCCGGGGGAGTGGACATCGGCCTCATCAGCGCCTGGTACGGGCCGGAGGGCGACCTGGTGAGCAACGACGAGGTCGCTTCGTTCGTCGAGCAGGCCCCGGGCCGGCTGATGGGCATCGCGTCGGTCGACCTGCGCAAGCCCATGGAGGCCGTGCGGGAGCTGAGGCGGTGCGTGCGCGAACTCGGCTTCAGGGGGTTGCGCGTCGTGCCGTGGCTCTGGGAGCTGCCGCCCACCGACCGCCTCTACTACCCGCTCTTCGCGGAATGCGTGGAGCTGGGCATCCCGTTCTGCACGCAGGTCGGGCACACCGGCCCGCTGCGGCCGAGCGAGACGGGGCGGCCGATCCCGTACATCGACCAGGTCGCGCTCGACTTCCCCGAGCTGGTCATCGTCGGCGGGCACATCGGCTACCCGTGGACCGAGGAGATGGTCGCGGTGTGCCGCAAGCACCCGAACGTCTACATCGACACGTCGGCGTACACGGTGCGCAGGTATCCGCCGGAGCTCGTCCGGTACATGACGCAGGACAGGCACCACAAGGTCATGTTCGGCACCAACTACCCGATGCTGACCGCCGACCGGGCCCTGAAGGGGCTGGACGACCTCGGCCTCGGCGACGAGGCGAGGGAGGCGTTCCTGTCCGGCAACGCCGCGAAGGTCTTCCATCTTTGATCTACAACGTAAAGGTCACCGGCGGAGCGTCCGGCAGGCGAGGAGACCCAGCGGGACCGGCGCCCAGAACGTGACCGCGCGGAACAGCAGGACGGCGTGCAGGGCCGGTCCGGCCTCGACGCCGAGCGCGGCGAGCGCGGCCACGAGCGCGGTCTCGGTGGAGCCGACGCCGCCGGGCAGCGGGACGGCGGCCCCGGCGGCGGCTCCCACCAGGTAGGCGGCGAGGAGGGCGAGGAGGTCGGCGGGCCCCACCGCCGTCGCGGGGACGGCGAGGACGCAGAGCGCGAACGCCACCGCGAGGGCGAACGTGGTTCCGGCGGACGCGGCCAGGGTGAGCAGCAGGTCGCGCGGGCGGCGGCACAGGTCGGCGAACCCGGCGAGCGCCCGCCCGACGGCGGCGGAGCGGGCCGCGCGGCGGCCCCACAGCACGGCGGCGGGCAGCAGCACCCCGCCGGCGACGAGCAGCGGGAGCGGCGGGACGAGCCCGGCGGCGTGCGCGGCGTGCTCGCCGAGGGCGTCCAGCATCCGGCCGTTCCCGCCGCCGAGGCCGAGGACGGCGCCCAGCAGCAGCAGGTCGGCGGGGACGCCCGCCACCTGCAGGACCGCGACGGCGACCACCGCGCGGGGCAGCGGCAGGCCGCGGCAGACGAGGTAGCGGGTGTTGACCGCGACGGCGCCGAGGCCGCCCGGGGTGATCCGGTTCGCGGCGGACGCGGCGAACTGCGCGAGCGTCGTGGTGGCGAGCGGCAGCGGACGGCCCGCCGCGCCGCGCAGCGCGAGCGCGGAGCACACGTAGTGCATCAGCGAGAGCAGGACCAGCGCCGGGAGGAACTCCCAGCGCATGGCGCCGAGCGCGGACGCCGCGGGACGCAGCGGGCCGAGGGTCGCCAGCAGGACCGCGGCGAGGCCCGCGAGGAGCACCCCGAGGATCGTCCAGCGGGCCCGGAGGACCCGCTGGACGGCGGGAAGCGGTGCGGTGCGGACGCCGAGATCGGGGAGCTCGGCGGGCACCGCGGCGCGTTCGGCGGTGATCGTGTTCACACCCCACGTTCGGATGGAGAGCGCGTGACCAGGTGATACCCGGTGACGTGCACGATATGGGGTGTTTTCGCGCGCCGAGTCCGGAACACGGCCGGGACGGCCGGTGAACTTTCCCCGGCGGCGCGCGGTTTTGGTCCTCGCCCGAGATTGTTTTCACCCTATGATTAGGGTCCGCTACGGAACGTGATGATCATTTGACCGGGGAGTGTGACGACCATGACCAGCGCTCACCAGCGGCTGGGCGAACGCATCAGGGTGTTCCGGGGCGCGCGGGGCCGCCGGGCCGCGGCGCCGAAGGCCCCCGGCGACCGGGCGATCGTACTGACCTGTAGCGACTATCTCGCCCTCGCCGGGCATCCGGCGGTCACCGAGGCCATGATCGCCGGCCTGCGGGAGGAGGACGCCGCGCCGCCCGCGACCGGGCCCTGCCTGCCCGGCGACCACCCGCAGGTCGTCCTCGGCGAGCGGTTCGCCCGGCACCTGGGCGCGCGGGCGGGGGTGCTCTGCTCGTCGGGCTGGGCGGCCAACACCGGGCTGCTGCAGGTGATCGCCGGCCCGGACGTCCCCGTCTACCTGGACGTCCTCGCGCACGCGTCGCTGTGGGAGGGGGCGCGGGCGGCGGGCGCCGAGCCGGCCTGCTTCCGCCACAACGACCTCGACCACCTGCGCCGCCGGATCGAGGCGGGCGGCTCCGGGGTGATCGCCGTGGACGCCGTCTGCGGCACCGACGGCTCGGTCGCCCCGCTGGCCGGCCTGGCGGCGGTGGCCGAGGAGCACGGCTGCCTGCTGGTCGTGGACGAGTCGCACTCGCTCGGCACGCACGGCGAGCGCGGCGCGGGCCTGGTCGCCGAGCTGGGCCTCACCGGCCGCGTCGACTTCCGCACGGCGAGCCTGGCGAAGGCCCTGCCGGGAAGGGCCGGGCTGATCGCCTGCGACCGTCCCGGCTCCGCGGACTGCTTCACCCGCACCGCGCTCCCGGCGGTGTTCGGCTCGACGCTGCCGCCGCACGACGTCGCGGGCCTGGCCGCGGCGTTGAAGGTGGTGCGCAGGGAGGGCTGGCGGCGCGGGAGGCTCCGCGCGATCACGGCCCGGCTGCGGGAGGGGCTGGCGGAGCTCGGCTACCGGCTGGTGGAGTCCGACTCGCAGATCATCGCGCTGGAGGCCGGGTCGGAGTCGGAGGCCACCCGCATGCGGGACGCGCTGGTCGGCCGCGACATCTTCAGCGCGGCGCTGTTCCCGCCGGCGGCGTCGGTGGGCCGCACGCTGGTCCGCCTCTCCGCGCACGCGGGCCTGTCGGACGGCGACGTCCGCCGCATCCTCACCGCGTGCCGGGAGGTCCGCCCCCGGGCGGCCGCGGCCGTGTGAACCCTCACGCGGCCGGCTGGTACCGGTCCTCGCGGGTGTGCGCGCCGATGTAGCGGAGCATGCTGCGCAGCGCCCAGTGGTTGATGCCGCTCGGCATGATGCGGTAGCCCTGCCGGTGGGCCATCGCGAGCGCGGCGAACCGGGCCTGGTCGAGCGGCGACCAGGGGATGTCGAACCGCTCCCGGACGAGCGGCGGCAGGCACCCGAACGTGATCAGCCGCAGCGGCCGCTCGATGACCAGCCGTCCGGCGCGGTCGAGCCGGGGGCCGCCGACGGGCAGGACCGTGACGCTCTCGGACCCGTGTTTGGCGATCTCCAGTGCGCGCGCCGCGGCGGGCGTGAGTTCGAGCGTCTTGGCGCAGATGTGCCAGAACTTGGACTGGAAGGCCGCGTAGTCCTCGGGCACGGGCCGCATGCTGACGCCGTAGCGGGAGTACCAGGTGACGGTCTCGGCGTACATCTGCTCGTGGTCCTCGGCCGTGAGCGTGCCGGGGTGGAAGATCTCGGCCGCCTTGAAGATCTCCCATGTGAAGGTGGCGTGCGCCCACCAGAACGTCTCGGGTTCGAGCGCGTGGTACCGCCGGCCGTGCTCGTCGACGCCGCCGATGCCGCGGTGCAGGTCGCGGATGCCGCGGGCGCGGGTGACGCCGTCCGGCGCGAGGATCGTCGCCCAGATCTGCGGGACGGACCGGTGGATCCGGTCGAACGGCGCGTCGAAGAACGCCGAGTGCTCGCCGACGCCCGCGCCGATGCCCGGATGCATGAGCTGCATCAGCCCGGCGGCGGCCCCGGGCAGCAGCGACCGCAGGTCGCCGGCGTACCGCCACAGCAGCGTCCCCGGCACCAGCGGCGCGCGCGCGACCGCCCGGGAGGAGCGAGCACGGGACGGGGACGAGGCGGCCATGACACCTCCAGACCGGTGACCGAGCACCACCAGCCTAGATCGCCCCTGAGACAAGAGTCAACATTTGTCACACGTCCCTCTCGCCCCCGGAGCGGGCATGCCTGCGTCGCTGCGGGGTTCCAAGGGCGGCGCCCCCTGGACCAACACAGCCGCCTCTTGGACGAGCACGATTCAAACCCTCTTGGACCAGACCCGAGCGATGGCGCAGACCGAAGCGACCGCCACGGGCAGGCACGCGGAGGGCGCTCTAGCGCCCGGAGCGGGCATGCCCGGCGACGCAGGCGACCGCAGCGACCCCGCACACGCCCGTCACAGGCACGACAGACCGCAACAAGGGAGCGAGGATCGCCTGCGTCGCTAACGGGGGTTCCAGGGGGTCGCCCCCCTGGGCTAGCAGGGCTTGTACACCGCCACAGCGCAGGCGCTGCCCAGGCCGATGTTGTGCTGCAGTGCGACGCGGGCGCCTTCCACCTGGCGCTTGCCGGCCTGGCCGCGGAGCTGCCAGGTCAGTTCGGCGCATTGGGCGAGGCCGGTGGCGCCGAGCGGGTGGCCCTTGGAGATGAGGCCGCCGGACGGGTTGACGACCCATTTGCCGCCGTAGGTGGTGGCCTGGTCGTCGATGAGTTTGTGGCCTTCTCCGATCTCGGCCATGCCGAGGGCTTCGTAGGTGATGAGCTCGTTGGCGCTGAAGCAGTCGTGGAGTTCGATGACGTCGACGTCGTCGATGGTGACCTGGGCCTCGTCCATCGCCTTCTTCGCGGCCTGCTGGGAGACGCCGAAGCCGACGACCTGGATGGAGGAGTTGTCCTCGAAGCTCTGCGGCGTGTCGGTGGCGATGTGGTGGCCGGCGATCTCGATGGCCTGGCTCCACAGGTCGTGCTCGTCGACGAACCGCTCGCTGGCGACGATCGCGGCGCCGGCCCCGTCGGAGGTGGGGGAGCACTGCAGCTTGGTCAGCGGGTCGAAGATCATCGTGGCGTTCTTGACGTCGTCGAGGCTGTATTCGGTCTGGAACTGGGCGTAGGGGTTGTTGACCGAGTGCTTGTGGTTCTTCCAACCGATCCAGGCGTAGTGGTCGGGGGTGGAGCCGTACTTCTCCATGTGCTCGCGTCCGGCGTTGCCGAACATCTGCGGCATGGGCGCCTTGTCGAGCTCCCATTCGCGGCCGGCGGTCATGGAGCGCAGGTGGTGGTCGATGATGGTGACCTTGGACTCGCCCATGCCGGCGCCGAGGGAGCCCTTCTTCATCTTCTCCATGCCGAGGGCGAGGGCGCAGTCGGCGAGGCCGCCGCGGACGGCTTGGCGGGCGAGGAACAGCGCGCTGGAGCCGGTGGCGCACGCGTTCATGACGGTCATGACCGGGATGCCGGTCATGCCGGTCTCGTAGAGGGCGCGCTGGCCCATCGACCCGTACATGGAGCCGGCGTAGGCCATCTCGACCTTGTCGTAGCCGATGCCGGCGTCCTTGAGGGCGTTGCCGACGGCCTCCTTGGCCATGTCGGGGTATTCCCAGTCGCGGGAGCCGGGCTTCTCGAACTTGGTCATGCCCACGCCGACGACGAAGGTGCGGTTGGCCATCGGGCTCGCCTCCTGTAACCGAATGCTGTTCGGTCACACGATAACCCGCCGCGAACCGGGCGAGCGGGAACGCTCCCGATGATCGGGATGGAACCGCCGGTCAGCCGGGCATCTCGGCGGCGAGCGCCGCGGCGAAGGCGTCCACGTCCTCCTCGGTGGTGTCGAACGAGCAGACCCAGCGGACCTCGCCGGTCGACTCGTCCCACGTGTAGAAGGGGAACCGCTTGCGGAGCCGGTCGGCCACGTCCTTCGGGATGAGGGCGAAGACGGTGTTCGCCTGCACGTCCTGGGTGATCCGCACGCCGGGGACGGCGCGGGCGGCGGCCTCCAGGCGGGCGGCCATGGCGTTGGCGTGGGAGGCGTTGCGCAGCCACAGGTCGCCGTCCAGGAGGGCGACGAGCTGCGCGGACACGTACCGCATCTTGGACGCCAGCTGCATGCTCGACTTGCGCAGGTAGCTCACCCCGCGGACCGCGTCCGGGTTCAGGACGACGATCGCCTCGCCGAGCAGCAGCCCGTTCTTGGTGCCGCCGAACGACAGGACGTCCACGCCCGCGTCGGTGGTGAGGGCGCGCAGCGGGACGCCGAGGGACGCGGCGGCGTTGGCGATGCGGGCGCCGTCCATGTGCACGGTCAGCCCGCGCTCGTGCGCCGCCGCCGCGACCGCCGCGGTCTCCTCGGGCGTGTAGACGGTGCCCAGCTCGGTGCTCTGGGTGATCGACACGACCGCCGGCTGCCGCCGCTGGATGTTGCCGAACCCCGTCGCGTACGCGGCGACGAGGCCGGGCGTCAGCTTCCCGGCGGGGGCCGGGACGGTGATCAGCTTGAGTCCGGCGATCTTCTCGGCGGCGCCGCACTCGTCGGTGTTGATGTGCGCCGATTCCGGGCACACGACCGCGCTCCACCGCTCCGACATCGCCTGCAGCGACACCACGTTCGCGCCCGTCCCGTTGAACACCGGGAACACCTCGGCGCGGTCGCCGAAGTGCCGCCGGACCACGTCGCGGAGGCGGCCGGTCGCGGCGTCGTCGCCGTAGGCGGGCTGGTGCCCGTCGTTGACCTCGGCGATGGCGGCGAGAATTTCCGGGTGGACGCCGGCCTGGTTGTCGCTGGCGAATCCGCGCGCGGCGGCGGGGCGGTTTTGGGGCGGTTGAGTCATGCGTCCATTCTCGGGGACGCCGGCCGCCCTTTTTCCGGGGCCCTTTCTCAAGCGGGGCGGTCGGTGATGTTCTGCACCGGGGCGGGCGAGGCGTCGGCCGGCGGGGGCTCGGCGGCGCGCAGCGCCATCCGGGCGCGCATGGCATCGAGGTCGTCGCCGAACCGCGCCACGGTGGACTGCAGGTCGCGCCACAGCCCGGTCCGCTGCTCCAGCTGGGCGACCTTGGTGCGCAGGTCGCCTAGGCGGCGCTCGGCGGCCTCCAGCCGGGTGCGGTTGCCGGCGGTGTCGCGGCCGGTGCGGATCAGGCTGGTCGCGACGGCGGCCAGGTCGCGCTCGGTGTCGTCCATCCGCTCGTCGATGCGCGGCAGCAGCCGGTCGTTGAGCTGCCCGACGAGGGAGTCGAGCTCGGTGCGGATCGTGCGCAGCTCGGCGTCCTGCTCCCGGACGGCCTGCTCCAGGGTCGCCACGCGTTCGAGGTAGGCGGGCAGCAGCCGCCCCAGCTCCGCGGACCGCTCCAGATCTCGCCCCACCTTGACGAGGGCGCCGACGCCCACGCGCAGATGGCGCTCCGCCTCGGCGGCGGCGCGGCGGACGAGACCCGGGATCACGGTCATGGCGCTCCCTCCAGGGGCCGGTTCGGGTGGATTCTCCTTAAACTGTAGGCGAACCGGCCGTGAAGATTTTGTGAAGTCAGATGTTTATTTGGACGACCGCGCAGGTTTTCGGGCGGTCGGCGGGCGCCGCTTCCGGGCGGCCGGCGGCGGGCTGCACGTGCACAGTCCCCGGGTCACGATGAGCCAGGCGCGTTCGGCGGTGTAGTCGGCCTGGCTGAGCGCCGGGCGGACACGGTGGCAGGTCAGGCAGAGCATGCGGTGTTCATCCTCCCCGTGAGGCCGGGAGCCCCCCGCGCGCCCGCTGGGTCCGGCCCGCCGCCCCGCGCGCATTCCCCCCGGACGCGCGACGGGACGGCGGGACCCACAGGATGGCCCTTCGTCCCCCGGCCGCCGCCACGGTATGCGTCTGCACGTTGCATGCACGTTGCGATCAGGCGATCACGGAGCGTGTCCTGATCCGGCCGTGCGGGATCCGTGGAATCGGTTGCGCGGAACCCGCCGGTGGACCGATCCTCAGACGGGCCGAGGTTCTCTCCGGGGGAAAGGACTGAGGGGGATGCACGATCCGGTGACCGTCCGTCCGCTCATCTCCGCGTCCTGGCGGCGTTCCCGGGAGGCCGGCGTCGACGCCGCCGTCGAGGCGGCGCCGCTGGCATTCGAGCGCGACTCGCTCGCCGACGCCCGCGGCGCGCATCCGCTCCGCCCGCATCTGCCGATGCTGGAGGCGCTGCTGCGCGGGGTCGCCGACGAGACCGAGCACCTGATGGTGATCACCGACGCGGCCGGGCGCGTGCTGTGGACGCAGGGCCCGCCCGCCGCCCGCCGCGCCGCCGACGCGATCGGGCTCGCCGAGGGGTTCCGCTGGTCGGAGGACGTCATCGGCACCAACGGGATCGGCACCGCGCTCGCCACCGGGCGGCCCGAGTACGTCTACGCCGCCGAGCACGTCGCGCACATCCTGCACCGCTGGTCGTGCGCCGGCGCGCCGATCATCGACCCCGACTCGGCGCGGGTCATCGGCTGCATCGACGTCAGCGCGACCGTGCCGGCGCTGCATCCGGCCATGGTGGCGCTGGTCGCCGCCGCCGCGCGGCTGGCCGAGTCGCGGCTGGAGAACGAGATGATGGCGCGCGACGAGCGGACGCGCGAGCGGCTGCTGCCGCACCTGCGCGGGCTCGGCGAGGCGGGCGTGCTGGTCACCGCCACCGGCCGGATCCTCGCGGCGGGCGCGCCCGGACTGCGGGGCCGCCGGGTGCCCGCCCCCGAGCCCGGCGCGGCGGTCGCGCTGCCGGACGGCCGCGTCGCCGTCGCCGAGCCGCTCGGCGAGGCGTTCCTGCTGCGGCCGACCGGCCGGGTGGTGGCGAACGCGCCGGCCCACCCGGCGTCCGGGCCGCTGCTGACGCTGTCGCTGCTCGGCGACGGGACGCCGCACGCGCTGCTGGACGGGCGGCGGTTCGACCTGACGCTGCGGCACGCCGAGATCCTCGCGCTGCTCGCGCTGCACCCGCACGGGCTGAGCGGCGACCGGCTCTCGCTGTACCTGTACGGCGACGACGGCAGCTCCGCGACCGTCCGCCCCGAGATCCACCGGCTGCGCCAGCAGCTCGGCGGCATCGTCCGCGCCCGCCCCTACCGGCTCGGCTGCGCGGTCGAGGCCGACTTCCTCACCGTCCGGCGCCTGCTGGACGAGGGCGACGTCGGCGCCGCGGTGCGGCTGTACGGGGGAGAGCTGCTGCCCCGCTCCGACGCGCCCGCGATCCGCGCCGAACGCGACGAGCTGGCGGTGCGGGTGCGGCGCCAGGCCCTGGACCGGGGCGGCGCCGACGCGCTGTGGGCCTACGCGCAGACCGAGCCGGGCCGCACCGACCTGGAGGCCCTGGAACGTCTCCGCGCCGTCCTCCCGGTGGGCGACCCGCGCCACGTCGCCGTCGCCTCCCGCAGCGACCGCCTCCTCAACGGCGGACCATGACCGCACCGCCTGCCTGACCGGGTTCACCCGAGCCGACCGGCCTCGTCAACGGCGGACCGCAGGTGTGCTGTCCTGTGGGTTCGTGCTGCCCGATGGTGACCGTCTCCTGGCCGGGGGCCCTCGAGCCGACCGGCCTCGGCGACGGTGAATCGCAGGTGCCGCCCTGCGGGTTCGGGGCTGTCTGATGGTGTTCGTCTTCTCAGCGGCGGACCGTGGACGCGCTGTCCCGCGGGTGGAGGCACCCGGTGGTGACCGCCTAGTCAACGGCCAACCCAGCCGTGCCGCCCTGCGAGGTCGGGGCCTCGGTGGCGACCGGCCTCGGCGACGCTGGATCGTTGGCGTGCCGCTCCGCGTGGTGGGCCGCCGACAGGGAGGGGGCGGGTCAGGGGGTCGGGGCGCCGATGCCGCTCAGGTGGCTGGCGTCGTTGTAGCAGACGGCCTGGAGTTCGGAGCCGTCGCCGCGCCAGCGGGTGAGGGAGGCGTTGGCGATCGGCTGCCGCTCGATCTCCATGATGTCCTTCTCGGTGAGGTCCTCCACCAGGTACCGGGTCATGACGATGATCGCGTCGTGGGTGACGACCAGGACGCGGCCGCCGGGGGCGTCGGCCTCCAGGTCGCGGTAGAAGCTGCGCAGCCGCAGCGCCAGGTCGGCCCATGACTCGCCGCCGGGCGGGCGGTAGTAGAACTTGCCGAGCTGCTTCAGCCGGGCCGCCTCCTCGGGGAAGCGGCGCTCGACGCCGCGCGCGGTGAGGCCCTGCAGGGCGCCCTGCTCGCGGTCGCGGAGCCGCTCGTCCACCCGCAGGGTGAGGTCGCCGGCGTAGGGGGTCTGCGCGAGAGCGATCTTCGCGGTGTCAAGGGCGCGCAGGTAGGGCGAGGCGACGACGTGCGTGGGGCGCTCGGCGGCGGGGAGCGCGGCGAGCCGGCGGCCGAGCGTCGCGGCCTGGGCGCGGCCGGTGTCCGTCAGGGGGATGTCGGCGTCCCGTTCGGTAATGCCGGCCTCCTCGGCGTCGGTGCCGTGCACCGCCTGGTAGGCCAGGTTGCCGGTGCTCTCGCCGTGCCGGGTCAGGTTCAGCCACTGAAGCGATCTCACGCCCGCCATGCTGCCACGCCGGCGCGCCGCGGCGGCCCGGTGCGGTGCCGCTGTGCACTACAGGCGGTAGTACTCTCGGTGCCGTGACGGACGTCCTGGGCACCGTGATCATCGTGGTGGCGCTGCTGACCGCCGCCTACGCGCTGGTGGCGACGCTGCGCAACCGGGCGATGGACCTCGGGCACCTGATCGCGCTGGGCGTCCTGGAGGCGCTGCTGATCGCGCAGGTCGTCGTGGGGTTCGTCAAGCTGTCCGGCGGGGAGGGCCCCGACGGGTCCGCGACCTTCGTCGGCTACCTGCTCGGGTCGCTGCTCGTCCCCGCCGCGGGCGCGGGCTGGGGGCTGCTGGAGCGCACCCGGTGGGGCTCCGGCGTGATCGTGATCGCGGGGGTGGCCGTCGCCGTCATGGTCGTCCGGATGAACCAGTTGTGGAGCGGCACCGGTGTCTGAGCCCGAACACGTCCGGCCCGAGGCCCGCGCGGACGGCGGCGCCCGCGCCGACGCCGGCGTCCGCGCGGGCGGCGGGACCCGCCCCAGCACCGCGACGGGTCCGGGACGGCTGCTGGTCGCCGTCTACGCGGTCTTCGCGCTCGCGGCCGGCGCGCGGGCGGCGGTGCAGATCGCCGTCAAGTACTCCGAGGCGCCGCTCGCCTACGTCCTGTCGGCGCTGGCGGCGGCCGTCTACGTCCTCGCGACGGTCGCGCTGGCCCGCGGCGGCCGGACGTCGTTCCGGGTCGCCGTCGCCGCCTGCTCGATCGAGCTGGCCGGGGTGCTGGTGGTGGGGACGTTCAGCGTCGCCGACCCGGCGGCGTTCCCCGACGAGACCGTCTGGTCCATGTACGGGCGCGGCTACGGCTTCGTCCCGCTGGTGCTGCCGGTCGTGGGACTGCTGTGGCTGCGCCGCACCGCCCGCGCGGCCGGCGGGACCCTCGCGGGCGGTGGGCGCCCTGTGGGCGGCGGCGAGTGAGCCCTCCGGCCACAGGTGTCTCATCTCATTCCCCCTGGTCAGGCCGCGGCCGACAGTGAGCGGCCGCCGATGGGCAGGGCGTGCACGGCCGCCCGGGTGACGGCCTCGACCTCGTCCGGCGACAGGTCGGCGGTCGGGTTGCGGCTCATCCAGCGGATGAGCTTCAGCGGCGGCGCGAACACGATGCCGTCCGCGCTGAACGGGGTGCGGACGAGCCTGCCGCCGTGCACGGCCAGCACCGGCGTCACCTGAACCGGCACCTCGGCGACGCGGGAGATCTCCAGGGCCGCCGCCTCGGCGCGGCCCGTCAGCTCCGCGACCAGCTTGGACTGGGTGCGGCCGTCGATGAACAGCCTGCCGCCGTGGTGGGAGATCTCGGCGTCCGGGTGCCACGCCTCGTTGTGGATCAGCCACACCCCGCCCGGCCCGATCAGCAGCTCGTCGGCGGTGCCGTGCCCGGGGACGGTCCGCGCGTGCAGCACCCGGTGGCCGCGCCGCTCCAGCGTCCAGTGCAGCATCCGGTCCGTGCGCTCGGCGCCGCGCAGCCCGAGCCGCCACACCCGCGACGCGTGGTAGACGCGCCAATGGACGAACACGTCGGCGGCCGCCACCAAAAGGCCCATCACGATTCCGAAAACCGCGTTGACGAGCAGTCCGCACAGTATGAGCGTCGCCGTCGCCAGAAATGCGCGGGTCCGCAATCTCCCTTTTCGGCCACGCTGCCACAGCTCCTCGTACACCGCCTGCGGCGAACCGCCCGTGAACGCGGCCCGATCTCTGAGGTAGATGGAGCTGCCGAACATGCCGAACCTCCCAGCACCTGCGGTGACGCCTTCATTATGGGGACGGTCAAGGCATTGCCGCTACAGTTCGCGGGGTGACTAATATCAAACTCCCAAGTGACTCCGCGGGCTTGAAATCATTGCTCACCTGCTCTTTCATGGTGGGTTGGCGGCGGCGGTTCCGGGAAGAATCCGGAACATCCCCCGGGTGAATGGATGAAAGGCTCGATGCAACTTCCATCGCAACCATCGGAGCCTTTTTCGGTGCAATGTATTTCGCCGCCGGCGCGGGGCGCGGCAGACTGGGGCGATGCACCTCAGCGCCGCCGAGAACCTGCCCGTCCGCCGTGCCGTGCCCGCGCTGCGCGCGGCGCTGGCCGACGCGGGCGCGGCGGTGCTGGCGGCGCCGCCCGGCACCGGCAAGACCACCCTCGTCCCGCTCGCCCTCGCCGGCCTCGCCCTCGGCGGCCCGCCCGCCGCCGGGAAGGTCCTCGTCCTGGAACCCCGCCGGCTCGCCGCCCGCGCCGCCGCCCGGCGGATGGCGTGGCTGCTCGGCGAACGCGTCGGCGGGCGGATCGGCGTCACCGTCCGGGGGGAGAACCGCCCCGGCACCGGCGTGGACGTCGTCACCACCGGCGTCGTCCTGCAGCGCCTGCAGTCCGATCCCGAACTGGCCGGCGTCGGCACCGTGATCCTCGACGAGTGCCACGAGCGGCACCTGGACGCCGACACCGCGCTGGCGTTCCTGCTCGACGTCCGTGCGGCGCTCCGCCCCGACCTGCGCCTGGTCGCCGCGTCCGCGACCGCCGACACCGGCCCGTGGGCGCGCCTCCTCGGCGACGCGCCCGTGGTGGAGACCGAGGCCGCGCTGCACCCGGTCGAGACGGTCTGGGCGCCGCCGGCCCGCCCGGTCCCGCCGCCGCACGGCCTGCGCGTCGACCCCGCCTTCCTGGCGCACGTCGCCGCGACCGTCCGCCGCGCGGTGGCCGAACGCGACGGCGACGTCCTGTGCTTCCTGCCGGGCGCCGGCGAGATCGCCCGCGTCGCCGGGCTGCTCGGCGGGCTGCCCGCCGACGTCCTGCAGATCCACGGCCGGGCGCCGCGCGCCGTGCAGGACGAGGTGCTCGCGCCCGCGTCCCGCCGCCGCGTCGTCCTCGCCACGTCGGTCGCCGAGTCGAGCCTGACCGTGCCCGGCGTCCGCGCGGTCGTCGACTCCGGGCTCGCCCGCGAGCCCCGTACCGACCACGCCCGCGGCCTGGGGTCGCTCACGACGGTCCGCGCGTCCCGGGCGACCGCCGAGCAGCGCGCCGGCCGCGCCGGACGCGAGGCGCCCGGCACCGTGTACCGGTGCTGGACGCAGGCCGAGCACGACCGCCTGCCCGCCCGACCCCGCCCCGAGATCGAGCTGGCCGACCTCACCGGCTTCGCCCTGCAGGCGGCCTGCTGGGGCGACCCCGCCGCGGACGGCCTCGCGCTCCTCGACCCGCCGCCGCGCGCCGCGATGGACGCCGCCCGCGCCGTGCTGCGCGCCCTCGGCGCCGTCGAGGACGGCCGCGTCACCGACCGGGGCCGCCGCCTCGCCGGCGTGGGGCTGCACCCCCGGCTGGCCCGCGCCCTGCTCGACGGCGCCCCCGAGGTGGGCGCCCGCGCCGCCGCCGAGATCGTCGCCCTGCTGTCCGAGCCGCCGCCCCGCTCGGCGGGCGACGACCTGACCGCCGCCTGGCGCGCCCTCCGCGCCGGCGGGCGCCCCGCCGACGCCCACGCCGCCCGCTGGCGCGACGAGGCCGCCCGCCTCCGCCGGGCCGTCCCCCCGTCGCCGGCCGGCGACGAGCGGCGGCCTGGGGGCGGGCGAGGGGACGACCACGTGGCCGGGACCGTGGTGGCGCTGGCGTTCCCGGAGCGGGTGGCGCGGCGGCGGGGGAGCGGGTACCTGATGGCGTCCGGGACGGGCGCCGTGCTCGCGGACGGGTCGGCGCTGGCCGGGGCGCGTCCCGAGTGGCTCGTCGTCGCGGAGGCCGACCGGCCGGCCGGGTCGGCGTCGGCGCGGGTGCGGCGGGCGGTGGCGATCGACGAGGACGCGGCGCGGGCCGCGGCGGCGCCGCTGCTGGAGACGTCGGAGGAGGTCGCCTGGCGGGACGGGGACGTGGCGGCGCGGCGCGTCGAGCGGCTCGGCGCGATCGAGCTGGCCGCCCGGCCGCTGCGCGACCCCGCCCCGGAGGCGGTGCGGGCCGCGCTGCTGGACGGCGTGCGCGCCGAAGGGCTGGGGCTGTTCACCTGGACGCCCGGCGCCGTGGCGCTGCGCCGCAGGCTGGCGTTCCTGCGCGCGGCGCTCGGCGAGCCGTGGCCGGACGTCGGCGACGCGGCGCTGCTGGAGCGGGCCCCGGAGTGGCTGGCGGGCGCGCGGCGGCGGGCCGACCTGGCGCGGATCGACATGGCGGGGACGCTGCGCGGCCTGCTGGCGTGGGACCAGGCCAAGCTGCTTGAGGAGTACGCGCCCGAGCGCGTGGAGGTGCCGTCGGGTTCGCGGGTCCGCGTCGACTACTCCGGGGAGCGGCCCGTCCTGGCGGTGAAGCTGCAGGAGCTGTTCGGCTGGGACGCCGCGCCCTCGCTGGCGGGCGGGCGGGTGCCGCTGGTGGTGCACCTGCTGTCGCCGGCGGGGCGTCCCGCCGCGGTCACCGCCGACCTCGCCTCGTTCTGGCGGGAGGGGTACCGGGCGGTGCGGGCCGAGCTGCGCGGCCGCTACCCGAAGCACCCGTGGCCCGAGGACCCCGCGGGCGCCGTCCCGACGAAGCGCACCAAGCGGGCTAGCGGGAGCTGATCAGGACCTCGATGCCGTCCAGGATGCGGGCGAGGCCGAACTCGAACGCGCGGCCGGGCGCGACGGCGGCGTCGTACTCCTGCCCGGCCGCCTTGCCGACCCGGGACCCGAGCGGGTAGTCGGCCTCGTCCATCAGCGGGGCGAGCACGGGCGCCACCGTCTCCCACCACTGCGCGTCGGTCATGCCGCTGCGCCGCTCGGCCTCTGCGGCGTTGACCGAGACGCGGGCCGCGCTCTCGGCGAAGCCGGTGACCAGCGCGACCACCGAGTCCATCTCCAGGTCGGTGAGGCCGAGGCCGTCCACGGCGCGCAGCTCGAACTCGTACTTGCCGACCGAGTTCGGGCCGAGCGGCGGGCGGACCGTCGTGATCCGCAGCAGCCACGGGTGCCGGTGGTACAGGGCCCAGTCGTCGCGGGCGATGTGCTCCAGCCGCGCGCGCCACGTGTCCGCGTCGGGCGGGGTCAGCTCGCCGAACGCGCGGTCGACCATGAGGTCGATCAGCTCGGCCTTGCCGGGGACGTAGGTGTAGATCGACATGGGCGAGACGCCGAGCTCGTCGGCGATGCGGCGCATGGACAGGGCGTCCAGGCCCTCGGCGTCGGCCAGCGCGATCGCGGCCCGGACGATCTCCTCGGCGGTCAGCCGCGGCTTGGGGCCCCTCCTGGGCCGCTCCCGCACGCCCCACAGCAGCTCCAGGGTGCGCCTCGGGTCGCCGCCCCCGCTGTACTCGGTCACGCCCCGATCCTCTCAGGGATGAAACTCTGTACGGCGTACGTTATATTGGCCGCGAGCAGTAATTCCGTACTGCGTACATAATTTTGGGAGGGGCGCATGGCCGAACCACGGTCCGCGGTCGTCGCCGAGGGGCTGCGCAAGCGCTACGGGGACACCGAGGCCCTCGCGGGGCTGGACCTGCGCGTGCCCGCCGGCACCGTGCACGGGCTGCTCGGGCCGAACGGCGCGGGCAAGACCACCGCCGTCCGCGTGCTGACCACGCTGGCCCGGCCGGACGGCGGCCGCGCATGGGTGGCCGGGCACGACGTCGTCCGCGAGGCGGGCGAGGTGCGGCGGCGCATCGGCCTCGTCGGGCAGCACGCGGCGGTCGACGAGGTGCTCGGCGGGCGGCAGAACCTCGTCATGTTCGGCCGCCTGTACCACCTCGGCGCCCGGGAGGCGCGGCGGCGGGCGGACGAGCTGCTGGAGCGCTTCCGGCTCACCGACGCCGCCGGCAGGCCCGCGGGGGAGTACTCCGGCGGCGTGCGGCGGCGCCTCGACCTCGCCGCGTCGATGATCCTCGCGCCGCCGGTGCTGTTCCTCGACGAGCCGACGACCGGTCTCGACCCGCGCGGCCGCAACGAGGTCTGGGACGCGGTCCGCGCGCTGGTGGACGGCGGCACGACCGTCCTGCTGACCACCCAGTACCTGGAGGAGGCCGACCGGCTCGCGTCCGGCATCTCGGTGATCGACCGCGGCCGCGTCATCGCCGAGGGGACCCCCGACCAGCTGAGGGGGCGGCTCGGCGGCGACCGGATCGAGGTCGTCCTGGACGACCCCGGCGCGCTCGCGGAGGCCGCCGCGGTCATCGGCCGCGTCGCGGCGGGAGAGGTCGACGTGGACGCCGACGCCCTGCGCGTCGGCGCGCCGGTGACCGGGCGGGCCGCCGCGCTGACCGCGGCCGTCCGCGCCCTGGACGAGGCGGGCGTCGAGGTCGCCGACATCGGGCTCCGCCGCCCCACCCTGGACGAGGTGTTCCTGCACCTCACGGAGAGGAAGGAGGTGCCCGCATGAGCGCGCGGGCGCTGCGCTGGGCGGTCGCCGACGGATGGACGCTCACCGGCCGGGCCCTCGCGCACTGGCGGCGGCGGCCCGGCCAGATCGCCGTGGGGCTGCTGTTCCCGGTGATGGTCGTGCTGATGATGGGCTACCTGTTCGGCGGCCAGATGGACGTTCCGGGCGGCGGGAGCTACCGGGCGTTCATCGTGCCCGGGATGTTCGCGCTGACGATGGCGTTCGGCGTCGAGGAGACGTTCGTGCGCGTCGCCGGCGACGCGGCCAGGGGGGTGACCGACCGGTTCCGCACGATGCCGATGTCCCCGTCCGCCGCCGTGGTCGGCCGCGCCGCCGCCGACATGATCTACGCGGTCGCCGGCCTGGCCGTCATGGCGGCCTGCGGCGTGCTGATCGGCTGGCGCGTCGAGGGCGGCGCCGCCCGGGCGCTCGCCGGTTTCGGGCTCCTGCTGCTCCTGCGCTTCTCGCTCGTCTGGACGGGCGTCTACCTCGGGCTGACGGCCAAGGGCCCCGAGTCGGTGGTGGCCGTGCAGATCCTGGTGTGGCCGATCGGGTTCCTGTCCAGCGCGCTGGTCGCGCCGAGCACGATGCCCGGCTGGCTGGGCGCGGTCGCCGAATGGAACCCCATGTCGTCGACGGTGACGGCGTGCCGCGAGCTGTTCGGCGCACCCGCCGCCGGCGACTCGTGGGCGGCGCAGCACAGCGTGCTGATGGCGGTCGTGTGGCCGCTGGTGATCGCGGCGGTGTTCGTCCCGCTGTCGGTCCGCCGCTACCGCGCCATGGGCCGCTGAGCCGGCAGGGAGCCGCCAGGGCGGCGGGGAGCCGCTAGGGCAGCAGGGAGAGGCGGTGCCGGGCCAGCGGCAGGGCCGGGTAGCACGCCTCCGGCAGGGGCTCCGCGCCGCCCAGCGCGGCGCGGAGCCTGGCCCCCGCGGCCGCGGCGTCGTAGGGCTGGACGACGCACAGCTCGGCCTGCATCGCCTGCCGCGCCGCGCCCATCAGCGCAGGGACGTCCCCGACGATCACGATCTCGGCGGGCGCGCCGCCGTAGGACAGCCGGACGGCGAGCGCGTGCATCCCGGCGGTGCCCGCGCCCGCGTAGCGGAACTCGCAGACCAGGCGGTCGCCGTCCAGCGGGCCCTCCTGGATCAGCCACGCCTGGCCGGGCACGACCCGGCCGAGCGACCCCTCCCAGGGCGCCGCCGGGACGCCGGCGAGCGCGTCGGCCGCGCGCCCCGCCGCCCTGCGCCCCTCCACCGGGCCGATCGCGGCGATCGCCCGCAGGAACGCCCGCGCGCCCGGCGTCGCCGCCGCCCGCAGGCACCCGATCAGGTCGCCGAGCGCGGCGCGCCGGCCCTGCGCGTGCGGGGCCGCCGCCTCCAGGGCGCCGAGCTGCGCCGACGCCCACACCTCCGCCTGGAGCGGGCCGTTCAGCGCGGGAAGGGCGCCGGCCTCCCGGACGTAGGCGTCGTACACCTCGCGGAGCCCCGGCAGCATCAGCTCGGGGCCTGTCGAAGACCGGGTCGCACTCACCCCATCAGGGTAGGAGACGCCCCGGCCCGCGACGTACGGGGAGGACGCACCTGGAAACGGCACGTCCCGGGCGGCCGGTGCGGCCGGGCCGCCGGGACATGCCGCGGGTCACGCGGGCGCGCGCGGGGCGCGGGTCACGCGGGGACGGTCAGCAGCGTGCGCCCCCCGCCGATCGTGCGGATCTCGAACCGGCTGATCTCCTCGGGCCGCAGCGCCGTGCCGCCCTGCAGCGCCAGCTGCGGCTGCGGCGACCCCGGCAGCCCGTAGCCCTTGGCGGGCACGGACCAGCCGACGACGGTGTGCGGGTCGCCGCGCCGGTCGACCGCGACCAGCTCGCACTCCAGCGGCCCCCGCACCTTGCTGAGCTGCATCCCGATCCGGCTGCCCCACGCCTTCTGCTGCATGGCGACCGTCCCGGTGACGCCGGTGCCCGCGTCGGTGGCCGACATCCGCTGCCCGTCCCGCAGCAGCGCGGCCGTGGTGTCGTCCTGCCGGGACGGCGGGGCCGCCCCCGTGCCGCGGTCGGCGCCGAGGGTGTACCCGGTGCCGAGCGCCCCGCCGAGCAGCACGACCCCGGCGGCGGCCGCGGCCAGCGCCCGCGCCGCGCGGTACCGCCGCCGCCTGATCCGGTGCCTCATCAAATCGGTCACCACCGCCGGCTCGGGCGGCGCCGGCATCGCGTCGGCCGGCTCGGCGATCGGCCCGATGCCGTCCAGCGTCTCGGCCAGCCCGCGCAGCGCGCCGAGCTCCTCGTGGCAGGACAGGCACGTCGACAGGTGCGCCTCGAACGCCCGGCGGTCCGGCTCCTCCAGCAGGCCGAGGGCGTAGGCGCCGACGTCGATGTGCAGCATGTCCGCGCTCATGGCGTCACGCCCCTCTCCTCCAGGGCGACGCGCAGCGCCCTGAGCGCGTAGTAGACCCGGGACTTCACGGTGCCCACGGGGATGCCGAGATGCTTGGCCGCCTCGTTGACCGAGCGGTCCCGGAAGAAGGTCTCGTTGAGGACCTCGCGGTGGGCGGGGGACAGCGCGAGGAGGGCTTCGGACACGACGACGGAGCGCAGCAGATCCTCCAACCCGTCGGGCACGCGCATGTTCTCCAGCGGGCCCTCGCCCGCCTCCTGCGGCCGTGCGTTCTTGCGCCGCTGGTCGTCGATGACGATCCGGCGGGCGACCGTCGCCAGCCACGGCAGCAGCGAGGTCGCGTTCTCGTCGAGCTGGTGCGCGCTGCGCCAGGCGCGGATCATGGTCTCCTGCACCACGTCCTCGGCCCAGTGCCGGTCGCCGCCGGTGAGGCGCAGGACGAACGACAGCAGCGGCCGCCCGTACACGCGGTACAGCTCGGTCACGATCACCTGGTCGTCCACGCCGCCGGCGGGCTGCGGGCCGCGGAACCAGCTCCACGGTCCGGGCGGGCGTTCGCGGGTGGCCGAGGCGGCCGGTGATCTGTGGGCCATCGGGGGTCTCCGGGCGGGTGCGGGGGCGGGACGACGCGGTGACCGTGTGTCGGGTGTCACGCTGGGAGGCAGTACGCGACCCCGGGGCCGCCCGGTTCAACCGAGACCGGTTTGTGGTGGATTTTCCAGATCATCCCTAACTAGTTCGCCACCTTTTCCTTACCTTCCGGGGCGGACGCCCCCGCAGCCGCGTCCAAGGGGCGTGACGATGGCGACACGATCCCCTTCTGGGAGTCCTCCGCAGGGGCGACGCTCACTCCAGGACGTGGAGCGAACGCGGGCACCGGGCCCATTCGCCCAGACAGGACCGAGGGGCGGGATCGGCACAGTGGAAGGAAACGGGGAAGCACAGCTCAGCTACCGCCTGCTGCTGGCGGTGGACATCCAGGGGTACAGCAAGCGCGACGTGCGCGAGCAGCTGCTCGCGCAGCGGCAGCTGTCCGACGCGCTCGACCGCGCGGCGCGCGGCGCCGGGCTCGACCGGGGCGGCTGGGCCAAGCAGGTCGGCGGCGACGGCGAGCTGGCCACGCTGCCGGAGGGGGTCGACCCGGCGACGGTGGCCGGCGACTTCGTCATCGGCCTCGCCGAGGCGCTGCGCGAGACCAACCGGAACGCCGGCCGGTTCCGGCTGCGGGTCCGGCTCGCGCTGCACCACGGCACACTGACCGCCGGGCCGTTCGGGCCGGCCGGCGACGCGCCCATCGTCGTGCAGCGGCTGCTGGACGCCGGGCCGCTGCGCCGGCTGCTGACCGGCGACCCGGACCGCGACCTGGCCTACGTCGTGTCGGACTCGCTGTTCGACGACGTCGTCCGGACCGGGTTCTGCGCGCTGCCGCCGCACGACTTCCAGGCGGTCAAGGTCACCGCGAAGGGCGCGGTGTTCCGCGGCCACATCCACACCGGGCGCATCCACACCGGCCGCGCCGCCCGCCGCGCCGCGCGCGGGGAGGCGGCCGCGGACGGCGAGCGCGGCGGCCCCGCCTCCGGGCCGCCGCCGCACGCCCGCGTCCTCACCCTCCCGACCCTCCCGGCCGCCGCGGCGCGGTGACCGGGAAGGGATCCGGGCGCCCGGTGGTTGTCGCCGGGAAAGCGGATCTCTTCCACGGAGGCGGACGATGGCGGACGACGCGGCGCTGGTGAAGCTGCTGAAGGACCGGGACCTCGGGGTCCTGGCCACGCTGAAGCGGGACGGGCGGCCGCAGCTGTCCAACGTCAACTACCACTACGACGAGGACCGCCGCCTCGTCCGCGTCTCCGTCACCGCCGACCGCGCCAAGACCCGCAACCTGGCCCGCGACCCGCGCGCCAGCCTGCACGTCAGCGCGGCGGACGGCTGGTCCTACACCGTCGCCGAGGGCACCGCCGAGCTGTCCGCCGTCGCCGCCGACCCGCACGACGAGGTGGTCGAGGAGCTGATCGAGGTGTACCGCGACATCCGCCGCGCCGAGCACCCCGACTGGGACGACTACCGGCGCGCCATGGTCGCCGACCGCCGCCTCGTCGTCCGCCTGCACGTCGAGCGCCTCTACGGCATCGGGCGTTGACGGCCCGCCAATAACCCTGGCGGCGCGCCTTGTGCGGGCCGTCCGCGACTGGCTACGGTTCGGTGATGATCCAGGCCACCGCCACCACCAGCGCTTCGCCCGAAGAGGTGTTCCGGCACCTGGCCGTCCCCGAGGCGTGGGGCGCCTGGGGCAAGTTCCCCACGCCCGCCAAGCAGGTGCGCAAGGGCGACACGACCACCTACGGCGTCGGGACGGTCAAGAAGATCTGGCCCGCCAGCGAGCAGACCGTCGCCTACGAGCCGTACTCGCACTTCGGCTACATCGCCCTGTCGGGCCTGCCGGTGCGCCGCTACCGCTCCGACGTGCACCTGGAGGCCCGCGGCTCCGGCACCGCCATCCGCTGGGAGGCGGTGTTCGAGCCGCTGATCCCCGGCACCGGCCCGCTCGTGGGGTTCGCGCTGGGCCTGATGCTGAAGACGTTCGTCCGGTGGCTGCCCGCGCACGCCGAGAACTGCCCGCCGGACTGCCCCGCCCGCCGCGCCGCCGGCATCTAGCCGGCGGGCAGCCCGCGGGCGGCCCGCGAGGGCGCCCGGAGTGCGGGGAAGGGCCGGAGACCGCGCGACCCCCCGCGCGGCCTCCGGCGAAAAGGTGCAGGCCGAGAGCACCCCGCAGTTCCCTCGGCCTGCACGAACCCGGCCCCCCGCCGATCCCGCTCAGACGGGATCGGGCCCGTACACCTCCCACAGCTCGCCGGCGAAGAACCGGCCGAAGTCCAGGAGCTTGCCCGGCCCGTCCGGGCCGGACGTGCGGAACGTCGTCAGCTGCCGCGCGAAGTCGGTCAGCTGGATGTGCAGCACCCCCGCCGCGACGACGTCCGCGCCGGCCTCCCCGTCCTCGCCGACGTGGCCGTCCAGCAGCCGCACGTAGAGCGTGGACGTGTCCGGCCAGATCCGCGTCGGCGGGCCGTGCTTGACGTTCTTGTACCCGCTCAGCGTCCGCCGGCGGCCCTCGCCGTCGGTGTAGAACAGCCGGTACTTCATCAGCCGCCGGTCCTCGGCGCCGTCCGCGACGAACAGGTTGAACGTCCCCCGCTCCACCGGGCAGCGGCCCCCGTGCCCGCCCGCGTCGACCCACCCCTCGGCCTTCGCCTCGTGCTCGGGGTCGGCGAGGAAGCGGTCGGCGTCGTCCGCGGTGATCGTCAGCCGGAACGACAGGGGCCTGCGGTTCTCCGCCAGCTCGCCGATCCGCGCGTCGGTCTCCCCGTAGGTGACGAACCCCTTCATCTCCTCGGTGAACGACAGCGACGTACGGCCCGCCGCCGCGGCGGACGGTCCCCGTGTCCCGCCGCGGCCCCCCGGGAGCGGGCGTGCCTCCTGCGGGGGGACGACCCCCGGCACCTCCCGCGACGGGCCGTACATCGAGCCGTTGCCCCCCGCCCCGCCGTGCGAGCCGACCCCGCCGGCCGGCTCGGCCCCCGTGGCAGACGGAGCGGTCGCGGACCCCGCCGCACGTCCCCGTGCGGGCGCGTCCTCCAGCAGCCGCGTCGCCAGCCGGTCGGCGTGCGCGGCGATGGTGAGCGAGGGGTTCGGGCCCACCGGACCCGGCATCGCCGCCCCGTCGGCGATGTAGAGGCCCGGGAACCCGAACACCTCGCCGAAGGCGTCGCAGACGCCCTCGCCCGGGTGGGCGCCCATCGGGGCGCCGCCCAGCGGATGGACGGTGATGATGCGCTTGGTGAACCACATCGGGTTGTCGTGGTAGTCGGCGCCGAGCACGTCCGCGATGCCCCGCATCGTCTTGCGGACGCGGTTGAACAGCTCTTCGCTGGTCTCGGGGTCCCAGTCGGCGGCGAGCCGCCCGCCCTTGAGGCGCAGCCGCCCGTCGGGGGTGTCGCGGCCCATGCCGAGCAGCGGCAGCGAGCTGACCGTGAGGGCGCCGTCGCCGATCAGGTCGGCGATCTCCTTGGACAGGTTCGTGTCGGGCGCGTCCTTGAAGAACTCGGTGAACCGGTTCCACAGGAACTTCACCGCGCGTTCGAAGTCGTTGCGGAGGTCGAGGCTGTCGACGATCCAGTCGGTGAAGCCGGGGTAGCCGCCGTCCTCGATGTAGGCGCCGCGGCCCGCGCCGGGCACGCCGTCCAGCTCGTCCGGCAGCCGGATCGCGGTGGTGATCACCGGCCCGCGGCTGGCGTTCAGCGGCCGGACGCGGTTGCGGTCCTTGGCGCGCAGCAGGAACGTCAGCAGGTCGCCGTTGCCGCTGAACCGGGTGCCGAGCGCCTCCGGAAGGCCCGGGAACGCGTCCCGCGACTTCAGCAGCAGGTAGGTGGTGCCGTAGGTGCCGGCGCCCAGGATCAGCCGGTCGCAGGAGATCGTCTGGACGGGCGGGCGGCTCTTCTTCGCGGTCAGGTCGGCGTGGTGGACGTAGTCGACCTCGTACCCGCCGCCCGGCCGGGGCCGGATCGCCTTCACCTCGCGCAGGGTGCGGATGTCGGCGCCGTGGTGCGCCGCCGCCGACAGGTAGGTGTGGTCGAGGCTGTTCTTGGCGCCCTCGTTGCAGCCGATGTCGCACTCGCCGCACAGCTTGCACGTCCGCCGCTCGGCGCCGTGGATGTTGCCGTAGCCGGCGTCGGCGATCGGCAGGCTCAGGCCGGGCGTGCCGCCGGGGCGGGACGCGAAGCTGACCGCGAGCGGCGGCAGCGAGATCTCCAGCCCCAGCTCGGCCGCCGCGTCCTGCATCGCGTGCGACTTCGGGGTGTCGTCGAACGGCACCCGCTCCAGCGGGTAGGGCGTCGCGCCCATCATCTTCTCGACCGCGTCGTAGTGCGGGTCGAGGTCGGCGCGGGTGACCGGCCACGGGGCGTGGCCGCCGTCCGGGCGGTCGTCGACGAACCAGCGCTCGTCCTTGCGCAGCAGCACGTTCGCGTAGATCAGCGACCCGCCGCCGAGCCCGGACGACACGACCGAGTCGCAGCCCTTGAAGCTCCAGACGTCGAACATCCCGTACAGGCCCTCGGCCGGGTCCCAGAACGCCCGGCCCATCTGGGCGGGGGAGCGGGGGAAGTCGCCCGGTGCGTACGGCTGCCCGCGCTCCAGCAGGACGACCGACCGGCCGGCCTCCGCCAGCCGGTACGCGGCGACGGACCCGCCGAACCCGGACCCGACCACCACGGCGTCGGCGTGCTCCATGGCGATCAGCCCGCCTTCCGCTTCAGGAAGTCGACGACCTGCGGGAACACCTCGGTGTCGGAGTTCGCGCCCATGAACGGGTCCTGGTGGCCGTAGCCGGGCAGGATCGCCAGCTCGTGCCGGCCCGGCGCGGCCTTCTCGAGCATGCGGTGGCAGACGATGTTGGAGTCGGTGAACACGTGGTTGCGGTCTCCGGTGAGGAACAGGATCGGCGTCGTGACCGAGTCGGCGCGCGACAGGTAGTCGTCCGGCAGGGCGGCGAAGCGCGGGTCGCGCGGGTCGTACTTGACCGCGCGGCCCTTCTTCACCATCGCGTGGATGTGCCGGTAGTAGTTGACGTTGCAGGCCCCGAACAGGTCGGGCAGCCGGCCGTGCGTGACCGGCGAGATCTTCTCGTGCGTGAAGATCGGCTTGCCGCCGCCCCACATGAAGCTGAGCATGTGGCAGGCCGGCTCGTCGCAGTCGCGGTGGAACGGTGCGACGGCCTTGGCGAGCATCCAGCCGCGCGTCAGGACGGGAGCGTTCCCGTATCGGGGGTCCAGGTGGCAGGGCCCCACGACGTACTCCATCAGCGCCGGCCCGTAGCCGAGTTTGATCCTCGACCACGGCGGGGTCCGCGGGGTCAGCGAGACGCTGTTGCAGACCAGGCTGGTGACGCCGGTGACGGTGCCGGCGGCCAGCGCCATGGAGAACGAGATCGAGCCCACGCAGTGGGTGATCACGTGGAGGCGGCGGTCGCCGATGTGGCGGCGCAGCTCGGCGAGCGCCGCGGGGTGGTCCCAGAGCGCGAGGGCGTCGAGCGTGTGGCGCTGCGTCTCGGCGTTGTAGGGGAACCGGCCGCTGATCCGCAGGTCCACCGCCCACACGTCGCCGAACCCGGCGTCGTGCAGGTAGTTCACCAGGTTGGTGTGCTCCGGCATGATGTACATGTCGCTGGACGACGTCAGGCCGTGCACCAGCAGGACGGTGTCGTCGCCGCGGTCGGCGCGGGCGCGGCGGAACCGGGTCAGGTTCAGGCCGAGCCCGTCGTCGGTCGCGAAGGGGTGCACGGAGATCTCGGCGTCGGCGACGCCCGCGTGCGTGAAGCGCGCGATCCGCTGCTGATCCATGTCCGTCTCCTCCGCTTCCTGACGCCCCAACCTTGCCAAACGCCGATATCGGCGCGGCATCGTGGAGAACCCGTACTTACGCGCGCGGACGGACCGGCTTCACGTACGGGACGTACGTGAAGTAAGAGTCGGCTCTACTCGGAACGGTTCATCGCGGTCGCGACACCGACCCGCGAGGACACGCCGATCTTGGCGAAGACGCGCGACAGGTGGGTCTCCACCGTCCGGACGCTGAGGAACAGCCGCTCGGCGATCTGCTGGTTGCTGAGGCCCTCGGCGACCAGCTGCGCGATCTCGTGCTCGCGCGGCGACAGCCCGAACGGCAGGTCCGGCTTGCCCTTGGCGGCCCTTGAGGGCGCCCCGGCGCCGGGCACCCGCACGCCGAGGCGGCGCTGCTCGCGCGCGACCTGCGCCTGCAGCCCCTTCATCCCGCACGCCTCGAAGATCTCCGCGGCGGCGCGCAGCCGCTCGCGGGCCGCGGCGCGGTCGCCGGCGGCGGCGTGCGCGAGCCCGGCGGCCAGTTCGGCGCGGCCCGCGTCGGGCCGCCGCCCGGCCTTGGCGAGCAGGTCGGCCGCCTCCGCCGCCAGCGCCGCCGACCCGGCGGGGTCGGCGGGGCGCAGCGCGTGCGCGCGGGCCAGCCGGGCCAGGCCGACGTCGCCGGTCAGCGCCGGGTTGGCGATCGCCTCGGCGATGCCGGCCCAGTTCGCCGCGTCGGCGGCGTCGTCCTGCGCGGCGCGGACGCAGGCCAGCGCCTCGGCGCAGCCGCCGAGGGTGCCGAAGTCCAGGCCCTGGTCGCCGGTGCCGCACGCGGCGATCAGCGCGGTGGCGCCCTCCTCCAGCCGGCCCTCGTTGATCACCGCGATGGCGCGGGCGACGTGCGCCATGTGCGTCCACCACTCGCCCGAGCCGGTGTCGTTGGCGACGGCCTCGTCCCCGGCGCGCAGCGCCCGCTCGTGTTCGCCCATCCAGGACGCGGTCAGGCACTGCTGGATCAGCCCGTAGGCCAGTACCTCCTGCGAGCGCAGGTCGCGGCCCACCGCGGTGGCCTCGTCGGCCGCGGCGGCGGCCTCCTCCAGCCGGCCGAGGTGGGTGAGGATGCGCGACTGCCCGGTCAGCATGTAGCCGAGCACGAACGTCTGCCCGGTCGCCCGGGTGATCGACACCAGCCGCTCGACGTGCCGCAGCGCCTCGTCGTACATGCCGAGGAAGCACTCGGCGAACACCAGCCAGGCGAAGCAGTCCAGGCAGTCGGCGAAGTCGGTGTCGGACGCGGCGGAGAAGAGCCGGTCGGCGGTCTGCGCGTAGGCGATCGCCTGCTCGACCTCGCCGCGCCCGTAGGCGACCATCGGGCGCATCGCCGCGACCGCCGCCGTCAGCCCGGGGCTCCAGCCGGGGGCGCTGTCGGGGATGGTCTCCAGGATCGCGTGCGACCCGCGCGTGTCGATCTTCTGGATGCGGTCGGCGACGAGCCGGATCCGCAGCAGGACCGCCTCCGGGGTCTGCCGGTCGGTGATGCGGCGCAGCTCGTCCAGCACGATGGCGCGGGCCTCGTGGATGCGGCCGAGCTGCCGCTCCATGATCGCGCACATGTGCACGGTCCGGGCGCGCCGCACGATGTCGTCGGGCGGCAGCAGTTCGAGCAGGGTGCGGGCGGTCTTCCGGCCCTCCTCGGCGTGCCCGCTGACGGCCTGCATGAAGGTCAGCTCGACCAGCAGCTCGACCCGGTCCGGATACCCCTCGTCGGCGGTGTCGGGCATCAGGCCGAGCGCGGCCTGCAGCCAGTACGCGGCGGTGCCGGGCGCCTGCTGGGCGACGACGCGGGCCGCCTCCACCAGCGTCCAGATCGCCTCGGCGTCGCCGAACCGCGCCGACCGCACCACGTGGTGGGCGCGCACGGCCGCCGGGGCGCCCAGCTCGGCGAGCCGCGCCGCGACCCGCGAGTGCGCGGCGATCCGCCAGCCCGCCGCCGCGGAGGCGTAGGCGACGTGCCGCACCAGGGGGTGCCGGAACCGGAACCGGCCGCCCGGCGCGGGCCGCACCACGTCGTGGCCGGTCAGCGCGTCGAGCGCGGCGAGCGCGTCGCCGGGGTCCATCTCCGCGGCGACCGCGGCGAGCTGGGGTTCGAACACGTCCGCGGCGACGGCGGCGCCGCGCGCCATCTGCTGCGCGTGCGGCGGCAGCGCGCTCAGCTCCAGCTGCAGCGCCGCCCGCACCTCCGGCGGCACCTCGGTCAGGTTCGCGACGCCCCGCTCCCAGTGCGGGTCGAGGCCGTTGCCCGCCACGGGCGCGGCGCCGCCGGCCATCTTGGCCAGCGCCTCCAGGTAGAAGGGATTGCCGCCGCTGGCCTTGAACAGCGCCTCGCAGCGGGAGCGGCTGACTTCCGGGCCGAGGAAGTCGCGCACCTCGCTCTGCGAGAGCGGCTCCACGCTGACCCGCACCCCCTGCGGGCCGGCCGCGTCCACCAGCGCCGCCAGCCGCGGCGACGCCTGCGCGGGCCGGTAGGCGACCGCGACCAGCACCCGCGCCCGCGGCGGGTGCCGGACCAGGTGGTCGAGCAGCTCGATCGTCGCGTCGTCGGCCCAGTGCAGGTCGTCCAGGATCAGCACCAGCCCGGACGGCTCGGCCAGCTCCTCCAGCAGGTGCCGGACGGTGCGGTGCAACTGGTACCGCGCGACCTGCGACTCAGGCGAGGCGGCCGGCGGCTCGCCGGTGAGGTCGGCCAGCGCGGGGAACACCGTGCCGAGCAGCCGCAGCGCCCCCGGCGGCAGGTTCAGGGCGTGCTCTTCGAGGCGGTCGTCGAGCGCGTCGACCACGGCGCCGAACGGCATCTCCTGCTCGAACTCGGCCGCGCGGCCCGCCACGAACGGCAGCTTCCGCGCGATCGCTCCGTCGGCCAGCTCGTTCAGCAGCCGCGTCTTCCCCGCGCCGGGCTCGCCGACCATCGCCAGGAACCCGTAGCCCCCCGCGGCCGCGTCCAGGACGCGGTCGATCTCCCGCAGCGCGTCCCGCCGGCCGACCAGCGGGGCGTTGCCGGAGCCTCCGGCCTCGCGCGCCGTACGACCCTGCATGTCCACATCCCAACAGCGACAGGCGGTCGATACGCCGTGATCATGCTTCTTGTGGTCTGAGAATTGCGGAATTCAACCTTATCGGGTGGAACGTCAATAAGGCGGGGCGACACACCCCTGACCGCACGTGATCCCCACGGGACGGCCCTCCTCCGTGACCGTGTGTACATAGCTATGAACGGCCCTCGGAAGCCCTATGTCAACCTCGGGTGGGTAAACCGTCGCGGCCTCGTGACATCCCGGACGCCGGCTCCGGTGCGGGCCCGGCCGCCGGCGCCGGGCCGCCGGGCTCAGCTCTCCAGGCTCAGCTCTCCAGGCCCAGCCGGACGGCGGCGTCCCGCCACCGGGAGCCGTCGCCCGACGGCTCGTACCGGCGCACGTCCTGGGTGGCCGCGACCAGCGCGCGGGCCTCGGCGAGGTCCTTGACGACGCCGTGCGCGCGGGCCTGGGCCAGCACGTTGCCGAGGGCCGTCGCCTCGACCGGCCCGGCCGCCACCGGCAGCCCGGCGGCGTCGGCGGTCAGCCGGCACAGCAGGTCGTTGCGGCTGCCGCCGCCCACCAGGTGCACGACCTCGACGTCGACGCCGGACAGCGCGGCGGCCCGGCGCAGCGCGGCGCGGTGCGCCAGGGCGAGGCTGTCCATGATGCAGCGGACGGTCTCGGCGCGGGTGGACGGCGCGGGGAACCCGCGGCGGCGGCAGTGCGCGGCGATGCGGGCCGGCATGTCGCCGGGCGGCAGGAACTCCGGGTCGTCGGGGTCGATCAGCGAGCGCAGGCCGGGGACGCGCCCGGCCTCGGCGAGCAGGGCGGGCAGGTCGGGGCCGCCCCAGGCCCGAAGGCACTCCTGGAGCAGCCACAGGCCCATGACGTTGCGCAGGTAGCGGACCGTCCCGTCCACTCCCGCCTCGTTGGTGAAGTTGGCCTCGCGGCTCTCCCGGGTCAGCACCGGCGCGTCCAGCTCGACGCCGACCAGCGACCAGGTGCCGCACGAGATGTAGCCGAACCCGCCCCCGGCGGCGGGCACGGCGGCGACGGCGGAGGCGGTGTCGTGCGAGCCGACGGCGGTGACCGGAAGCGGGCCGTGGCCGGTCTCGGCCGCCACGTCCGGGCGGAACCGCCCGATCACCGAGCCCGGGTCGCGGAGCGGCGGGAGGATCGCCGCCGGGAGGCCGAGGCGGGCGAGCAGATCGCGCGACCAGGTTCCCTCGCGCACGTCCAGCAGGCCGGTCGTGGAGGCGTTGGTGCGCTCGGCGCCGATCTCGCCGGTGAGCCAGTACGCAAGCAGGTCGGGGATGAGCAGCAGCGTGCTCGCCCGGGACAGGTCGTCCGCCGCGAGCTGGTAGATCGTGTTGAACGGCAGGAACTGCAGCCCCGACGTCCGGTAGAGGAGGTCGTCGCCCAGCTCGGCGCGGACGCGGTCCATGACGCCGTCGGTGCGGGCGTCGCGGTAGTGGACGGGGTTGCCGAGCAGGGCGCCGTCCGGGCCGAGCAGGCCGTAGTCGACCGCCCACGAGTCGATCCCGACCGACGCGAGGCCGGGCGGCGCGGCGCGCAGCCCGTCCAGGACGTTGCCGTAGAGGCCGAGGATGTCCCAGTACAGGGTGCCGCCGGCGCGGACGGGCCGGTTCGGGAACCGGCGTACCTCCTCCAGTTCGAGGGTTCCGGGGCCGACGTGCCCGGCCATCACGCGGCCGCTGGACGCGCCCAGGTCGACGGCGGCGAAAGTGGCGGCGCTCATCGGACGACCAGGACCTCCAGCGTGCGGGGCCCGTGCACGCCCTCCACCCGGGACAGCTCGATGTCGCTCGTCGCCGACGGGCCGGACACGAACGTCAGCGGGCGCGACGGGTCGAGCCGTTCGAGCGCCTCCGGCACGTCCGGCGCCACCTGCTCGGCGAGCACCACGATCAGGTGGTAGTCGGGCACGAGCGACAGGGCGCGCGGCCCCTGCGCGGCGCCGTGGTCCAGGACGATCGTGCCGGTCTCGGCGATCGCGGCGGCGCAGCCGGTGACCGCGCCCGCCACCCGGTCGAGGGACGCCACGGAGTAGTCGCGGACGAGCGACGCGTCCGTGGCCGCCGTCCATTCGGCGGGCAGGTCGGACGGGACGCCGTACGGGCCGGGGCGGGCCGCCAGCCGCTCCGCGACCGCCGAGGCGACCTCCGACTCCGCCACCCGCAGGACGGTCGCGCGGTAGTCGGCGACCCGCTCGGCGAACAGGTCGAGGACGCCGTCGTCGTCATGGTGGCGGCGCAGGTAGGAGCGGTCGATCCGGGCGTAGGAGGCCGCGACCTCGGCGGCCGGGCGGGTGGGCGCGACGCCCTCGATGCGGCGCAGGATCTCCTCGCGCGCGGTCACCGGCCGTCCTCCTTCCGTCCGCCGCCGGTGCGGGCCCACCAGGCGCGGAACGACTCCTTCGGCGGGGCGGGCGCGTCCCGCGTCTCGGTCCAGGCGTTCAGCGGCCCCGGCAGCCGCCGTATCCGGCCGCCGCGCCCGACGATCCGGCGGCTCGCGGACGCGCCGCGCTGCGCGAGCGCCAGCCGGGTCGGGGAGCGCAGCGTCCACCCGGCCGCCTTCATCGCGACCCGTTCCAGCGGATGCCGCGGACCCTTCTCCACCGCGCGCGCCCGCAGATGCACGAGCACTTCGGGGATGTCGATCGCGACGGGGCACGCCTCGAAGCACGCCCCGCACAGCGACGACGCGAAGGGCAGGGAGGCGTCCACGTCCGAGCCGATGCCCCTGATCTGCGGCGACAGGATCGCGCCGATCGGCCCCGGGTACGGCGACCCGTAGGCGTGGCCGCCCGCGCGCTGGTAGACCGGGCACACGTTCAGGCACGCCGAGCAGCGGATGCAGCGCAGCGCCTGCCGCCCCACCTCGTCGGCGAGCGTGGCCGTGCGGCCGTTGTCCAGCAGCACGAGGTGGAAGTCGCGCGGGCCGTCGCCGGGGGTGACGCCCGTCCAGGCGGAGGTGTAGGGGTTCATCCGCTCGGCCGTCGACGAGCGGGGCAGCAGCTGCAGGAACACCTCCAGGTCCCGCCAGCTCGGCACGATCTTCTCCACGCCCATCACCGAGATCAGCGTCTCCGGGAGCGTCAGGCACATCCGCCCGTTGCCCTCCGACTCCAGGACGACGAGCGTGCCGGTGTCGGCGACCGCGAAGTTCACGCCCGACACGGCGACCTTCGCCGACAGGAACTTGGCGCGCAGGTGCCGCCGCGCCGCCTCGGCCAGCGCCGCGGGGGAGTCGGTCAGCCCCTCGGGCGCGTCGTCCATCGCGCGCAGGAAGATGTCGCGGATGTCGGACCGGTTCCGGTGGATGGCCGGGACGAGGATGTGCGACGGCCGGTCGCCGCCGAGCTGGACGATCAGCTCGGCGAGGTCGGTCTCGTAGGCGGTGACGCCCTCCTCGGCGAGGTACTCGTTCAGCCCGATCTCCTGCGTGGCCATCGACTTGACCTTGACGACCTCGGTCTCGCCGGTCGCCTTCACCAGGTCCGCGACGATCCGGTTGGCCTCGCCGGCGTCGCGCGCCCAGTGCACCGTCCCGCCGGCCTCGGTGACCTTCTCCTCCAGCAGCCGCAGGTAGTGGCCGAGGTTCGCGAGGACGTGGTCCTTGATCTGCTTGCCCGCCTCGCGCAGCGCGGGCCAGTCGGCCAGCTCCGCGACCGCGGCGGCGCGCTTGTCGCGGATCGTGGTGGTCGCGTGCGCGAGGTTGCCGCGCAGCCGGGTGTCCGCCACCGCCCGCCTGGCCGCGTCCGGGAACGACGGCATCCCGACATAGGTGGGCATGGCGGAGTCGGGCATGGAGGAAGAGGCGGGCCTGGAAGAAGACGTCATGACGGGTCCTCCTCGGTCGACGCGAGGATCTCGGCCAGGTGGATCGTCCGCACCCCCGCGCGGGTGCGGGTGAGCGCGCCGCCGATGTGCATCAGGCACGAGTTGTCGGCCGCGCACAGCACCTCGGCCCCCGTCCGCCGGACGGCGGTGACCTTGTCCGCGCACATCGCGGCCGACACCTCGGCGTTCTTCAGCGCGAACGTCCCGCCGAACCCGCAGCACTCCGCCGCGTCCGGCAGGTCGGCCAGCTCGATGCCGCGGACCTCGCGCAGCAGCCGCAGCGGCCGGTCGCCGACGCGCAGCATCCGCAGCGAGTGGCACGTCGGGTGGTAGGTGACGCGGTGCGGGAAGTACGCGCCGACGTCGGTGACGCCGAGGACGTCCACCAGGAACTCCGACAGCTCGTGCACGCGGGAGGCGACCCCGGCGGTGCGCGGCGCCAGCCGCGGATGCCAGTCCCGGACCATCGCGGCGCACGACGCGGACGGCGCCACCACCGCGTCGTAGGGCTCGAACGTCTCCGCGAACCCCTTCACCAGGTGCAGCGCCTGCTCCCGGTACCCGGTGTTGAGGTGCATCTGCCCGCAGCAGGTCTGCGACTCGGGGAACTCCACGTCGTGGCCGAGCCGCCGCAGCAGCCGCACCATCGCCTTCCCCGTCTCGGGGAACATCGTGTCGTTGACGCAGGTGAGGAACAGCGCGACCTTCATCCGCGCCTCCGCCGGGGGACGACCCCCCGCACCCTCGGGTTCGCCGTGCTCATGATGGGCCTCCGGACGCTGAACGGCTGGACTCGCGGACGACCAGTTCGGGCTGGAACATGACCTGCTGGTGGGCGTGCCCGGCCGACTCGTCGCACTCCTCCAGCAGCAGCTCGGTCGCGATGCGGCCGAGCTGGTAGGTCGGCTGCCGCACCGAGCTGAGGGGGACGGCGGCGGCCGCCGAGAACTCGATGTCGTCGTACCCGATCAAGGCCACGTCAGTCGGCACCTTGATCCCGGCCTGCAGCAGGACGCGCAGCACCCCGAGCGCGAGCAGGTCGTTCGCGCAGAAGATCGCGTCCGGCAGCGGCGGGCCCGTCTCCAGCAGCCGCCGCGCCGCCTCCTGCCCCGACCGCGCGTTCATCGCGCCGACCGGGACCTCGCGCATCGCCTCGCGGCCGAGCCCGGCGGCGCGCAGCGCCCGCAGCGCGCCCCTGCGCCGGTCGGCGCACTGCCGCAGCACCATCGGCCCGGTGACGAACGCCAGCGTGCGGGCCCCGCCGTCGAGCAGCTCGCGGACCGCCAGCTCGCCGCCCGCCACGTCGTCGACGGCGACCGAGCACTGGTTGGCCCGCGGCGTCGGATGGTCGAGCAGCACCACCGGGACGTTGCGCTCCCGCAGCCGGTCGGCGGTCTCCCCGTCGTCGCCGAACGGGGTCAGCAGCACGCCGCGCACCCGCTGCTCGGCGAACACCCGCAGGTTGCGCTGCTCCCGCTCCGCCGACTCGGCCGACGACGCCAGCAGCACCGCGTAGCCGCGCTCGCTGGCGATGTCCTCCACGCCGCGCGCCACGTCGGTGAAGAACGGGTTGGCGAGGTCGAGGACCATCAGCCCCAGCGTGCTGCTGTGCCCGGCGCGCAGCGTGGACGCCGAGCCGTTGCGGACGAACCCCAGCTCGCGGATCGCCTGCTCGACGCGGGCGCGGGTCGCCTCGGCGACCCGTTCGGGCCGGTTGAGCACGTTGGACACGGTGCCGGGGGAGACGCCGGCGCGCTCCGCGACCTGCTTGATGCCGACCGTCCTGCTCAATGCGCGTCCCCCGGTCCGTCCGTCTGTGTCGCCGCTCACTTTGGGTCATGTCATTAAAACGTGTCAACCCCAGAGTCGGAACCCCGGGCGGCCGGATCCCGGCCGCGCGGCCCCGGCGGGACGACTTCGGAAAGTTCCGCCGCCCTTGTCCGGACGGTGTTTTCGCCGCTTCCGGCCGGGTCTTCGAACGGATCCCCTCTTGACGGGTGCTCCGGGTCACATCTAGCGTCCTGCGCAACATCACGTTAAAACGTTTTTCAGCTGCGGGAAACCGACGTCCCCCGCGAGGAGGGCCGCCATGAACGCACCGGGCCGGTCGGCGCCGCCGACATTGGCACTGGTCAACGTGAGCAAGTCGTTCGGCGCCGTGCGCGCCCTGCAGGGCGTCACGCTGGAGCTGCACGCGGGCGAGGTGCACGCCCTCGCCGGCGAGAACGGGGCCGGCAAGTCCACGGTCGTAAAAACGTTCGCAGGAGTGCACCGCCCCGACGCGGGCGAGGTCCGCGTGGACGGGGAGCCGGTGGTCTTCGGCGGCCCCGCCGACGCGCAGGCCGCGGGCGTCGCCGTCATCTACCAGGAGCCCACGCTGTTCCCCGACCTGTCGGTCGCCGAGAACATCTTCATGGGCCGCCAGCCCCGCGCCGCGCTCGGCCGCATCGACCGCCGCGCGATGCACGCCGAGACCGCGAGGCTCTTCGAGCGGCTCGGCGTCGCGCTGGACCCGCAGCAGCCCGCCCGCGGCCTGTCGATCGCCGACCAGCAGGTCGTCGAGATCGCCAAGGCCATCTCCCGGGACGCGCGGGTCCTCATCATGGACGAGCCCACCGCCGCGCTCACCGGCCAGGAGGTCGCCCGCCTGTTCGCGGTGACCCGCACGCTGCGCGACCAGGGCTGCGCGGTGCTGTTCATCTCGCACCGGCTGGAGGAGATCTTCGAGCTCTGCCGGCGGGTCACGACCCTGCGCGACGGCGCCCACGTCGGCACCGACCTCACCGAGGACATCACCCCGGACGACCTCGTCCGCCGGATGGTCGGCCGCGACCTCGACGCCCTCTACCCCAAGCAGGACGTGACGCCCGGCGAGGTCGCGCTCAAGGTCAGCCGGCTGACCCGCGAGGGCGCCTTCACCGACGTCTCCTTCGAGGTCCGCCGCGGCGAGATCGTCGCGCTGGCCGGGCTGGTCGGCGCCGGCCGCAGCGAGGTCGCCCGCGCGATCTTCGGGGTGGACCGCTGGGACGCCGGCGCCGTCGAGGTGCAGGGGCGCGCCCTGCCCGCGGGCAGCCCCACCGCCGCGATGTCGGCCGGGCTCGCGCTCGTCCCCGAGGACCGCCGCCAGCAGGGCCTCGTCATGGACATGTCCATCGAGCGGAACATGGGCCTCACCCAGCTGAAGGCGCTGCGCCGCGCCACCGGGCGCGGCGGCCTGATCTCCCGGCGGGTCGAGCGGGACCGCGCCGCCGACTGGGGGCTGCGGCTCCGGCTCAAGTACTCCCGGCTCAGCGACGCCGTCGGCGTCCTGTCCGGCGGGAACCAGCAGAAGGTCGTGCTCGCCAAGTGGCTCGCCACCGAGCCCGCCGTGCTCATCGTGGACGAGCCGACCCGCGGCATCGACGTCGGCACCAAGGCCGAGGTGCACCGGCTGCTGTCGGAGCTGGCCGCGCAGGACCTCGCGGTGCTGATGATCTCCTCCGACCTGCCGGAGGTGCTCGGCATGGCCGACCGCGTCCTCGTCATGCACGAGGGGCGGCTCACCGCCGAGATCGCCCGCGCGGACGCGACCGAGGAGAGCGTGATGGCCGCGGCCACCGGCCGCGCGGGAACGGGGGAGGCGGCATGACGACCGCAGCGGAGCGAGGATCGGCATGCCGCCCCCGCGGGGGTCTGGGGGTCGTCCCCCAGATGGGCGGGGTTGTGACGACCGCAGCGGAGCGAGGATCGGCATGCCGCCCCTGCGGGGGTCTGGGGGTCGTCCCCCAGATGGGCGGGGTCGTCCCCCAGATGGGCGGTGCCCGATGACCGTTCTCACCGAGACTCCGGCGCGGCCGGGCGGCGCGGGCGGCCCGGCGGGCGGCGGCCGCCGCCTGGTCGAGCTGGTGCTGCGCGCCCGCGAGATGAGCATCCTCGGCGGCCTCGTCGTCCTGGTCGTCGCGACCACGATCGCCAACCCGCGGTTCCTGTCCGGGCAGGGCGTCAAGGACATCTTCCTCAACGCCTCCATCCTCGTGCTGCTCGCCGTGGGGCAGACGGTGGTCGTGGTGACCCGCAACATCGACCTGTCGGTCGGGTCCGTCGTCGGGCTCGTCGCGTTCAGCGCCGGCAAGTTCGCCGCCGAGGGCGGCCACGGCGTCGTGCCGGTGCTGCTCTTCGGCGTCGCGATCGGGCTGGCGTGCGGGCTGGCCAACGGGCTGCTGGTCAGCTTCTGCCGCGTCCCCTCCCTCGTCGTCACGCTCGGCACGCTGTACGTGATCCAGGGCCTGGACTACCGCATCGCCCACGGGCAGCAGATCGGCGCCGCCGAGCTGCCGTCCTCGGTGCTGAAGCTCGGCAACGACGGGATCCTCGGCGTCCCCTACCTGCCGATCGTCACCGTCGCGGTGATGCTGGCGGCCGGGTACTACCTGCGCTCCTACTCGTCCGGGCGCGAGTTCTACGCGATCGGGTCCAGCCCTGAGGCCGCGCGGCTCGCGGGCGTGCCGATCCGCCGCCGCGTCCTCACCGCCTACCTGGTCAGCGGCGCGCTCGCCGGCCTGGCCGGGGTGCTGTGGCTCGCCCGGTTCGGCACCGTCGTCGCGGACGCCGCGCACGGCTGGGAGCTGACGGTCGTCGCGGCCGTCGTCGTCGGCGGCGTCGCCATCACCGGCGGCGTCGGGACGGTGTACGGGGCCGCGCTCGGCGGCCTGCTGCTCACCACCATCGGCAGCGTGCTGGTGGTGCTCAAGGTCAACTCGTTCTGGCAGGACGCGATCACCGGCGTCCTGCTGCTGCTCGCCATCAGCGTGGACCGGCTGCTGGCGCTGCGCGTCACCCGGGCGCTGAAGCAGCGGTCCCTCGAATCCGCCGCGCACCGGGACGCCGCGGAGACGGTCCCGCAGGAGAAGGAGGGACGGGCATGAGCCGCCTCGGAGGGCTGATGCGGTGGGAGACCGCCGTCACCGCCCTGCTGGTCGTGGTGTTCGCCGGCGGCGCCGGGTTCTCGCCCGACTTCGCCAGTGACGACAACCTGTCGTTCGCGCTGGACGACCTGTCGGAGATCGCGCTGATCGCGCTGCCGATGACGCTGCTGGTCGTGTGCGGGCAGGTCGACCTGTCGGTGGCCTCGGTCCTCGGGCTGTGCAGCGCGCTCACCGGCAAGATGTGGGACGGCGGCATGGCGATCGAGACGATCATCCCGATCGTGCTCGTCGTGGGCCTCGTCTGCGGCCTGGTCAACGGGCTGCTCGTGACCAGGCTGGGGCTGCCGTCCCTGGCCGTGACGATCGGCACGATGACCCTCTACCGGGGGCTCGCGTACGTGACGCTCGGCACCGGGGCCGTCTCGGAGTTCCCGTTCGCCTACACCGACCTCGCCACCTCGTCCGTCCCCGGCACCCCGATCCCGTATCCGATCGCGCTGTTCGTCCTGCTGGCCGCCGCGACCGGAGTCGTCCTGCACGCCACCGGCGTCGGCCGGTCGCTGTTCGCGATCGGCGCGCAGGAGGACGCCGCCTACTTCGCCGGCATCCGGGTCAAGCGCATCAAGCTGATCCTGTTCACGGTGTCCGGCCTGGTCGCCGGGTTCGCGGGCATCGTCTACACGCTCCGCTACGGCAGCGCCCGCGCCGACAACGGCCTCGGCCTGGAGCTCGCCGTCATCGCGGCGGTGCTGCTCGGCGGCGTCGACTTCGACGGCGGCAAGGGCACGCTCGGCGGCGTCATCGCGGCCGTGCTGCTCATCGGCCTGCTCCGCAACCTGCTGATGCTCAACGACGTCTCCACCGAGGTCCAGTCGATCGTCACCGGGCTGCTCCTCATCGTCAGCGTCCTCACCCCGCGGCTGATCGCCGTGGCCCGCGACGCGCGAGGGAGGCGGCGGGGCGCGAGACCCGCGGCCCCCGCCCCCACCTGACCCCTTGAGACACGTCCCCCCGCCGCATTCCTCCCGACCCCGAAAGGCAATCGTGATGACCATTCGTCTGCGCGCCCCGCGCCGGCTGGCGGCCGTCGCCACGGCGAGCGTCCTGGCCCTCGGCATGGCCGCCTGCGGCGGCACGACCAAGAACGACTCCGGCTCCGGGGAGGCCAAGGCCGCCGGAGGCAACGCCACGGCGAACCCGAACGCGCCGCTGAAGAAGGGCCTGAAGCTGGCGTTCCTCCCCAAGCAGGTCAACAACCCCTACGAGACGATCGTCGACAACGCCGGCATCGGCGCGGCCAAGGAGTTCGGCGCGGAGGCCAAGGAGGTCGGCCCGTCCGACGCGTCCGCGTCCTCCCAGGTCTCCTACATCAACACGCTCATCCAGCAGCGGCACGACGCGATCCTCATCGCCGCCAACGACGAGAACGCGGTGTGCGGCCCGCTGAAGCAGGCGATGGCCAAGAACATCAAGATCGTCGCCTACGACTCCGACACCAACCCCGAGTGCCGGGACGTGTTCATCAACCAGGCCAGCTCCGAGGAGATCGGCCGCAGCGAGGTCAAGCTCCTCGCCGAGCAGATCGGCCACGAGGGCGAGATCGCGATCCTGTCGGCGACGGCGAACGCCACGAACCAGAACACCTGGATCAAGTTCATGAAGGACGAGCTCGCCAAGCCCGAGTACTCGAAGATGAAGCTCGTCAAGGTCGCCTACGGCGACGACGACGACCAGAAGTCGTTCCAGCAGACGCAGGGCCTGCTGCAGGCGTACCCCAACCTCAAGGGCATCATCTCGCCGACCACCGTCGGCATCGCCGCCGCGGCCCGCTACATCTCCGGCTCCAAGTACAAGGGCAAGGTCGTGCTGACCGGCCTCGGCACCCCCGACCAGATGCGCAAGTTCGTCAAGGACGGCACGGTCGAGAAATTCGAGCTGTGGGACCCCAAGAACCTCGGCTACCTGGCCGCCTACGCGGCGGCGGCGCTGTCGTCCGGCCAGATCACCGGAGCCGAGGGCGAGAAGTTCAAGGCCGGCAAGCTCGGCGAGCGCACGATCGGCTCGGGCGGCGAGGTCATCCTCGGCCCGCCCACCGTCTTCGACGCCAAGAACATCGACGACTACCACTTCTGAGGACGAGCGGAGCGGCCCGCGGGGCGGCGGACGCCGCCCCGCGGGCGGAAAGGCTGATCGGCCCATGCCCGAACGCACGAAGCGCGTCTGCTTCCTGCTGAAGGTCCGGCAGGACCGCCTGGAGGAGTACAAGGAGCGCCACCGGGCGGTCTGGCCCGACATGTTGAACGCGCTGCGCGACACCGGCTGGCGCAACTACTCGCTGTTCCTGCGGGAGGACGGCCTCCTCGTCGGCTACCTGGAGACCGACGACTTCCAGGCCGCCCAGGAGGCGATGGCCCGCACCGAGGTCAACGCCCGCTGGCAGGCGGAGATGGCGCAGTACTTCGAGGACCTCGACGGCCGCCCCGACGAGGGCATGCGGCCGCTCGCCGAGGTCTTCCACCTGGATTGAGAGAGGTAACCGTGAACGACACCAGCGCGGTGAAGGACGCCCTGCGCCGCCAGCAGATCGAGACTCCCTCGTGGGCGTACGGGAACTCGGGGACCCGGTTCAAGGTCTTCGCCCAGCGGGGCGTGCCGCGCACCCCGCAGGAGAAGATCGACGACGCCGCGCAGGTGCACCGGTTCACCGGCGTCGCGCCCAGCGTGGCCGTCCACATCCCCTGGGACAGGGTGGACGACTACGCCGCGCTGGCCGCGTACGCGGAGGAGCGCGGCGTGCGGATCGGGGCCGTGAACACCAACGTGTTCCAGGACGACGACTACATGCTCGGCAGCGTCACCAACCCCGACCCCGCCGTCCGCCGCAAAGCCCTGGACCACCTGCTCGAAGCGGTCGACATCATGGACCTGACCGGGTCCCGCGACCTGAAGCTGTGGTTCTCCGACGGGACGAACTACCCGGGGCAGGACGACATCCGCGCCCGGCAGGACCGGATGGCCGAGGCGCTCGCCGCCGTGTACGAGCGGCTCGGCGACGGCCAGCGGTTCCTGCTGGAGTACAAGCTGTTCGAGCCCGCCTTCTACATGACCGACCTGCCGGACTGGGGCTCCTCCTACGCGCACTGCGTCAAGCTCGGCCCGAAGGCGCAGGTCGTCGTCGACACCGGGCACCACGCGCCCGGCACCAACATCGAGTTCATCGTGGCGTTCCTGCTGCGCGAGGGGAAGCTCGGCGGGTTCGACTTCAACTCCCGCTTCTACGCCGACGACGACCTGATGGTGGGCGCCGCCGACCCGTTCCAGCTGTTCCGGATCATGTACGAGGTGGTGCGGGGCGGCGGCTACGACCCCGAGGCGGGCGTGGCGTTCATGCTCGACCAGTGCCACAACGTCGAGCCGAAGATCCAGGGCCAGATCCGCTCGGTGATGAACGTGCAGGAGGCCACGGCGAAGGCGCTGCTGGTGGACGGGGACGCGCTGCGCGCCGCGCAGGCGGCCGGCGACGTCCTGGAGGCCAACGCGATCTTCATGGACGCCTACAACACCGACGTCCGGCCGCTGCTCGCCGAGCTGCGCGAGGAGATGGGCCTGCACCCCGACCCGGTCGCGGCCTACAAGGAGTCCGGCTACTACGAGCGGATCGTCGAGGAGCGCAAGGACGGCCAGGGCGCCGGCTGGGGCGCCTGACAGGTGAAGGAGACGAACCGATGACTGCCACCCCGCCCGAGGTGGAGCAGCTGCTCGAACGGGCCAACACCCTCGGCTCGGACCCGCGCAACACCAACTACGCGGGCGGCAACGCCTCGGCCAAGGGCACCGTCACCGACCCCGTGACGGCCCGCGACGTCGAGCTGATGTGGGTCAAGGGCTCGGGCGGCGACCTCGGCACCCTCACCGAGGAGGGCCTGGCGGTGCTGCGTCTGGACCGGATGCGCGCCCTCGTCGACGTGTATCCGGGCGTCGAGCGCGAGGACGAGATGGTCGCCGCGTTCGACTACTGCCTGCACGGCAGGGGCGGCGCGGCGCCGTCCATCGACACCGCCATGCACGGCCTGGTCGAGGCCGCGCACGTCGACCACCTGCACCCCGACTCCGGCATCGCGATCGCGACGGCCGCCGACGGCGAGGAGCTGACCCGGCGGATCTTCGGCGACCGGGTCGCGTGGGTGCCGTGGCGGCGGCCCGGCTTCCAGCTCGGCCTCGACATCGCCGAGATCAAGCGCGCCAACCCGCGGGCGATCGGGGTGATCCTCGGCGGGCACGGCATCACGGCCTGGGGCGACACGAGCGAGGAGTGCAAGGCCAACTCGCTCGACATCATCCGCACCGCCGAGACCTACATCGCCGAGCACGGCAGGGCCGACCCGTTCGGCGAGGTGGTCCACCCGGCGCTGCCGGAGCGCGAGCGGCGCGCCCGCGCCGCCGCCCTGTTCCCGCTGCTGCGGGGGCTGGCGTCCACCGACCGGCCGCAGGTGGGGCACTTCACCGACGGCGAGGCCGTCCTCGACTTCGTGTCCCGCGCCGAGCACCCGCGGCTCGCGGCGCTCGGCACGTCCTGCCCGGACCACTTCCTGCGCACCAAGGTGCGCCCGATGGTCCTGGACCTGCCGCCGGACGCGCCGCTCGACGACGTCAAGGCGCGCCTGAAGGAGCTCCACGCCGCCTACCGCGAGGAGTACGCGGCCTACTACGACCGGCACGCCGCGCCCGGCTCGCCGCCGATGCGCGGCGCGGACCCGGCGATCGTCCTGGTCCCCGGCGTCGGCATGTTCTCCTTCGGCGCGAACAAGCAGACCGCCCGGGTGGCCGGCGAGTTCTACGTCAACGCGATCAACGTGATGCGCGGCGCGGAGGCGCTGTCGTCGTACGCGCCGATCGACGAGGCGGAGAAGTTCCGCATCGAGTACTGGGAGCTGGAGGAGGCCAAGCTCCGCCGCATGCCGAAGCCCAAGCCCCTCGCCGCGCGGGTCGCGCTGGTCACCGGCGGCGGCTCCGGGATCGGCGCGGCCACCGCCCGCCGCCTGGCCGCCGAGGGCGCCTGCGTCGCGGTCGCCGACCGGGACCTCGCGGCCGCCGAGAAGGTCGCGGCCGAGATCGGCGCGACGGCGCTCCGCGCGCCGGACGCCGCCGTCGCGGTCGGCGCCGACGTCACCTCCGAGGAGGAGGTCGCGGCGGCCGTCCGGGAGGCGGTCCTGGCGTTCGGCGGCGTCGACCTCGTCGTGAACAACGCCGGCCTGTCGATCTCCAAGCCGCTGCTGGAGACGACCGCCGCCGACTGGGACCTGCAGCACGACGTCATGGCGCGCGGCTCGTTCCTGGTGTCCCGCGAGACCGCCCGCGTGATGGTCGAGCAGGGCATGGGCGGCGACATCGTCTACATCGCGTCCAAGAACGGCGTGTTCGCCGGGCCGAACAACATCGCCTACGGCGCGACGAAGGCCGACCAGGCGCACCAGGTGCGGCTGCTGGCCGCCGAGCTCGGCGAGCACGGCATCCGCGTCAACGGCGTCAACCCCGACGGGGTGGTGCGCGGCTCCGGCATCTTCGCCGGCGGCTGGGGCGCCCAGCGCGCCGCCGTGTACGGAGTGGAGGAGGAGAAGCTCGGCGAGTTCTACGCCCAGCGGACGCTGCTGAAGCGCGAGGTGCTGCCCGAGCACGTCGCCGCGGCCGTGTTCGCCCTCACCGGCGGGGACCTGACCCGCACCACCGGACTGCACATCCCGGTCGACGCCGGCGTCGCCGCCGCCTTCCTGCGCTGACGGGGCATCACCGGAAAGGAGGGACGGCCGGGGCCCGGGCGGTGCGGCGGCGCTCACACACGTCCGCCGCCGCACCGTCCCCACCCGGGCCGCCGGCCGTCCCGTAGGGCCCGCTCGACCAAAGGAACCCGGAAGGACAACGATGGACGTGCCCGAGAAGTTCGCAGAAACCGCCTCCCCGCCCGTCAAGGTCGGTCTCGTCGCCGGGGGGCTCGGCGCGTACTGGCCGCAGTTCCCCGACCTGCTGCCGCAGCTGAAGCGCTCCGCCGGGCGCGTCGCCGAGCGGATGCGCGGGCTCGGCGCCGAGGTCGTCGACGCCGGGTTCATCTCCGACGCGCAGGAGGGCGCCGCCGCGGCCGAGCGGCTCCGCGCCGCCGGCTGCGACATCATCGTCGGCTTCCTCACCACCTACATGACCGCGTCGATGCTGGTCCCGGTCGCGCAGCGGGCGGACGCGCCCGTCCTGCTGATCAACCTGCAGCCGACCGAGTCGATGGACCACGCGACGTTCGACACCGGGCAGTGGCTCGCCTACTGCGGCGCCTGCCCGCTGCCGGAGATGGCCAACGCGTTCGAGCGCTGCGGCGTCCCGTTCCGCTCGGTGTCCGGATACCTGGAGGACGAGCGGGCCTGGGCGAAGATCGGCCGCTGGGTGCGGGCCGCCGGGGTCCGGGCCGCGCTGCGCAGGGGCCGGCACGGCCTGATGGGCCACCTGTACCCGGGCATGCTGGACGTCTCCACCGACCTGACCCTGGTCAGCGCCAACTTCGGCGGGCACGTCGAGGTGCTGGAGTTCGACGACCTGCGCGTCCGGGTGGAGAAGGTCACCGACGCCGAGACCGCCGCGAAGAAGGCCGAGGCGGAGAAGATCTTCGAGCTGGACGCGTCCGTCGACGACGACGACCTGACGTGGGCGGCGCGGGTCGCCGTCGGCCTGGACCGCCTCGCCGAGGACTTCGCCCTCGACAGCCTCGCCTACTACCACCGCGGCCTGGACGGCGAGATCCACGAGCGCCTCGGCGCCGGCATGATCCTCGGCGCCTCGCTGCTGACCGCCCGCGGCGTCCCCGCCGCCGGCGAGTACGAGCTGCGCACCTCCCTCGCCATGCTGATCGCCGACCGGCTCGGCGCGGGCGGCTCGTTCACCGAGCTGCAGGCCCTGGACTTCCGCCGCGGCCACGTCGAGATGGGCCACGACGGCCCCGCGCACCTGGCGATCAGCGCCCGCCGCCCGCTGCTGCGCGGCCTCGGCGTCTACCACGGCAAGCGCGGCTACGGCGTGTCGGTGGAGTTCGACGTCAAGCACGGGCCGGTCACCGCGTTCGGGATCGTCCAGCGGCGCGACGGCCGGTTCGCGTTCGTCGCGTCCGAGGGCGAGACCGTGGACGGGCCGCTGCTGCAGATCGGCAACACCACGTCCCGCGTCGACTTCGGCTGCGACCCCGGCGAGTGGGTCGACGCGTGGAGCGCCACCGGCATCTCCCACCACTGGGCGCTCGGCACAGGCCACCTGACCGCCGATCTGGAGTCCCTCGCCGACCTCCTGGGGATCGAGCTGGTGCAGGTCGCTCCCTGAGCTCAGCCCGGCGGGTCCGGAGGCAGGTCCGGCGGGAGGAAGCCGCCCGTGTCGCGGAGCCCGCGGACGGCCCCGACGAGCCGCGCGACCCCCGGGGCGTACGCGTCCAACCCGGCGATCAGGGCTCGGACGCCTGCGCCCGCGTCCACGCCGCCCTCAGCGACGACCGATATATAGTCAATATTCGTGACCACTGAGGACGGGGCCGGAGGGCGGGAGCCCGACCTGGCGATGCTGGCGGCGCGGCTGACGCGGGCGCTGCGGGAGGAGCTGTTCGAGCGGCTGGCCGAGGAGGGCCACCCGGACGTCCGGCCGCGGCACGGCGCCGTGCTGGCCTTCCTGGACGCGGGCGGGTCGCGGGCGACCGAGCTGTCGGCCCGCTCCGGGCGGCACAAGCAGATCGTCGGCACGATCGTGGACGAGCTGGCCGCGCTCGGCTACGTCCGCCGCGAGCCCGACCCCGCCGACCGCCGCGCCAAGCGGATCGTGCCCACCGAGCGCGGGCTGGACGAGATGGCCAAGGCCCGCGCCATCATCGCCGGCATCGAGGACCGGCACCGGCGCGCCCTGGGCGAGGAGCGCTACGCGGTCTTCAAGGACGCCTTCCGGGAGATCGCCCGCGACCGGAGCGGCCGGCGGGAGGGGTAGCGGTCAGCGCAGCACGCCCGTGCCGACGAGGCCGGCGAAGCGCTCGCCGTCGGTCCCGCCGCCCTCCAGCCACTCGCGGGGACCGGTGAGGCCCGGCGGGAGCAGCTCGAACCCGTCGAAGAAGCGGCGGATCAGCGCGCTCGGGCGGGCGCCGAGCCGCGCGCTCGCCCCCTCGTAGACCTGCTCGGCCCGCGCCATCTGTTCCGGGAAGGCGTCGGTGGCCAGGTGCGACAGGATCAGCCGGCTGCCGGGCGCGAGCGCGTCGCGGTAGCGGGCGACCAGCGCGTGCGGATCGTCGGCGTCGTCCACGAAGTGCAGCACCGACACCAGCAGCAGCGCCACCGGCGCGGAGAAGTCGATCATGTCGCGGACGACCGGATGGCCGAGCACCGCGTCCGGGCGGCGCAGGTCGGCCTCGGCGAACCCGACGTTCCCCGCGCCCGCGAGCAGCGCCCGGCCGTGCGCGCAGACGACCGGGTCGTTGTCGACGTAGACGGTCCGCGCGCCGGGGGCGGCGGCCGCCGCGGCCTCGTGCACGTTCTCCTGCGTCGGCAGCCCGGACCCGAGGTCGAGGAACTGCCGGACGCCGGCCTCGGCGGCGGCGCGCACCGCGGCGCGCAGGAACGCGCGGTTGAGGCGGACGCCCCGCACGACGCGCCCCTCGGAGATCTCCACGACGCGCTCGGCGGCCTCCCGGTCGGCGGCGAAGTTGTCCTTCCCGCCGAGCCAGTAGTCGTACATCCGCGCGACGTTGGGGGAGCCGGTGTCCAGGCCGGCGGAGGTCCCGCCCGAGAAGTCGGTCACCCGGTCATGATCGTGCCATCGGCGGGCGGGCGGCAACTCGACGGCGGAACCCGGTGGCGCTACTGAGCGTAGCGATACGTAACGTTCCGTGCATGGAGGATGATCGGGGGAGCTGGGCGGGGCCCGGCGGGCTGCGCGTGACGGCGGTGCGGTTGACGGGCGCACACCGGGTCCTGGCGGAGTACGCGGGCGTTCACGGGGACAGCGCCTTCTTGGTGACGCGGAACGGGATGCTCGCCGGCCGCGGCTACTACGCCTCCGTCGAAGAACTCGCCGAGGACGTCGACCTGGCCGAGCTGCACCCGGTCTGACCAGCGGTTGCGCGGGGACCGCCGGACCTGTAGTGGTTACTGCGTGGTCGGGCAGTGGGAAGTCGCCGTGGTCGGGTCGGTGAACGCGGATCTGGTGGTCGAGGTCGACCGGCGGCCGGCGCCGGGGGAGACCGTGCTCGGCTCCGACCTCGTCGTCCATCCGGGCGGGAAGGGCGCCAACCAGGCGGTCGCGGCGGCGCGGCTCGGCGGCCGGGCCGGGATCGTCGGGCGGGTCGGCGACGACGGGCACGGCGAGCTGCTGCGCGGCGCGCTCGCCGCCGGCGGTGTGGACCTCGCCCACCTCGCGACCACGCCCGGCGTGCCGACCGGCGTCGCGCTCATCACGATCGGGCCGGACGGCGACAACAGCATCATCGTCTCGCCCGGCGCGAACGCCCGGCTCACCCCGGCCGACGTCGAGGCCGCCCGCGCGATGATCGCCGGGGCGTCCGTCGTGTCCTTCCAGCTTGAGGTGCCGCTGCCGGCCGTGGAGGCCGCCGCCCGCGCCGCGGCGGAGGCGGGCGGGCGGGTCGTGCTCAACCTGTCGCCGCCCGCGCCCGTCCCCGCCGGGCTGCTCGCCCTCTGCGACCCGCTGGTCGTCAACGAGCACGAGGCCGCGTTCGTCCTCGGCGGCGCCGGCGGCGACCCCCGCGAGACCGCGGCGGCGCTCGCCCGCTCCGGGCCCCGCTCCGCCGTCGTCACCCTCGGCGCCGAGGGCGCCGTGGTCGCCGACGGCGAGGGCGTCGCGGCGGTCCCGTCCCCGAAGACCGACGCCGTCGACACGACCGGCGCGGGCGACGCCTTCACCGCCGCGCTGTGCCTGCGCCTCGCGCGCGGCGACGCGCTGCGCGACGCCGCCCGGTACGCCGCCCGCGCCGGCGCCGCCGCCGTCCGCAGGCGGGGCGCGCAGAGCTCCTACCCGACCCCGGACGAGCTGCCCGAGCCCTAGCGGTCCGTGCGGGCCCGCAGCCGGTACAGCTCGTCGGCGACGTCGTGGACGTCGGAGCCGAGGTCGAACGCGCTGAGCAGGTGCAGGTCGTCGGCGGTCTCGATCTCCAGCATCCGCGTGTGCAGCAGCAGCCGGCGCCGCTCGTCGACCCTGATCGTGCGCACCTCGTCCCAGCCGATGCGCCGGTGCCCCGCGTAGCCGGCGACGACCGTGAGGCCGTCCCCGTCGGCGGCGAGCCGGACCGGCGCGACCAGGTCGCGCAGCGCGAGCGCGTTCAGCCCGATCGCCGCGGCTCCGGCGAGGAACAGGAACTGCGGGTCGTGGCTGTAGAGGACGATGAGCGCCGTGACGGCCGCCGCGGCGGCGCACTTCACCGCCACGTGACCTGGGGGCACTCTCCACCGGCGCTGCGATCCCGCTTCCATGCCCGCCACCGTAGCCGCAACCGGCCGCCGACCGGGCCGCACCCGCGCCGCGGGGCGTCCGGTAGCGTCGCAGGCATGCGACTCGGCGTGCTGGACGTGGGCTCGAACACCGTGCACCTGCTGGTGGTCGACGCCCACCAGGGGGCGCGGCCCCTGCCCGCGTACTCCCACAAGGCCGATCTGCGGCTCACCGCCCACCTGGACGACTCCGACCGCCTGTCCGAGGAGGGCGAGGCGCTGCTGCGCGACTTCGTCGACGAGGCGCTGCAGGTTGCCGAGGACAAGGGCGTCGAGGACCTGGTCGCGTTCGCGACGTCCGCCGTCCGCGACGCCGCCAACGGCGAGGACGTGCTCGCCCGGATCCGCGCCGACAAGTCGATCGACATCCGCTCGATGCCCGGCGAGGAGGAGGCGCGGCTGACGTTCCTCGCCGTCCGCCGCTGGTTCGGCTGGTCGTCGGGGCGGCTGCTGGTCGTCGACATCGGCGGCGGGTCGCTGGAGATCGCGTCCGGCATCGACGAGGAGCCGGATGTGGCGATCTCGCTGCCGCTCGGCGCGGGCCGGCTCACCCGCGGCTGGTTCACCGCCGACCCGCCGCCGCCGGAGGAGATCCGCGACCTGCGCCGGCACGTCCGCGCGGAGATCGCCCGGCACGTCGGGGACGTCGCCCGCTACGGGGCCGCCGACCACGCGGTCGCCACGTCCAAGACGTTCAAGCAGCTCGCCCGGATCGCCGGGGCGGCGCCGAGCGCCGACGGGCCGTACCAGCGCCGCGCCCTGTCCGACGCCGACGTGACGGACTGGGCGGAGAAGCTCGCGCCGATGCCGTCGGCGGAGCGCGCGGGGCTGCCCGGGGTGTCGGAGAGCCGCGCCGAGCTGCTGCTCGCGGGCGCGATCGTCGCGGACGCCGCGATGGACCTGTTCGAGCTGACCGAGCTGGAGATCTGCCCGTGGGCGCTGCGCGAGGGCGTCATCCTGCGCCGCCTCGACATGATCACCGGCTGACCGGGGTCACGCCCAGTTCGGGTGCCCGAGGACGCTCCCGGCGGGGGTGAGGACGCGGTCGCCGGTGCCGTCCGCCCGGACGGCGTGCAGCACCGGGTCGCTGGTCGCGCCCCGCGCGTAGCAGATCCAGCGGCCGTCGCGGGACCACCCGGGGTCCATGTCGTGCCCGCCGCCGGAGGTGACGGCCCGCGCCGCGGACCCGTCGGCGTTCATCGTCCAGATCGCGCTCTCCTCGGACGTGCCCCGGGTGAATGCGATCTTCGACCCGTCCGGCGACCACTCGGGGTCGACCGAGCGGACGCCGTCCCTGGTCAGCCGCGTCCAGGCGCCGCCAGGGCGGTCCGGGTCGAGGGTGTAGATCTGCTCGGCGCCGTCGCGCTTGCTCCAGAACACGATCCGCCCCTTGGGCGACCACATCGGGTCGTCCTTGGCCGAGTCGTCGTCGGTGAGCTGGGTGACCTTGTGGTCCCGCAGGCCGATCGTGAAGATCTGCTTGGCGCCGCCCTGCCGGCCCATGTAGGCGAGGCGGGTGCCGTCGGGCGACCAGGCCACCCGCCCGCCCGCGATGTCGGTGACCTTCCGGGCGCCGGTGCCGTCGGCGTTCATCACCCACGCCGCGGTGCTCCCGCCGCCGCTCCGGGTGAACGCGACGAGCCGGCCGTCCGGCGACCGCTCGGGCAGGGTGTCGCAGGACGGCCCGCCGACCAGCGTCCGCACGGCCCCGCCCGGCGTGAACAGGCCGATGTCGGCGTGGCACGTCTTCGGCCAGCCGGGTTCGGTGTCGATGCGCACCAGCAGCGGCCCGGACGGGAACGCCGCCGGCTTCGCGCCCGCGTCCCCCGTCTTGCCGGACGGCCGGTTCAGGTAGTAGACGCCGCCCGCCACGGCCGCCGCCACCAGCGCGGCCGCCACCGACGCGGCGATCAGCGTGTTGCGCCGGGACCTCCCCGGAGGCGGCGGCCGCCACGGCCGCGGCGGGGGCGCGTAGGCGGTGGGCTGCTGCTCCGGCGCCGGCCGGGTCGCCGGCTCCGCCGCGGGCATCGGCGAATGCCGCGGCTGAGCCTGGGGCTGCGGCTGGGCCTGGGGGTCCGGTTGAGGCCGGGGCTGGGCTTGGGGTTGGACTTGAGGCTGCGGCGAAGCCTGAGGCTGCGGTGAAGCCTGGGGCTGCGGCGGAAGCTGGGGCGAAGGCCGCGGAGGCGACGGCCGCGGCGGAGACGGTGCGGACGCGCCGTCGCGCGCGGTGGTGCTCGGGTCCGCCGCGAGCGGGGGAGACGTCCACGACTCGCCCAGCTCGGTCGTCACCGCCGCCTCCCCGCCGCCGCCCACCAGCGCGAGCAGCAGCTCGCGGGCGCTCGGCCGGGCGCCGGGGTCCTTGCGCAGCGCCGCCTGGACGAGTCCCGACAGCGACGGCGGCAGGTCGCCGACCTCCGGTTCGGCGTGCACGGCGCGGGCCGCGAGGATCTGGAACGAGCCCTGCCCGAACGGGTTGCGGCCGCTCGCCGCGTACGCCACGAGGCAGCCCCACGCGAACACGTCCACGGCCGTGGTGACCTGCTGCGTGGTGATCTGCTCGGGCGCGATCCAGCCGGGCGTCCCGACGACCTGCCCGGTCCGGGTGTGCGAGGACACCATGTCCAGCGCGCGGGCGATCCCGAAGTCGATCACCCGGGGGCCGGAGATGGACAGCAGCACGTTGCTCGGCTTGAGGTCGCGGTGCACCAGCCCCGCGCTGTGGATGGCGACGAGCGCGGCGGCGACGCCGACCGCGACGCCGTGCAGCATCCCGGGCGACAGCGCGCCGTTCTCGCTGACGTGCTCCAGCAGCGAGGGCCCGTCGATGTACTCGGTCACCATGTAGGCGAGGCCGAGGTCCTCGCCGTGTTCGAGGACCTGCGCGGTGCAGAACGACGCGACGCGCTGGGCGTTGGCGGCCTCGTCGTGGAAGCGGGCGAGGAACGTCCGGTCGCCGGCCAGCTCGGCGCGGACGACCTTCACCGCGACCTGGCGTCCGTCCTCGCCGCGGCCCAGGTAGACCGCGCCCATCCCGCCCTCGCCGATCTTGGCCTCGATGCGGTACCGGCCGATCCGCGTGGGGTCGTCCGGGCGCAGCTCGCGCAGGGAGGACGCTCGCGGCCCGTCCATGGAGATCACCTTTTCCCGGCGAGCCGCGTCTTGGCGGCCGCCCCGCGGCGGCACGCGGCCCCAACGCTTCCATACGATGACAGAGGGCGGCCCGAGGTTCTAGCGTCCGCGGATCAATGGAAATCGCGGGCCTTGACGCGGCCGGGGACCGGCAGCCGGCGCAGCCGGGCGGCGCGGACGTTCGCGACCCCGTCGGCGCGCTCCAGCCGCCCGCTGACCAGCAGCGCCTGCGCGTCGACGGCCAGGCCCCGGTACCGCTGGAACACCGGCGGCGGGCACACCACGTTGATGATGCCGGTCTCGTCCTCCAGCGTCATGAACACGACGCCGCCGGCGGTCGGCGGGCGCTGCCGGTGGGTGACGAGCCCGGCGACGAGGACGTTCGTCTCGCCCGGCACGGCGGCGAGCCGCGCGGCAGGCAGCGCGCCCGTCTCGTCCAGGGCCTCCCGGACGTGCGCGACCGGATGGACGCGGGACACGCCGGTGGCCCACAGGTCGGCGAGCGTCTCCTCGATCGGCGTCATCGGGGGCAGCGCCGGCGCCGACGCGCCCGGCGTCACGCCCTCCAGCCGCCCCGGTCCCGAGCCCGCGAGCGCACCCGCCGCCCACAGCGCTTCGCGGCGCGACAGGCCGAGCCCGTCGAACGCGCCCGCCGTCGCGAGCGCCTCCAGCGCCCCGGCCGACAGCGGCACCCGCCGGGCGAGGTCCTCCATGCTCGTGTAGGGGCGTCCGGCCGCGATCGCCTCCGCGGTGTCGTCGCCCAGGTTCCGGATGCCGGACAGGCCGAGCCGGATCGCCGGCTGCGGCTCGCTCGGCGCGTGCGGGTGGTCGGAGACGACCTCGACCGGTTCCTCCAGCGTCGGGTGGACGCCGCTGGCGTTGATGTCCACGCTCCTGACCTCGACGCCGTGGTGCCTGGCGTCCGCGACGAGGCTCTGCGGGCTGTAGAACCCCATCGGCTGGTTGCGCACCAGGGCGGCGGTGAACGCGGCCGGGTAGTGGCGCTTCAGGTAGGCGCTGGCGTAGACGAGGTGGGCGAAGCTCTGCGCGTGCGACTCGGGGAACCCGAACCCGGTGAAGCCGAGGATCTTCTCGTAGACGCTCTCCGCGATGTCGGACGGGATGCCGCGCTCGGCCATCCCGTCCAGCAGCCGGCGCCGCAGCCGCTCCACCCGCTCGGGGGCGCGCTTGGCGCCCATCGCCTGCCTGAGCTGGTCCGACTCCGCGGGTGTGAACCCCGCGCAGTCGACGGCGAGCTGCATCATCTGCTCCTGGAACAGCGGCACGCCGAGCGTCCGGCCGAGCGCGGGCTTCATCAGCGGGTGGGGGCAGACGGCCGGCTCCAGGCCCTTCCGGCGGCGCAGGTACGGGTGGACGGACCCCCCCTGGATCGGCCCCGGCCGGATCAGCGCCACCTCCACCACCAGGTCGTAGAACTCGCGGGGCCGCAGGCGCGGCAGCGTCGCCATCTGCGCCCGCGACTCCACCTGGAACACCCCGACCGTGTCGGCGTCGCACAGCATGTCGTAGACGAGCGGGTCCTCCGGCGGGACGGACTGCAGGTCGTAGCGGCGCCCGTGGTGCTCGTCCACCAGGTCGAAGCAGTCGTGCAGTGCGGCGAGCATGCCGAGCCCGAGCAGGTCGAACTTCACCAGGCCGGCCGCCGCGCAGTCGTCCTTGTCCCACTGCAGGACGCTGCGGCCCGGCATGGCCGCCCACTCGATCGGGCAGATCTCCCCGACCGGGCGGTCGGCGATCACCATGCCGCCGGAGTGGATGCCGAGGTGGCGGGGCAGCTTCAGCATGCGGCCGGCCAGGTCGAGCACCGGCGCCGGGACGTCGGTCTCCGACCCGACGGGGTCGCGCGGGTCGATGCCCTTCGACCAGGCGTCCTGCTGGCCGGGGGAGAAGCCGAGGGCGCGGGCCGCGTCCCGCACGGCCATCCGCGGCCTATAGCTGATCACGTTCGCGACCTGCGCCGTGCACTCCCGCCCGTACTTCTCGTACACGTACTGGATGGCCTCCTCGCGGCGCCTGTGCTCGATGTCGAGGTCGATGTCGGGCGGGCCGTCCCGCCCGGGGGACAGGAACCGCTCGAACAGCAGGCCGTGCCGGACGGCGTCGACGCCCGTGATGCCGAGCGCGTAGCAGACCGCCGAGTTGGCCGCAGATCCGCGCCCCTGGCACAGGATGCCCCTGCTCCGGCAGAACTCCACGATGTCGTGGACGATCAGGAAGTAGCCGGGGAAGCCGAGCTGCTCGATGACGTCCAGCTCCTTGGCGATCTGCGCGTACGCGCCCGGCACCCGCTCGCGCTCCGGCGGCCCGTACCGCTCGCGCGCGCCCTCCGCGACCAGGCGCCGCAGCCAGGTCGCCTCGGTGTGGCCGTCCGGGACGGGCCAGTCGGGCAGCCGGGGCGCGACCACGTCGAACCCGAACCGGCACTCGCGGGCCAGCTCGACCGTCCGCTCCCGGACGCCGGGGAACCGCGCCAGCCGCCGCGCCATCTCCGCCCCGGACCGGATGTGGGCGGTGCCGCCGGCCGGGAGCCAGCCGACCATGTCGTCCAGGGCGCGGCGGGCGCGGACGGCGGCCAGCGCCTGCGCCAGCCGCGCGTCCGCCCCGGGCGCCGCGAAGTGCACGTTGTTGGACGCCACGACGCCGGCCCCGGTGCGGTGCGCCAGCTCGTAGAGGGCGTCGTTGCGCAGGTCGTCGTCCGGCTGGTCGTGGTCGACCAGCTCGACGAACACGTTGCCGCGGCCGAACACGGCGATCAGGTCGCGCAGCTCCCGCTCCGCGGCGTCCGGGCCGCCCGCCTCCAGCGCCGCCGGGACCGCCCCCTTGCGGCATCCGGTCAGCACCGCCCAGTGGCCGCCGTGCGCCCCGGCGAGCGCGTCCGGGTCGTAGACGGGGCGGCCCTTCTTCCCGCCCGCGAGCTGCGCCGACGTGATCGCCGAGCACAGCCGCGCGTACCCCTGCGCGCCGCGCGCCAGGACCAGCAGGTGCCGCCCCGCCGGGTCGGGCTCCCCGGTCCGCGGGCCCGGCGGGCCGAGGCTCAGCTCCGCGCCGAACACCGTCCCGACGCCGGCGTCGCGCGCGGCCTGCGCGAACTGCACCGCCCCGTACATGCCGTCGTGGTCGGTGATCGCCATCGTCTCCACGCCGAGCCGCGCCGCCTCCGCGACGAGCGAGGCGGGGTCGCTGGCCCCGTCAAGGAAGCTGAACGACGAGTGCACGTGCAGCTCCGCCCACGCCGTCTCGGCCTCGGCGCGGCGCGGTGGACCGGGCGGCGCCGGCGCCTCCGCGGGCGGCCGCGCGGCCGGGCGCCACGACAGCCGCTCCTCGAACTCGCGCCAGGGGATCGGCGGGTTGTACCAGCCCGTCATGAGCCCCGCCCGGCCGTGCGCCGCCCGGTGATGCGTCGCCTGGTCAGCCCCCTAGTCATAGACGGCCTCGACGTGCCATCGGCCGCCTTCGACGGCGAGGAGGTAGGCGGCGCCGTCGTCCGTGGTGACCTGGAAGCGCGCTCTGCGCCGCGCATGGTCCGGATCCCACCAGCGCTCGTCGGCCGGCCACGGGCCCGTCCAGCCCGTCACGGCGGCGGAGCGCCCGCCGATCGCGAGCGCGGCCGGCGGCGCGGACACCTCGCACCGCGCCGAGACGACCACCGCCTCGCCGGACGCGTCGACCAGCTCCGCCGGGGACGGCGCCGCGGGGACCACCGCCGGCGCGGGGCCCGTCACGCGCCCCGGCCACGGCCCCTCCGGCGGGCCGGGAGGGGCCAGGTCGCCGACCGGCACCCGGACGACCCGCTCGCCCGGCCCGCGCCCGCCCACGAGCACCGGCCGGGTGATCCCGCGGTGCCCGAGGAGCGCCTGGACGCGGTCGGCGGCCCGGGTGATCCGGCCGGTGACCGCGGTCCGGCCCCAGAGCGCCTCCTGGCGCCCCTCGTCCGGGACGATCTGGTCGGGCGCCAGCTCCACCCACGTGACACCGCCCCACACCGCCTCGGCCTCTGCCTCGGTCTCGGCCCCCTGCCAGGCCGACAGCTGCCACCGCACCCGCTCGGCGACCGCCAGCGCCGACAGGCCCTCGTGCCGCCACAGCCGCCGCAGGACGCGCCCGTCCGCGAACCCGGCCGCGACCTCCAGCCGCACGCACGCCAGCCCGTCCGCCGCGAGGCCCTCGTGCAGCTCGCCCGCGAGCCGCTTCGCCGCGAACACCACCCGCTCGGCCTGCTCGGCGGGCGGGTCGAAGCCGGCGCGCACCGACAGGTCGGCCGCGCCCGGGACGGGGGCGAGCGGGCGCGGCTCCTCCCCGCGCGCGAGCCGGTGCGCGAGCGCGCCGTCCGCACCGAACCGCCCGGCGACGTGCCCGGACGGCAGCGCCGCGAAGTCGCCGAGCGTCCGGACGCCGAGCCGCCGCAGCAGGTCGGCCAGCTCCGGCCGGTCGAGCACCGCGAGCGGGTACGGCGCGAGGAACGCGGCCGCGCCGCCCTCGGGCACCACGGCGCCGCCCTCCCCGGCCCGCGCCGCCAGCTCCGCCGCGAACAGCCCGTCCGCGATGCCGCAGCCGCAATCGTGCCCGGCCTCCACGACCGTGTCCTGCACCAGGACGCGCAGCGCCTCCTCGCCGCCGTAGAAGCGGGCAGGCCCGCGCGCCGGCACCGCGCACAGCCCCGGCCGCACCACCTCGACGCGGGGCGTCAGCTCCGCGACCGCTTGCACGACCTCCTCGAACAGCCGCCCCTCGGCGTCCGGGTCCCGCTCCCGGACGACCAGGTCGGGGCAGCGGCGCTGCGCGTCCCGCAGCCGCTGCCCGCGCCGCACCCCCGCGGCCCGCGCCGCCGCCGAGCACGCCGCGACCCGGCCCCGCGACACCGCGGCCCCGGGCGTCGCCGCGTCGATCCCGACCGCGGTGACCGGCCAGTCCGGGCACCACACGACCAGCGCCCGCGTCACGCGATCCCCTCCTCCGCCGCGACCCGCACCAGCGGCGGGGCGCCGGACGGCCGGGGGTGCACGGGCGCGCCGGCGGAGACGAGCTCCAGGGGCCGCCGCGCGGTCCCGTCCGGCACGACCGAGCCGTCGGGCACGACCGATCCGTCGGGCACGACCGATCCGTCGGGGGCGGGGAGCCAGAGGCGGGCGCTGCGGCCCGCGCCGGGGGCGTCGCGGCCCTCGGCGGTCACCAGGACGCGGCGTCCGGTCAGCCGCCCGTGGCCGTCGCCGAGGCCCTCCCAGGCGGCCTCGTCCAGGCGGAGGCGGAGCCGGACGCCCGGCCAGTCGCGGGCGAACGGGCCGGTCAGCGCCAGGACGCAGCCGTGCTTGCGGGCGAGCGCCGGCAGCCGCCGGACGGCGGCGGCGCCCGGCCGCTCCGGCGGGCGCAGCAGGATCAGCTCGACGGCCTCCGCCAGCGCGGCGACCACGTCCGGCCACCGGCCGCCCGGATCGTCGACGAGGAGCAGCCGCCCGGGGTCGGCGCCCATCCCGGCGGCGGCGAGCACGCCGAAGTCCGGGACGCCGACGACGCCGCACCAGCCGCCGGAGCCGTCCTCGCCGCCGTGCCGCGAGACGCCCGCGACGAGCGCGAGACCGAGCGAGGCGGCGCCCGGCCCGTCCGCCCCGCCGAGGCCGACGACCGAGCCGGGCCGCAGCCCGCCGCCCGGCAGCACGGGCCGCAGCGCGGGCAGCACCGGCACCGTCGCCCCGGCGGGCGCGGAGCGGCCGGGCGCCGCCTCCGGCACCGCCGGCAGGTCCCGCAGCGCGGCCTCCGGCACCGTCGTCCTCCTCTCCTGCGCCCCCTGCACAATTTCGAACACAAGTTCGACCCATGTCAAGTTGCCGCAGGTCGCAGAGCGGAGTCGCGGAGGCGGAATGCCCGACGCCATAGGGCTTCGCGGTGCTTTGAACGAGTAGTTTGAACACTATGACGAGCGACGTGCGGACCCTGGAGTGGACGGGCGACGGGCTGCGCCTGCTGGACCAGACCGTCCTGCCCGGCCGCGTCGAGTACGTCGTGGCGCGCGACGTCGACACGCTCGTGGATGCGATCCGCCGGCTCGTCGTGCGCGGCGCCCCGGCGCTGGGCGTCGCGGGCGCGTTCGGCGTCGCCATCGCCCTGCTGCAGGCCGCGCGCGAGGGATGGGACGACGCGGCGCGGGACGCCGCGATCGCGCGCGTCCGCCGGGCCAGGCCCACCGCCGTGAACCTCGCGGCCGGCGTCGACCGCGTCCTGCCGTTCGCCGCCAAGGGCGCCGACGCGGTCGCGGCCGAGGCGCAGGCGATCCTGGACGAGGACGTCCGCGGCAACCGGGCGATCGGCGCGCACGGCGCCGACTGGATCCTGGACCGCGCGGGCGACCGGCCCCTGCGCGTCCTCACGCACTGCAACGCCGGCGCGCTCGCCACCGCCGGATGGGGGACGGCGCTCGGCGTCGTCCGCGAACTGCACGAGCGCGGCCGCGTCGAGATCGTCTACGCCGACGAGACCCGCCCGCTGCTGCAGGGCGCGCGGCTCACCGCCTGGGAGCTCGACCGGGCCGGGATCCCGTGCGTGGTCCAGGCGGACGGGGCCGCGCCCAGCACCATCCTGCGCGGCCTCGCCGACGTCGCCGTCATCGGCGCCGACCGGATCGCCGCCAACGGCGACACCGCGAACAAGATCGGCTCGGTCGGCGTGGCGCTCGCCTGCCACGCCGCCGGTATCCCCCTGGTCGTCGCCGCGCCCTGGAGCACCGTCGACCTGGCGATCGCCGGCGGGGACGAGATCCCGATCGAGGAGCGCCCGGCCGACGAGGTGCTGACCTGGGGCGGCGCGCGGACCGCGCCCGACGGGGTGACCGCGTTCAACCCCGCGTTCGACGTCACGCCCGCCCGCCTGGTGACCGCGCTCGTCACCGAGACGGGGGTGCTGGAGGTGTCCGCCGGCGCGACGCCCGGCGGCGCCGGGAGGTGAGCGCGCGGGATCTCCCGCCCGGCTCCGGCCGTCCCGTCACCGGGATCGTCCATCATGGTGACCGTGCCGACCTCCCCGAACCCCAACGCCGCGCCGCGCCCGGTGGAACTGGACGCGGTCCTGGAACGGATCACCTACGCCAACGAGGACACCGGCTACACGGTCGCGCGCGTCGCGACCGCGAAGAGCGGGCCCGACCTGCTCACGGTGGTCGGCGCGCTGCTCGGGGCGCAGGTGGGGGAGAGCCTGCGGCTGACCGGCCGGTGGCGCTCGCACCCGAAGTACGGCAAGCAGTTCGAGGTCGAGTCGTACACGACCGTGCTGCCCGCGACGATCCAGGGCATCCGCCGCTACCTCGGCTCCGGGATGATCAAGGGGATCGGGCCGGTGATGGCCGACCGGATGGTCGAGCACTTCGGCACCGACATCCTGCGCGTCATCGAGGAGGAGCCGGAGCGCCTCGTCGAGGTCCGCGGCCTCGGCCCGAAGCGCAGTAAGCGGATCGGCGAGGCGTGGGAGGAGCAGAAGGCCATCAAGGAGGTGATGGTCTTCCTGCAGGGCGTCGGCGTGTCCACGTCCCTCGCCGTGCGCATCTACAAGCAGTACGGCGACGAGTCGATCGACACCGTCCGGAAGCGGCCGTACCAGCTCGCGTCGGACGTGTGGGGGATCGGGTTCAAGACGGCCGACACGATCGCGCAGGCCGTCGGCATCCCGCACGACAGCCCCGAGCGGATCAAGGCCGGGCTGCAGTACACGCTGTCGGAGGCCGCCGACGACGGGCACTGCTTCCTGCCCGAGCCGAACCTGGTCACCGCGGCGGAGAAGATCCTCGGCGTGCCGAAGGAGCTGATCGTCCCGGCGCTGGACGAACTGGCCCGCGACGAGGGCGTGGTCCGGGAGCCGATCCCCGGCGAGGGCGAGGACGCCGCGACGATCCCCGCGGTGTACCTCGTCCCGTTCCACCGGGCCGAACGCTCCCTCGCCCGCGGGCTCCTCGAACTGCTGGACGCCCCGACCGACCGGCTCAAGGCGTTCGCGGACGTCGACTGGGACAAGGCCCTCCCGTGGCTCCGCCGGCGCACCGGCCAGGCGCTCGCCCCCGAGCAGGAGGAGGCCGTCAAGCTCGCGCTGACGTCCAAGGTCTCCGTGCTCACCGGCGGCCCCGGCTGCGGCAAGAGCTTCACCGTCCGGTCGGTGGTGGAGCTGGCCGCCGCGAAGAAGGCCAAGATCGTCCTGGTGGCGCCGACCGGGCGGGCCGCCAAGCGGCTCGCCGAGCTGACCGGGCACGAGGCCGCGACCGTCCACCGGCTGCTCCAGCTGCGGCCCGGCGGCGACCCCGAGTACGACCAGGACAACCCCCTCGACGCCGACCTGGTCGTGGTCGACGAGTCCTCCATGGTCGACCTGATCCTCGCGAACAAGCTGGTGAGGGCGATCCCGCGCGGCGCGCACCTGCTGCTCGTGGGGGACGTCGACCAGCTCCCGTCCGTCGGCGCGGGCGAGGTCCTCGCCGACCTGCTCGGCGCCGACGCCATCCCGCGCGTCCGGCTCACGAAGATCTTCCGGCAGGCGCAGCGGTCCGGCATCGTCGTCAACGCGCACCGCGTCAACGCGGGCGACCACCCGCACACCCGCGGCTACGACGACTTCTTCCTGTTCCCGTGCGAGGACCAGGACGAGGCCGCCGAGCTGACCGTGGACGTCGTCGCCAACCGCATCCCCCGCAGGTTCGGCCTCGACCCGCGCCGCGACGTCCAGGTCCTGACGCCCATGCACCGGGGCGCCGCCGGCGCCGGCTCCCTGAACACGCTGCTCCAGGACGCGCTGACCCCGCACGACGGCGCGCGCCCCGAGCGCCGCTACGGCGGCCGCGTCTTCCGCGCCGGCGACAAGGTCACCCAGCTCCGCAACAACTACGACAAGGGCGAGGCGGGCGTCTTCAACGGCACCGTCGGCGTCGTCACGAAGGTCGACCTGGAAGAGCAGTCGCTGACCGTCGTGACCGACGAGGACGAGAGCATCGACTACGCCTTCGACGAGCTGGACGAGCTGGCCCACGCCTACGCGATCACGATCCACCGGTCGCAGGGCAGCGAATACCCGGCCGTCGTCATCCCGCTCACCACGGGCTCGTGGATGATGCTGCGCCGCAACCTCCTCTACACGGGCATCACCCGCGCGAAGAAGCTCGTCGTCCTCGTCGGCTCCCGCCGCGCGCTCGCCGCCGCGGTCCGCACCGCCGGCGCGGGCCGCCGCCACACCGCCCTGGCGCACCGCCTCGCTCAGCGGTAGCGGGCCAGCTCCCACGGGTCGTGGGCGCAGAACACCTCCGCCCCGCCGCCCAGCGCCAGCTCGCGCAACCGCGCGACGTTCGCGAGCCGCAGGTCCCGGTCCACCTCGCCGCTCGCCTGGACCAGCTCCATCAGCGGATGCACGACCGGGTCGGGACGGTCGACCTCCCCGTGGTACATGTACGCGTCCCCGGCGTGCAGCAGCCAGCGGTCCCCGTCGCGCACCGCGACGCCCGCGTGCCCCGGCGTGTGCCCGCCGAGCGGGACGAGCAGGATCTCCTCGCGCACGCCGTCCAGCGCCCGGACGCCGCCGAAGCCGTGCCACGTCTCGCCCCCGCCGTCCGCGTACACGACCCACTTCGGGCCGTGGGCGAGCTGCGCCGGGGTCTTCCCGCCGTCCGCGTGCTCGGCCTCGAACACGTGCACCGCGGCGTCGGGGAAGTCGCTCAGCCCGCCCGCGTGGTCGCGGTGCAGGTGCGTCGGGACGACGTGCCGGACGTCGGCGGGGGAGTACCCGAGAGCCTCCACCTGCCGGACGGCGGTCGCGGCCGGGTCGAGGGCCGGCCCGGCCATCTCCACCCAGTCGTCGAGCAGCCGCTCCGACGGGCGCTCGATGTCGCCGAGGCCGATCCCGGCGTCCACGAGCAGCAGGCCGGAGGCGTCCGTCTCGACGAGCAGCACATGGCCCACCGCCCGCAGCGGGCCTCCCGCCCCGTCGACGGGCTCGATCTCCCGCATGGGGGCGCAGTCGAGATGGTGGACGCGCATGGCGACTCCTCAGAGAAGTTCGGCGAGCTGGCGGGTGACCTGGTGGAGGACCGACACGTCCCGCTGGACGCGCGCGAGCATGACGGCCCCCTGCAGGGACGACAGGACCAGCGCGGCGAGCGGCCCGGCGCGCTCGGCGGGCACGCCCCATCCGCGCAGCGCGGCGCGCAGGCCGTCCAGCCACTCCCCGTAGGCGGTGTCGCAGGCGGCGCGGATGGTCTCGCTCTCGGCGGCGGTCTCCAGCGCCACGGTCGCGAGGGGGCAGCCCTTGCGGAAGTCCGAGTCGCGCAGGCTCCGTGCGAAGTGCTCGCCGAGGGCGGCGAGCCCGGCCCGCGCGTCCGGCGCGGCGAGGACGGCCTCGGTGAGCGCCTCGCCGACCGTCCGGCCGGACAGCGCCACCGACTCCGACGCGAGCTGCTCCTTCCCCTCGGGGAAGTGGAAGTACAGCGAGCCCTTGGGCGCGCCGCTCTCCACGAGCACCTGGTTCACCCCGGTGCCGTGGTAGCCCTGCCGCTGGAACAGGTCCGCGGCCGTCCGCAGGATCCGCTCCCGTGTCTCTCCGCGCGGTGCCATGGCGGTCAGACTAGACAGACCGGTCTACAAATTTCAACCGCGCGCCCTTGCGGGCTCGGCGCCCTTCCAAGCTGCTCGAAATATTTCGAAACTGAAATCGCAGTTCAGCGCATGGCATCTCGACTACGAAAGAATTTTGTTCTCGAAAGTCCCACTCGATGCCTTGACACCTTTCGGAGCAGTTTTCAGAATGAGGTTCCCCGCTCCACCTCCACCGCCCGCTCCCCACCCCCGCCCGCCGCCCGCGGGCAGCCATCGGCCCATGGAGGAAACACGATGCCCCAGCACGCCCCCTTGCACGCCAGACCCCGGCGCAGGCCGTTGAGCGCCCGCAGCGCGGTGATCATCGCCGCCGTGCTGGCGCTCGCGGCCGCCTTCCTGGTGAGCCTGTCGGCGACCGCCGGGTTCGCGGCCCAGCGCGGACGCGCCGCCGTCCCGCTCGCCGCCGCCGACTGCGGCGCCGGCTACGTCGGCCTCACCTTCGACGACGGCCCCACCGGCTACACCTCCACGCTCCTGTCGACGCTGCAGCAGAACGGTGTGCGCGCCACCCTGTTCAACATCGGGCAGAACGTCCAGAACAACCCGTCGCTGGTCGGCGCGGAGAAGAACGCCGGCATGTGGATCGGCAACCACAGCTGGACGCACCCGCACCTGACCCAGATGTCGCAGTCGCAGATGCTGTCCGAGCTCCAGCGGACCCAGCAGGCGATCCAGCAGCAGACCGGCACCGCGCCCAAGCTGTTCCGGCCCCCGTACGGGGAGACCAACGCCGCGCTGCAGGCGGTCGAGCGCCAGCTCGGCCTGACCGAGATCATCTGGGACGTCGACTCGCAGGACTGGAACGGCGCGTCCACCGCGCAGATCGTGCAGCGGGCGAGCCAGCTCCAGAGCGGCCAGGTCATCCTCATGCACGACGGCTACAACACGACGATCCAGGCGATCCCGCAGATCGTCGCGAACCTCAAGAGCCGCGGCCTGTGCCCCGGCATGATCTCGCCGTCCACCGGCCGGGCCGTGGCGCCCGACGGCGGAGGCGGCGGCACGACGACGCCCCCTCCCGGCGGGGGCGGCGACTCCTGCACCGCGCAGATCTCACCCGGGCAGCAGTGGGGCGACCGGTTCAACCTGTCGGTCACCGTCTCCGGGACGAGCAACTGGGTCGTCACCGTGACCGTGCACCCCCCGCAGAAGATCATCGCGACCTGGAACGGCTCGCCGTCCTGGGACTCCAGCGGGAACGTGATGACGATGCGGCCGAACGGGAGCGGCAACACGTTCGGCTTCACGATCATGCACTACGGCAACTGGACCTGGCCGGACGTCTCCTGCAGAGTCGGCTGACCCGATCCCGCCCCCCAGCGCCTCCCCGCGGCCAGGGCCCCGGCCGCGGGGAGGCGCTCCCCGCGGCCGCCGGGCGGTCAGCCCTCCTCGGGCGGCGGGGCGGTGCTCTTGCGGACCACCAGGCTGGTGGACAGCTCCAGCCGCGTCGCGACCGGCTCCCCGTTGCGGATGCCGAGGATGATCTGCGTGGCCGACTCCGCCATCTGCCGCAGCGGCTGGTGCACGGTCGTGAGCGCGGGGCTCGCCCAGGGCGCCACGGCCACGTCGTCGTACCCGACGACCGACAGGTCGTCCGGGACGCGCAGCCCGTGCACCCGCGCCGCCTCCAGCACGCCGAGCGCCTGCAGGTCGCTCCCCGCGAAGATCGCGGTCGGCCGGTCGGGGCGGCCGAGCAGCTCCATGGCCCGCTCGAAGCCGCCGTCCACGTGGAAGTCCCCGTAGGCGATGTAGGACGGGTCGACGTCCAGCCCGGCCATGCTCATCGCGGAGCGGAAGCCGTCCAGCCGCGCGACGGAGCACAGCATGTCCGCCGGGCCGGTGATGATCGCGATGCGGCGGTGCCCCTGGTCGATGAGGTGCCGGGTCGCGGCGAGCCCGCCGGACCAGTTGGCCGAGCCGACCGACGGGACGTCCGGCTCCGGGTCGCCGGCCGGGTCGATGATGACGAACGGGATCGACCGGGACCGCAGCCGCTTCTTGTACTCCGGCGGCAGGCTGGAGAAGGTCAGCACGACGCCGAGCGGGCGGCGGCGCAGCACCCCGCTGATCCACTCCGGGCCGGGGGAGTGCCGGGTGCCGCTCTCGGTCAGCACCAGGCTCGCGCCGTTGGCCTTGGCCACGCTCTCCACGCCCCGGATCAGCTCCATCGTCCAGAGGCTCTCGATCTCGTGGAGGACGATCTCGATGAGCGGCGCGTCGGGGCCCGACCGGGACCCCCGCCGGTAGCCGTGGTGCTCCAGCAGACGCTCGACCCGGAGGCGGGTCTTGCGGGCCACGTCCTCCCGTCCGTTGAGGACTTTCGAAACCGTCGAAATGGAGACGCCGGCCTGATCTGCCACTTGAGCCAGGGTCACCCTGGCTGTTTCGTCCTCCTGCTGCATGGTCGAAGCATAAGGATCTCGGCGGCGACTTCGAAAGTTGATATCCGCGCGGAGACGGAGATCACTCCCGCGCGTACCGCTCGATCGCGGCGAGGAACAGGTCCTCCGCAAGATCATAGACCCGGTCGACGTCCGCGGCGTCGCCGGTGAAGCGGCCGCCGGCCTCGGACGCGGCGAGCCCCATGCCGACCGTGTCCAGCAGCCGCTGCAGCGGGGTCACGATCTCCTCCGGCACCCCCGCGCTGCGCAGTATCGCCTGGACGGTGTTGCGCGCCCGCCGGGCCTCCTCAGTGACGGTCGGGCGGGTGAACAGCAGCAGGAACACCTGCGGGTGGCGGCGCGCGACCTGCCGGATGCCGGCGCCGATAGCGCGGAGGCGGTCCTGCCAGGGCAGGGCGGGGTCGTCGTCGGGCAGTTCCCGGATGAGGCGCTCGACCAGGCCGTCCAGGAGTCCCTGCTTGCCGCCGACGTAGCGGTAGAGGGCCATCGGCGTGACGCCGAGCCGGTCGGCGACCCCGCGCATGCTGACCGCGTCGAGGCCGCGCTCTTCGGCGAGGTCGAGGGTGGCGTCGAGCACTTCCTCGCGGGTCAGCCCGCGAGTGCCGCGCCCGCGCGGGGCCGGGGTCTTCATGGAACGGCAGTCTAGTGGTTAATATACGGTGTATATCTACAGCGTATATTAACGGAGGGCCGGACCCATGCCCGCACGCCGCCGCAGCCCGGCCTGGACCCTCGCGGTCGCCTCGGCCGCCGGGTACCTGCTCGTCCTCGACCTCGTCGGCGTGAACATCGCGCTGCCCGACATGCGCCGCCGCCTCGGCGCCGGACTCGGGGAGGTGCAGTGGTCCATCGACGCCTACGCGCTGGCGCTCGCCGGGCTGCTGCTGACCGCCGGGGCGCTGGCCGACCGGCTGGGGCGCCGCCGCATGCTGCTCGGCGGGCTAGCCGCGTTCACCGGGGCCTCATTGGCGTGCGCGCTCGCGCCCTCGGCGGCCGTCCTCGACGCGTTCCGCGCCGTGCAGGGGTGCGGCGCGGCCGTCCTGTACGGGACGGCGTCGCCGCTGCTGGCGGCCGCGTACCCGGCGGGGCGCGCCCGCAACCGGGCGCTCGGCGTGTACGCCGCCGCGTCGGGCGCCGCGATCGCCACCGGCCCGCTGGTCGGCGGCGCGCTGACCGGGCTGTTCGGGTGGCGCGCGATCTTCGTCCTGAACGTGCCGGTGGGCGCGGTCGCGTTCGCCGCCGCCGCGGCGCGGGTGCCCGAGTCGCGGGACGCGCGGCCCCGCCCGCTCGACCCGGTCGCGGCGTGCCTGCTGACGGCGGGGCTCGGCGGGCTGCTGTGGGCGCTGATCGAGATCCCCAGGCTGGGCTGGACGGCCCCCGGCGTGCTGCTCCCGGCCGCCGGGGGCGCCGCCGCCCTCGCCGTTCTCGTCCGCCGCCGCGTCCCCGAGCCGATGATCGACCTGTCGCTGCTGCGGGACCGCCTGTACGCGGCGAACGCCGCGGCGGCGCTGATGTCCCATGCGGCGGGCGCCGGGTCGCTGGCCTACTTCTCGCTCTACGTGCAGGGCCCGATGGGGACGCCGCCCGCGCAGGCGGGCCTGTGGTTCCTGACCTACAGCGCTCCGGCCTTGGCCGCGCCGCTGGTGCTCGGGCGGATCGCCCACCGCTTCCCGTCCGCCGCGCTGGTGGCCGCCGGGCCGCTGCTGACCGTGCTGTCCACGCTGCTGCTCGCCGCCGCCTACCGGACGGGGTCGTGGCCCGCGATGGCGCCCGGCTTCGCCGTCGGCGGCCTGGCGGCGATCGGAAACCTCGTCTCCAGCCAGGTCGCCCTGGAGGCGGCCCCTCCCGAGCGCGCGGGCGTCGCCGCCGGCATCACCAACACCGCGAAGCAGCTCGGGATCGCCGTGGGAGTCGCCGTCCTCGGCGTCCCCTATGGCCTGGCGGGGCTGGGCGCGATGCTCGTCACCGCCGCGGCCCTGGCCCTCCTCGGCGCGCTGCCGGCCCTCTGCTCGACCGCCGGCCGGTCGAGGCGCAGGCCGGTGAACGCCCCGGCGGTCACGCCGCGGACGCGCTCCGACCAGACCAGGTGATCGTGGGCGGACCACAGCGGCATCGGCCCGTCCCACACCCCCCGGGACGGGCCTCTGCCCTTCGTCACGACCGCTCTTCCCCGCCGCCCGGACTGCCCGAGCCGCCCGGGTCGTCCGAACTGCCCCGTTCGGCCGGGTCGCGGGGGGCGCGGTCGGCCGCCCGGCTGGCCGTGGAGGCGGCGCGGCGGAGCTGGTGCCCGGCCTGCTGGACGGCCTGGACCGGGCGGGCGGGCAGGTGCCGGGTCGCGCCGCGGTGCCGCCGCCAGTGCTCGCGGGCGCGGGCCCGGTGCTCGACGCGCAGGTTCTCGATGAGCCGGTCGATGTCCATGGACACCTCCCCGTACAGCGGCCACAGGTCCCCGGCCGCGGCCCGCCGGTGCAGCTCGCGGCGCAGCCGGGCGCGGCGCTCGCGGGCCACGTCCACCCGCACCTCCAGGTCGTGCTCGGCGAGGAACGGGCGGGCGTCGCGGGTGAGGTCGGAGCGGGCGAGCCGGCCGTAGGCGGCGACGCTCGCGGCGATCCCGGCGAGCGCGTCGCCGAGCCGGTGGCGCAGCACCGGATCGGTCAGCAGCCGGCCGCGCTCGCCGAACTCCTCGTCGTCGGCGAGCGACCGGGTCAGGCCGCGCAGCGACAGCATGAAGTGCTCCAGGGTCTCCATGGCGTTGCGGAGCGCGACGCCGGCGTCCACGAGCCGCCGCGCCCGCGGGTTCAGCTTGACGCTCTCCTCGGCGGCGCCGAGGTCGCGGTCGGTGCGGCGGAGCTCGCGGGCGAGCCGCTCCGCCGCCTCCTGCCAGCGGGCCGCCTCGCCCTCGGTGCGGTCGCCGCGCAGCCCCTCGGCGATGTCCTCGATCAGCTCGCGCAGCTTCTCGGCGGCGTCCTGGACGGCCTCCTCCGCGGGCCGCACCCGCACCGACGGGACCAGCAGCGTCGCCGCCAGCCCGGTGGCCGCGCCGATCAGCGTCTCCAGCACCCGATCGGCCGCGCCCGCCCCGCTGGCCGCGCCCAGCGCGAAGATCAGCATCGCGGAGATCGGCACCTCCAGCACGTGCTCGCCGAGCCGCAGGACGTGCCCGATGACGAGCGCGGCGCAGATGGTGATGCCGAGCGCCCACCAGGAGAACCCGATGGTGGACGCCGCCATCACCGCGACCAGCACCCCCGAGGTGACCGCGAGGACCCGCAGGATGCTCGCCTTGATCGTCTGGACGACGGAGAACTGCACCACCAGCAGCGCGGTCAGCGGCGACAGCAGCGGCTCCGGCGTCCCCGCCGGCAGCACCGCGTCCGCCAGCACGAACGCCAGCACGGCGGTGAGCGTCAGCCGGGCGATGCGGTAGACGGTGGACTGCACCTCCGTCGCCACCTGCAGCGGCGAGCGTCCGGCGCGGTCGCCCCGGCCGGGCCGGAGGCGGGAGAACGGGTGTGGCATGCCGTGTGTTCTTCCCGCGGGACGGCAATATTGCGGCAAAGCCCGTGAATGCGGGGCAGGTCACGTCCTCCGGCGGGCGCGGAACGCGGCGACGTTCGTGCGGTTCGCGCACGCCTCGGAGCAGAACCGGCGCCGCCCCGCCCGGGAGGTGTCGGCGTACACCCGGTCGCAGCCGCCGGCCGCGCAGACGCCGGTCCGGCCGAGGCCGTGGTCGACGACCAGATCGGCGAGGTTCATCAGCGTGGTCGCGCGGAACCGGTCCGGGAGCCGGGACGAGGGCGGCGCGTAGTGCATGTGCAGGCCGTGCGGCTCGTGGTCGGACAGGTGGGGGTGCATGGGGACCTCCAGCATGAGCCGGTTCAGCAGCGCCGTCGCCTCCTCGAGCCGGGCGGCGGTGAAGAACGGGCGCAGGGTCCGGCCCCAGCGGCGGAACTCCTCGGCGTCCTCGTCGCGGAACTCCTGCCAGAAGAACTCGTTGTCGCGCAGGATGGCGCGGATCGCGCCGGCCGAGTCGTCCCCGCCGGCGCTCGTCACGGCGTTGACCAGCGCGACCGCCGCCGACACCCCGTGGCTCCTATAGCCCGTGACGCGCATTACCCCTGCCTCCGGTCCCGCTCGCCTGGCGTAAATGTTATCTTGTTTATAACCCTTACACGAGTCGTCCCCGGGGATGCGCGGTGGAATGCCCACGCTGTGGCTGGCCAGAGTCCGAGGTGTACGAGGTGCTGTCGCGGCACCCGACGTCCGAGGGGGTCGTGACCTATACCCGATGCGCCTGCGGCCGGCTCCAGATGCGCGTGGAGCGGTACGGGCCGGGCGCGGTCGTGGCCGCCGGGCGCGTCGACGCGCCGGCGCTGGACCGCTTCCAGGGCCGCCTGTTCTAGAGCCGCGGGTTCTGGGGCCGCCGGTTCTGGAGCCGCGGGTTGTGGGGCCGCGGGTTGTGGGGCCGCCGGTTCTGGAACCGCCGGCTCTAGTGGCGCCAGCGGGTCGCGGCGGCGATCTCCTCCGGCGTCGCGCCGTCCAGCAGCGCGATCTCCCCGCGCCGGACGGTCGCGACGGTGTCGACAACGGCCTCGCCGAGCGCGTCCCGCAGGACGGCGTCCGCCTCGAACGCCGCGACCGACTCCGCCAGTGACGACGGGAGCGGCGCGATGCCCCGCGCGGCGCGCTCCTGCTCGGACAGACCCGCCGGATCGACGTCGACCGGCTCGGGCAGCCGCAGGTCCATGCCGAGGCCGTTCCGGCCGGCGGCGAGGAGGGCCGCCAGCAGCAGGTACGGGTTCGCGGCGGAGTCCACGCACTTGACCTCCAGGTTCGCCGCGGTCTCCCGCTCGCCCTCGGCGCCGGTGATGAACCGCAGCGCCGCCTCCCGGTTCTCCAGCCCCCAGCAGGCGAACGCGCCCGCCCAGTGCGACGGGACCAGCCGCAGGTAGCTCGCCACCGCCGGCGCGCCGACGGCCAGCAGCGCGGGGAGGCGGCCCAGGATCCCGGCGGCGAACGCCTCCCCGGCCGCCGTCATCCCGTACGGGCCGGAGCCGCCCGCCATCGCGTTCTTCGGCCCGTCCGAGGTGTCCTCCCGCCACAGGCTGAGGTGGACGTGGCCGCCGTTGCCGACCGAGCCGGCCTCGACCTTGGGGGAGAAGGAGGCGGCCATGCCGTGCTCCATCGTCACCGCCCGGATCGTCTCCCGGACGATGACGGCGGTGTCGGCCGCGCCGAGCGGGTCCTCGGGCTCCACCGACACCTCGTACTGCCCGGCCGCGTACTCGGGGTGCAGCTGCACGACGGTGACGCCCGTCTCCTTCAGCGCCGCGAGGACGTCCCGCAGGTAGCCGGCCAGCTCGGTGACCCGCGTCATCCCGTACGCGGGGCCCCGGCAGGCGGGGACGAACCCGTCCGCGCCGCCCTTCGACACCGCCCACTCGATCTCGAACGCCGCCTTCACCGACCAGCCCAGCGCGGCGAGCCGGTCGGTCTCGCGGCGCAGCAGGGCCCGCGCGTCCAGCGGGTGCGGGGTGCCGTCCTGCGCGTACCGCAGCGCGGGCGCGTGCGCCCAGCCGGGCAGCGCCGCCATCGGCGCGAGCCGCTCCAGGACGGGATGGAGCCGCAGGTCGCCGACGGGCCCGCCGACGTGGCGCCCGGACACGATCGAGTCGTCCAGCAGGAACGCGTCGAACACCGGGGACATCCCGACGCCCCACGCGGCGGCGTGCTCCAGCCGCTCCACCGGGACGGTCTTGGTGCGGGTGATGCCGCTGACGTCCACCCAGGTCAGCGCGACGCCCACGATCCCCTCCCCGGCCATTCTCCGGGCCGCGACGGCGGCGCGGGCGGCGAGCCGCGTGCGCTCGCGCCCGCCGAGCGCGTACGCGTCGAGGCCGGTTCCGCTCGTCGCGGTCTCAGAGGTCTGTTCCACGGTGCTGGCTCCCGGTCGGAGTGGCGGAGGCGGACGCGGGCACGGCCCGTATGGGCATCGTAGGGAGAACACCGGCCCGTTGCAGTCAAGGCCCGTTGCAGTCAAGAGGAGGGCGCCGTGCTGGAGCACCTGGAGTCGATGCGGCTGGTCGACCACCACTGCCACGGCGTCCTCGACCGCGATCTCGACCGGGCGGAGTTCGAGGAGGCGCTGACCGAGGCGGAGACGTCCGGGCCGCCCGGGACGACCATGTTCGACACGCAGGTGGGGTTCGCGCTGCGGCGCTGGTGCCCGCCCGTCCTGGGCCTGGACGCGCACGCGGAACCGGACGAGTACCTGGCGCGCCGCGCCGAGCTGGGCGCGGCCGAGGTCAACCGCCGCTTCCTGGCCGCGGCCGGGCTGGACGCCCTCTACGTGGACACCGGCTACGGCCCGGAGGCGCTGCTCGGCCCGGCCGAGCTCGGCCGGCTCGCCGGCGCGGACGCCCGCGAGATCGTCCGGCTGGAGACCGTGGCCGAGCAGGTCGCCGCCGCCGGCGTCGACGCCGCGGCCTTCGCCGGCGAGGTGCGCGCCCGGATCGACGCGAGCGGCGCCGCCGGCGCCAAGTCGATCGCCGCCTACCGGGCCGGTCTCGAGCTGTCCGGGCTGCGGCCGTCCGACGCCGAGGTGACGGGGGCGGCCGGGCAGCTGATGCGCGCGGCGGAGGCGAGCGGCGCCGCGCCGCGCGTCTGCGACGAGATCCTGCACCGGTTCCTCGTGTGGTGCGCGGTCGACGCGGGGCTGCCCGTCCAGTTCCACGTCGGGTACGGGGACGTGGACGCCGACCTGCGCCGCGGCGACCCGCTGCTGCTGATCGAGCTGCTGCGCGCCATGGACCCCGCCCCGGCGCTGCTGCTGCACAACTACCCGTTCCACCGGCACGCCGGCTACCTCGCGCAGGTGCTGCCGAACGTGTACGCCGACGTCGGCCTCGCCACCCACAACCTCGGGCACCGCTCGCCCGCGCTGATCGCCGAGCTGCTGGAGCTCGCCCCGTTCGGGAAGGTGCTGTACTCCTCGGACGCCTTCGGCCTCGCCGAGCTGTACCACCTGGGCGCGCTGCTGTTCCGGCACGGCCTCGCCGGGTTCCTCGCGGGCGGCGTCGAGGACGGCGCGTGGACGGCCCGGGACGCCGGGCGGCTCGCCGGGATGATCGCGTCCGGCAACGCCCGCCGCGTCTATGGTCGGTGACGAGACGACGGCCGGGAGGACCGGCCTTTGGGAGGAACGGCATGGCCGCACGCGAACGCCTGCTCGTCATCGGCGGCGATGCCGCCGGGATGAGCGCCGCGTCCCAGGCCCGCAGGCTGCGCGGCCCGGACGACCTGGAGATCGTCGCGGTCGAGCGGGGGCACTACACGTCCTACTCGGCGTGCGGCATCCCGTACTTCGTCGGCGGCGTGGTCGACGATCTCGACAAGCTGATCGCGCGAACCCCCGCCCAGCACCGCGAGCGGGACATCGACCTGCGGCTGCGCACCGAGGCGGTGGAGATCGACCTTGCCGGCGGCAGGGTGCGCCTCCGCGACGTGGACGGCGGCGGTGAGCGCTGGGAGCCCTACGACGACCTCGTGGTCGCGACGGGCGCCGTCCCCGTCCGGCCGCGCCTGCCCGGGGCGGACGCCGAGGGGATCTACGGCGTCCAGGTGCTGGACGACGGGGTGGCGATCCGGCGCGCCGTCGAAGAGCGGGCGCCGCGCCGCGCCGTCGTGGTGGGCGGCGGCTACATCGGCCTGGAGATGGCCGAGGCGATGGTGACGCGCGGGCTGGAGGTGTCGCTCGTGGACGCCGCCGACCAGCCGATGGGGAGCCTCGACCCGGACATGGGCGCCGTCATCGCCGACGCCATGCGCGGCCTCGGCGTGCAGCTGCACCTGGGGGAGCCGGTCGAGGGCTTCGACGCCTCGCCCGGCGGGCGCGTCACCGCGGTCCGCACCGGGAGCCGGACGCTGCCCGCGGACCTGGTCGTCCTGGGGCTGGGCGTGAAGCCGGCGTCGGGGCTGGCCCGCGACGCCGGGATCGAGGTGGGCCCGACCGGCGGCATCGTCACCGACCGGCGGATGCGGACCCGGTCGGCGCGCGTGTGGGCGGCCGGCGACTGCGTCGAGAGCCGCCACCTGGTGTCGGGCGGCCCGGCCGCGATCCCGCTCGGCACGCACGCCAACAAGCAGGGGCGCGTCGCCGGCATCAACCTCGGCGGCGGCTACGCCACCTTCCCGGGCGTCGCCGGCACCGCCGTGTCGAAGATCTGCCACTGGGAGGTCGCGCGGACCGGGCTGAGCGAGCGGGAGGCGGCCGCCGCCGGGTTCGCGGCGCTCAGCGTGGTCGTCGAGTCGACGACCCGCGCCGGCTACCACCCGGGCGCCACGACGATGAAGACGAAGCTGATCGCCGAGCGCCGGTCGGGGCGGCTGCTCGGCGCGCAGATCGTCGGCCGGGAGAACGCCGCCAAGCGGATCGACGGCCTCGCCATCGCGCTGTGGAACCGGATGACGGTCGAGGAGATGACCGGCCTCGACCTCGGCTACGCCCCGCCGTTCGCGCCCGTCTGGGACCCGGTCCTGATCGCCGCCCGCAAGGCCGCCGACGCCGTCGCGGAGGACATGCGCGCCCGTCCTTGATCGCCCGTCCTTGATCGCCCTGGCGCGTCCTCCGGCGGTTATGAGAGAGCCTTCTCCAGGGCCTGGAGGACGTCCGCCACGAGATCCTCGGTGTCCTCGACACCGGCCGAGAAGCGGACGAACCCCGGCGCCACGGCGTCGCCGCCCCACCTCGCCCGCCGTTCCGCGGAGCTGTGCACGGCGCCGAAGCTGGTGGCCTGCATGACGAGCCGCAGCGACCCGAGGAAGCGCTCGGCGGCCTCCTCGCCCGGCAGCGTGAACGAGACGACGCACCCGGACCGCCGCATCTGCCGGGCGGCCACCTCGTGCGACGGGTCGTCCGGCAGCCCCGGATACCTGAGCCCCCGAACCCGGCCCCGCAGCGCCTCGGCCACCGCCAGCGCGTTCGCCGCCTGCCGCTCCAGCCTCAGCTGCAGCGTGGCCAGCGACCGGTGCGCCAGCCACGCCTCCATCGGCCCGGGGACGGCGCCGACGGTCTTGCGCCAGAGCCGGACCCCCTCGGCCAGCTCCGGATCACGCGTCGCGACATGCCCGAGCAGCAGATCCCCGTGCCCGGTCAGCGCCTTGGTGTCGCTCGCGACGGAGAAGTCGGCGCCCAGATCCAGCGGCCGCTGCCCCAGCGGCGTGGCCAGCGTGTTGTCGACCGCCACCAGCGCGCCCGCCGCGTGGGCCGCCTCGGCGATCCGCGCGATGTCGCACACGTCCTGGTTCGGGTTGGACGGCGACTCCAGCCAGACCAGCCGGGCACCGTCCACCAGCCCGATCTGAGCGTCCCCGGCGGTCGGCGCCATCCGCACCACCGCCCCGTAGGACTCCAGCCGCTCCTTCAGCTCCCGCGTGACCTGGTAGCAGTCGTCCGGCATGACGACGACGTCGCCGGCCCGCACCCGCGACAGCAGCACGGCCGACACGGCGGCCATGCCGGACGAGAACGAGACGGCCTCCGCCCCGCCTTCGAGCTCGCCGATCGCCCGCTCCAGCAGGGTCCACGTCGGGTTGGTGTCCCGCCCGTAGGTGTACGGCCCGGTGGGTTCGCCGGCCAGGTGGAAATGCGACGCGAACACCGGGCCGGGCAGCCCCGGCGTGTGGTTCTCCGCTTCCGGCCGCCCGGCGCCGACGGCCAGCGTCCCGTCCCCGATCGACATCCCCGCCTCCTCACGGTCCGGCGTCCATCGTCGCGCACGCGCTCGTCCCGCCGTTCGCGCGACCCGGCGGTTCAGCGGTCACCCCGGTCAGGAGTTGCGGAGGGAGTCGGCGATGCCCCGGGCGATCTCGGACTCCTCGATGCGGCCCAGGCGTTCCAGGGCGTAGGACTTGTTGTAGTGGTCGTTCCAGGAGTCGGGCCCGTTGTCGATGGCGTAGTCGATGGCGGGCAGCGCCTCCTCGTAGCGGCCCAGCTTGACCAGTGCGGCGCCCTTGACGCTGTGGGCGCTCGCGAGGTCGTAGCGGCCGGCGCCGACGGCGCGCCCCCCGGTGATGAGGGCGATCGCCTGCTCGACGGCGGCGAGGGCGTCGGCGTCGCGGCCGCCGTCCATGAGGAGGATCGCCCGGTTGATCCGCGGTGCCGGGTAGCCGGGCTGGACGGCGATGGCCTGGTCGTACGCGGCGATCGCCGCGGCGGTGTTCTCCGTCCGGGTGAGCGCGCGGGCCTTCTCGAAGTGGGACGCCACGTCGGACGGGTTGAGCCTGAGCGCCGTCTCGAAGGCGGCGAGGGCCTCGCCGGGCCGTCCCGCCTCGGTGAGCGCGATGCCCCGCCAGTGGTGGGCGGCGGCGTACGGGGGGCGGAGCGCGACCGCGGCGTCGAACTCGCGGATCGCCTCGTCCGGGCGGCCGGACTTGACGAGTTCGACGCCCCTCTTGTGGTGCTCGACCTCGGCGGGCCGGGGGCGGCCGCTGAGCCGCTCCAGCTTCGTGCCCGGCGCGAGCTTGCCGCCGCAGGACGCGCAGCGGGGCGCGCGGAGGCGGGAGCCGGGGGCGTGGCAGCGGTCGCAGAAGTAGCTGCCGCAGTCCTCGCAGATCTTGAACTGGATCGCGTAGTTCTCCGGGTCGGCGAGGGCCACCGGGTTGCCGCCCGGCACCTTCGACACCGAGATGAGCCGCGTGCACGCCCAGCCCGAACAGCTGAGGATCATGGTCGTCCCTTTCCGTCCTCGAACGTGTAGTCCCAGTCGAGTTCCCAGGCCCGTATCGCGCGGTCCCGGCCGCGCGTCACCGCGAGGTGGGCGTCGGCGCTGAGGCCGACCCACTCGACGGCGTCGCTGTGCGCCTTGAGGGTGTGCAGGCAGCGTCCGGACGGGAGGTGCCAGACGCGCAGCGCCCCGTCGGCGCCGCCGGAGGCCGCGAACCCGTCGGTGGTGCCCTCGGTGAGGCAGTCGACCGGCTCCCGCGGGCGGTGCAGGAGGCGTTCGGCGCGCAGGTCCCAGATGCGAAGGGCGGAGTCCGGGCCGACGGTGGCGGCGATGGCTCCGTCGGCGTCCACGCGGATCGAGGCCAGGTGCTCCGGCGCACCGGGGATGTAGCCGGTGCCCTCGCCCGTGGTCCCGTCCGCGGTCCAGAGGACGCCGACGGTGTTGCCGCACGACACCACCGTGCGGCCGTCCGCGCTCATCGCGGCGGGGGTCTGCCCGGGCAGGATGTGCGCGCGCTTCCCGTCCAGCCTCCACAGCGTCACCACGCTTCGGAAGTCGCCCACGAGCAGGGTTCCGGCGTCCGGGCCGAAGCGGAGGGAGAAGACGATCCCGCTGTGGCCTTTGAGGACGTGTCTGCGCCGGCCTTTGGCGAGGTCCCAGACCCGGACGACGCCGTCCTCGTCGCCGGACGCGGCGAGCCGCCCGTCGGGGCTCACCGCGAGCGCCCTGACCTCGGAGCGGTGTCCGCCGAGGACGCCGACGCATTCGCCGGACATCACGTCCCAGATCCGGACCCTCCCGTCGCTCGCGCCGGTCAGCAGCCGGCGGCCGTCGGGGGTGAACGCGAGGGAGCCGACGGACATGCCGCCCGCCTGGAGCGTGTGCAGGTGGTCGCCGGACGCCGCGTCGACGAGCCACGCGATCGACCAGCCGCCGAACGCCGCCGCGAGGACGCCGCCGGGGCTGAGGACGCTCACGCTCACCAGCTTGCCGCCGGTGTCGGGGAGCGGGCGGCCCTGCCAGGCGCCGAGCAGCGCCGTCCGGCGGCCGTGCCGCCCGGCGGCGCGCCAGAGGTCGAGCAGCTCGCGGCTCCGCTCGTGGCCGGGCACGCCGCGGGCGGCGCGCAGCTCCGCGGCGGCCCGCGGCCACTGGCCGCCGTCCGCGAGGCGGCGGGCGCGGTCGAGGGCGAGTGCCGCCGCGTCGGCCTCCCGGGCGAGTTCCGCCGCGGTGCGGGGACGGGCGTGGCTCCACGGCGAGCGGGGACCGGCGTCCGCGAGCCGCCACACCCGGACGGCCGGTCCGCCGGCCGCGGTGACCGCGTGCCGCCCGTCCTCGCTCAGCATGAGCGCCCCGCCGGCGCCGGCGCCGCGGCCCGGCAGCGTGCGGAGGCATCGTCCTTCGTCCAGGTCCCACAGCTGCAGGCCGTCCGGGCCGATCGCCAGGGCCCGCGCGCCGTCGCCGCTGACCGCGAAGCCGGTGTCGGGCAGCGCCGGGACCTCGACGGTCCGGAGGGGGCGGCCCGCCACGGCGTCCCAGACGCGCAGTTCGGTCCCTGCCGCGGCGAGCGCGACGCGGCCGCCCGCGCTGAGCGCGACCCGGGCGCGGGGGATCGTCGTCGTCCGGACGAGGACGCCGTTGGCGGCGTCCCACACCCGCAGCCGCATCGTGGTGGGCTCCCACCGCACGATCCGGCCGCCGGCGGTGGCCGCGACGGCCCCGCCGAGGCTGCGCCCGAGGTGCTGCTCCTCCTGCAGCGTGCGGACGCAGTGGCCGCCGGCGGTGTCCCAGAGCCGGACGGCGCCGCCCTCCGTGGCCGACACCAGAAGGGAGCCGTCCGGGGTGAACGCGAGCGAGTCGACCCGGCCGGCGTGGCCGCCGAGCCGGTGCAGGAGCCGCCCGGACCGGACGTCCCAGAGGAGCACGGCCCCGTCCGTCCCGCCGGAGGCGGCGAAGCGGCGGCAGGGGCTCAGCGCGACCGCGCTCACCCCGCCCCCGAGCCCGCCGGAGTGCGCGGGCAGCACGTGGAGGCAGCGGCCCGCCGCCACGTCCCAGATCCGCACGGTGCCGCCCTCGGAGCCGGGCGGCGGCGGGCTCGCCTCGTCCCGGCCGCCGCTGACCGCCGTCGCCGCGTCCTCCGCGAGCGCGACGGCGCCGACCGCGTTGCCGTGGCCCTCCAGCGCCACGGCCGGCGGCGGGGCGTCCAGCCGCCGCGCGCGGGCGAGCGCGGCGGCCGGTTCGGGAGCGCCGGGCGCCCGCCGGGCGGCCGCCTCCAGCGCCGCCGCGGCCCGCTCCGCGTCACCGCGCTCCAGGTGGACGAGGCCGAGCAGGTGGTCGCCGATCCAGTCGTCGCGGTGGGACGCGCGGACCTGCTCCAGCTCGGCGATGAGCTGCGCGTCCGTCATCCGCCCCGCGCGCCAGAGCCGCAGCCCGCGGTTGAACACGGCGTGCGGATTGCTCGGGTCGGCCTGCAGGGCCCGCTCCCAGAGCGCGTCCGCCTCCTCGGCGTGCCCGAGGTCGAGCATCGACAGCGCCTGGTTCGACAGCCCGTCCGCCAGCAGCGTCGCCGGGGCGGGCCGCGCCCGCGGATACGGGTCGCCGGTGACCTGCGCGTACACGGTGGCGAGCTCGTCGGCCAGCGCGTCCATCCGGTCGGGCCGGGACGACGGGTCCGGCCGGAAGCACGCGCGCAGCAACTCCGCCAGCCCGGGCGGCAGGACGCCCGCGGCCCGCACCGCGAACTCCTCGAACACCCGCCCGCCCGCGGCGCCCGACCGGGTCGGCGGGCCGCCGGTGAACATCGACAGCACGCTGAGCGCCCACGACCACACGTCGGTCGCGCGGGTCAGCGGCGTCCGGCCGTCCGCCGCCGCCTGCGCCTGCTCCGGCGAGCAGTACGCCGGCGTCAGCCCGGCCAAGCTGACGGCCGGGTCGGCGTCGGGGCGCGGAACCCCGTCCTCGCCCGCCCGGACCCGCGCCTTCGCCAGCCCGAAGTCGGTGACCTTGACGGTCCCGTCCGAGGTGAGCATCACGTTGGCCGGCTTGACGTCCTGATGGACGAGCCCGCTGCGGTGCGCGTGGTCCAGCCCCCAGGCGAACTGGATCGCGACGTCGATGATGCGGCCGGTGGTGCGGCGCGGGTCCGGGTCGCGCAGCCGGCCGTCGCGGATCGCGTCGGCGAGGCTGCCGCCGGCGACCCACTCGGCGAACACGCCCGGCAGCGGGCCGACCCGGCGGACGTACGCGCAGTTCACGATGTGCGGGTGCAGGCCGAGCCCGACCCACGTCTCCGCCTCCGCCTCGAAGCTCCGCAGCGCCTGCTCCGACTTCACCAGCTCGGGGCGGGGCACCTTCACGGCCAGCTCGGTGTCCCAGCCGCGGTGCCGTACCCGGTAGACCAGCCCCATGCCGCCGGTGGCGACCACGTCGCGGACCTCGTACAGATCGAGCACGACATCGCCGCGCCGCCACGTCGCGTCGATCATGCCGGAATCCTACGGATTCGCGGCCCTGCTCTTCCACCGTCCCGCCGAGACTCGCCGCGCCGCCGGCCACCGCGCGCGGGCGGCGCGCGGTGCGTGCGGCCCGCGGTGCGTGCGATCCGCGGTGCGTGCGATCCGCGGTGCGTACGGTCCGCGGTGCGTGCGGCCCGCGGCGGCCGGTGCGGCGGCTCAGGCGCGGCAGGTGAGGGGGCGGCCGCCGTTGAAGGCGATCATGTCGTTCAGCGCGGCGGCCAGGTCGATCTCGCCGCCCGGCGGCAGGCCGTCCAGCTCGGCGTAGGCGCGGTGCAGGTTCCCGACCAGCCGCTCGGGGTCGGTCAGCTCCGCGTACGCGCCGAGGTCGGCCTCGCGCGCCGCCTCCAGCGGGGTCAGCCCGGCCGGTTTCGCCGCGGCGGCGGTCTCCTGCACGAACCGCGCGTAGCCGAGCACCCGGCCGATCAGCTCGGGGCCGCCGACCGGGCCGTGCCCGGGGACGATCGTCTCCGCGTCCAGCGGCGCGACGACCTCCTCCAGCACCTTGATCGCGCCCGCGACCGACCCCTGCATCAGGAACGGGGTGCCGCCGTTGAACAGCAGGTCGCCGCAGAACAGGACGCGGCGGTCGGGGATCCACACGATGGAGTCGTTGGTGGTGTGCGCGGGCGTCCCGACATGCCGGACCTCGCAGCGCAGGTCGTCCACCCACAGGGTCACGCCGTCGGTGTAGGTGAGGAACGGCGCCTCCACCTCGATGGCGCCCCAGTCCACCTTCGTCCAGAACGGCTCGTCGAACGGTTTGCCCCACGCGAGCGCGCCCGCCCGCGTCCCCTCGTGGCCCACGACGGTCGCGCCCGCGAACAGGTAGTTGCCGAACGTGTGGTCGCCGTGGTGATGGGTGTTGACCAGCGTCCGGACGGGCCGGTCCGTCACCGACCGGATCGCCTCCAGGTACGCGCGGGTGCGGCGCTCGGTCGAGCACGCGTCGACGCTCACCACCCCGCGCGTCCCGGAGAGGAAGCCGGTGTTGTTGATCCACCAGGTGCCGTCCGGCTGGACGTAGGCGAAGATCCCGTCCGAGACCTCCTCCAGGCGGGGGGTTCCAGGCCCGTCGATCCCGGGTGCGTCGCTCATGGGACCGGCAGTCTAGCCCCGCCCGGCGGCCGGATCAGTACTCCGGCAGGGTCGTCAGCACGTGCGGGCGCGGCGCCGACCTGCGCGCGGACGGCTCCTGCGTCCCGGCGGAGCGCAGCACCTCCCCGGCGCCGAGCACGGCGGCGTCGCCGGTGTCGTCGCCGAGCCGCGCCTCCAGCCCGGTCCTGTCCCTGATCAGCCGCTCCAGGCCGGGCAGCCGGGCGCAGCCGCCGGTCAGCGTGATGCCGACGCTCAGCAGGTCCCCGGAGATCTCCGGGGAGCAGCCGGTCAGCCCGGTGCCGATCGCGGACACGATCTCCGCGACCGGCGCGGCGATCGCGCGGCCGATGTCCAGCGTGGTGAGGACGATCTCGCGCGGCATCCCGCTCGCGATGTCGCGGCCGGTCACCACGGTCTGCCGCACCGGCCGCCGGCCGAGCGGCGGCACCGCGCCGACCTCCAGCTTCGCGGTCTCCGCGGCCGACTGCGCCAGCACCACCCCGTGCTCGCGCCGGACCATCGCGACGATCGCCTTGTCCAGCGCCGACCCGCCGACGTGCGCGGTGTGCGAGGTGACGAGGCCGCCGAACGCGATGACGCCGACGTCGGTGACGTCCGCGCCGATGCACGCGATGACGGCGATGTCCGGCCGCGTGGACGTGGTCATCTCCATGCCGATGGCGGCGGCGATGGGCGTCGGCACGAGCGTGAGCCGCCGCGCGCCGGCCTGGTAGGCGGAGAACTGCAGCGCCCGGTAGTGGACGGACGTCATCCCGCTCGGCACCGTGACGACGAGCCGGGGGCGGGCGGTGTAGTGGCGCCGGTGGTGCCGGCGGACCAGGTGCCGCATCAGGTACTCGGCCTCGTCGGTCTCCGTCGGCGCGCCCTCGCGGATCGGCCGGACGAGCGTGACGTCGGGGTTGCGCCCGGCCATCTCCTTCGCGGGCCGGCCCAGCGCGAGGATGCGCCCGGTCTCTCTGGACCGCGCGAGCACGGACGGCTCGCGGCACACCACGCCGCGGTCCCGCACGTGCATCCGCACGGTGTCGCTGCCCAGGTCGATAGCGGTGTCACGGCCCGCGAAGTCCCACATCGCGTCCCTCCCAATCGCCCCGAAAGTCGCAAGAGTCTTGTTGATGCCCTTGCGGCCTGCGGCGATGCCCACGGCCGGGTAAGCGAATCGCAACGTCCTGGCGACCGGAGATCCGGAATATCCGGAACGCCCACCGGCGGGCCGGGCCCGCCCGGCGCCCAGTGCCGGGCGGGCACCAAGAGATCATGAGAGGGAGATCATGTCGCCCGTTCCGGACACGCGGGCACGCTGCAACATCAGGTGATCTGCCCGATCCGCCCGACTTCCGCGAGGGCCTTGTGCAAGCAAGGTGTTGGACGAGAATGCTTGTGAATTGTGTTTTAGCGTGCTTCCCTGAGACGCATGGCTCACCAGACGCTGCGCTTCGCCGCCGGGACGGACGTCGGCAGGCGCCGGAAGACGAACGAGGACTCCGCGTTCGCCGGTCCGCGCCTGCTCGCGGTCGCCGACGGGATGGGCGGGCACCCGCACGGCGACCTCGCCAGCCGGACCGCGATCACGACCGTCGCCGGGCTGCCGCTCGGCGACGACCCGGCCGCGGCCCTGGCCGCCGGCGTCGCCGAGGTGTCCGCGCGGCTCGACGACCTCGGCCGGCGCGACCCGCGGCTGGCGGGGATGGGCACGACGCTCACCGCGATGGCCTGGGACGGGCGCCGCTTCGCAGTCGCGCACATCGGCGACTCCCGCGCCTACCTGCTGCGCGGCGGGGACCTCTTCCAGCTGACCCGCGACCACACGATGGTCCAGACGCTCGTGGACGGCGGCCGGCTCACCCCCGAGGAGGCGGTGAACCATCCGCGCGGCTCGGTGCTCGTCCGGGCGCTGCAGAGCGGCGGCAGCGGCGAGCCCGACCTGTTCCGGCACGACGCCCTGCCCGGCGACCGGTACCTGCTGTGCTCCGACGGCGTCTCCGGCTTCGTCCCCCCGGACGCGATGCGCGCGGCGCTGGCGGAGGAGGCGTCCCCCGCGGACGCCGTCGCGCGGCTCATCCGCCTCGCGAACCGGGCCGGCGGGCACGACAACATCACCTGCGTCGTCGCGGACGTCGTCCCCGCGGGAGGGGCGCGCGACCAGCGGCCGCAGATGGTCGGCGCCGCGTCCCGGGGGCGCCTGGCCCGGCTCGGGCGCCGATGAGCGGCGACCCCGGGGTGACCGCGGGCGACATCGCGCGGCTGGTGGGCGTGGGCCGCGCGACGGTCAGCAACTGGCGGCGCCGCCACGGCGACTTCCCCCGCCCGGTCGGCGGCACCGCGACCAGCCCGCTGTTCTCCCTCGCCGACGTCGAGGACTGGCTGCGGCGCAACGGCAAGCCGTTCGAGGTGTCGCTCGGCGACCGGGTGTGGCAGCGGCTCCGCGCGGCCGGCGACGACTTCCGGCTCGCCGACCTCGTCGGCTGGGCCGGGCTGCGCCTCCTCGAACTGCGCGGCGGAGCCGCGGGGGACGCCGTGCCGCCGCCCGCCCTCGAACCGGACGACCCCGCCCTTCCCGGCATGCTCGCCGACCTCGCCGCCGAGCACGGCCACGCCGCCGCCTTCGAACTGCTCCTGCGGCGCTACGTCCGGGCGCACTCGCGGCGCCTCGACCTCACGCGCGGGGACGTGGCGGGGCTGATGGCCCGCCTCGCCTGCCGGGACGGCGACGTCGTCCTCGACCCCGCGTGCGGGCTCGGCACGCTGCTGCTGGCCGCGCCCGGGGCCCGGCGCGCCCTCGGCCAGGACGCCGACCCGGCCGCCGCCCGCATCGCGGCCGTCCGGCTGCTGCTCGCCGGGACGCCCGCCGGCGTCGCCGCCGGCGACTCCCTGCGCCGCGACGGCTTCCCCGGCGAGGTCGCCGACGCGGTCGTGTGCGACCCGCCGTCCGGCGACCGGGCCTGGGGCCACGAGGACCTCGCCGGCGACCCGCGCTGGGAGTACGGCCTGCCGCCGCGCGGCGAGCCCGAGCTGGCCTGGGTCCAGCACTGCCTCGCGCACGTCCGGCCGGGCGGCCGCGCGGCGCTGCTGCTGCCGGCGGCCGTCGCGGGCCGCCGCCCCGGCCGCCGCATCCGCGCCAACCTGCTGCGGGCCGGCGCGCTGCGCGCCGTGCTCACGCTCGCGCCCGGCGGCCCCGACCTGTGGCTGCTGCGCCGCCCGAGACCCGCCGAGCCGCCGCCCGCCGCCGTCCTGCTGCTGGACGCCGGCGGCGACCTCGGCCGCGCCGAGCGCGCCTGGGAGCGCCGCGCGGACGGCGAGTTCTGCGTCCCGGTCATCGACCTGCTGGACGACGAGGTCGACCTCAGCCCCGCCCGGCACCGCCCCCCGCAGAGCGGCGCGGCGTTCGCCGACCGGTTCACCGAGGCGCTCGGCCGGCTGGCCGCCGCCGCGCCCGTCCCGCCCGCGGTGGAGCTGCTGCCCGATCAGCGGCCCCTGCCGTTCACCACGCTCGCCGAGCTGGCCAAGGCCGGCGTCGTCGCGATCAGCCACGCGCCCGCCCGGCTGCCGGCCGGCGGCGACGTCCCCGTCCTCACCGCGGACGACGTCGGCGCGGGGACGGACCCGTCCGGCACGGCCGCCGCAGACCCCGGCCTGATCATGCTGGAGCCCGGCGACGTGGTCGCCACCGCCGCCGGCTCCGCCCGCGTCGTCACCACCGGCGGCGCCGCGCTCGGCCCCTACCTCACCCGCTACCGCCCGGACCCGGAGCGGCTCGACCCGGGCTTCCTCGCCGGGTTCCTGACGTTCGCGCACACCCGCACCGGCACCGGGTCGAGCCGCATGGACCTGCGCCGCGCCCGCATCCCCCGGCTGTCCCTCGACCGGCAGCGCGCCTACGGCCGGGCGTTCCAGGAGATGGCCCGGCTGACCGAGACATTGCGCGAAATGTCGTCACTGGGGGAGGCGCTGATCCGGCTAAGCTTCGACGGATTGCTGGACGGCCACCTCCGCCCCCGCCGATGACCCAGGCCGAGATCCAGGCCGACGACCCCCCGGGGAGAACCATGCTCATCGCCGACAGGTATGAGCTAGACGAACTGCCGCTCGGCCGCGGCGGCATGGGCGCGGTGTACGCCGCCGACGACACGCGCCTCGGCCGCCGCGTCGCGGTCAAGTTCCTCGAACTGCCGGGCGGCGGCGCGGACGACGAGCTGAAGCGCCGCTTCGTCCGCGAGGCGCGCATCCTCGCCCGGCTGGAGCACACCGGCGCCCCCACCCTCTACGACTTCGGCGCCTTCGACCAGCGGCTGTACCAGGTCATGCAGTTCATCGACGGCGTCACCGTCGCCGACCTGATCGCCGAGCACGGGCCCGTCCCGGTGCCGTGGGCCGCCGGGATCACCGCGCAGGCCGCCGCCGTCCTGACCGCGGCGCACGCGCTGTCGATCTGCCACCGCGACCTCAAGCCGACGAACCTCATGCTGTGCCCGGACGGCAGCGTCAAGGTCCTCGACTTCGGCCTCGCCGTCCTCGGCGGGTCCGACGTCGCGCACTTCACCCGGCACGGGCAGATCCTCGGCACGCCCGCCTACATGGCGCCCGAGCAGATCGAGCAGGGCGTCGCGGACGCGCGCAGCGACCTCTACGCGCTCGGCTGCGTCCTGCACGAGATGCTCACCGGACGGCAGCTGTTCGCCGGCCCCACCGCCTACGCGGTGTTCGACAAGCACGTCCGCGAGCAGCCGCCGCCGCTTCCGGGAGTGCCCGCCGAGCTCAACGCCCTCGTCCAGGACCTGCTGGAGAAGAAGCCGGAGAAGCGCCCGCCGGACGCGCCGGCCCTCTACGAGCGCATCCGCTCGTTCACCGGGGAACCGCCGCTGCTGCCGGGCTTCCTGGAGCCCGCGGCCATCCCGAGCCCCGAACGCATGTACGCCCAGATCCTGAGCCTGCCGCTCGCCCCCGGCCCCTGCTGATCCGGTCCCGTTGATCCGGCCCCGTTGACGCGGCCGTGCTGATCCGGGCGTGCTGATCCGGCCGGGTTGATGCGGCCGTGTTGATCCGCTGGAGCCCGCCGCCATGGGCATGGGAGCGCCCATGGCGGCGGATGCTCCGCGGGTTCCGTGCGGGTTCGGCGCGAGTCGCGGGCGCGCGTGGAGTCAGGTCAGCACTTTGAACGGGGTGCGGCCCGTGTACGTCGCCCAGTTGTGGTTCTGGAACGCGTACTTGTGCCCGGCCGGCCTGGTCCGCGGCCTCGGGGCGGGCTGGGTCTCGTCCGGCGGCGTCTTCTTCGACGGCGCGTCGCTTCGCGGATGCTGTGCCGCGGAATCCCCCGGGCGGGGAGCGGGGCCGCCGGGTGGCGCGGCCTGTTTCGCCGGGGTGCGTCCGGGGGAGGTCGCGGGGGAGTTGTCGTGGGATTTGGGAAGGGTGTCGGCTGGCGGCGGAATTTCGGGGGTCCGCTGCTTATCTGGCGGTTTCTGGTCGGCTCTCTTCTGCGCGCTCATCCGGTCTATCTTCTCGACCAGTTCCTTCACCGACTCGGAGAAGTCCCGGTATTCGGGCGCGCCGGGGCGCACCGCTCCGGCGAACTGTTTCTTCCGGCGTGCACCGATCTTGTTGATGCGGACTCTGGCGCCGGAATGGGGCGCGTGCAGGAATCGGTGCTGCCCGACATAGAGGCCGACATGGCTGCGGCCGTGGAAGAAGACGAGGTCGCCGGGTTCGAGGTCCTTCAGCTTCACCTTCCGGTCGACCTTGCGGTACTGCCCGTAGGTGACCCGCGGGATCCGCACGCCCGCCTTGCGCCACGCGGCCATCGTGAGGCCGGAGCAGTCGTAGGCGTTCGGCCCGTCGGCGCCCCAGCGGTAGGGCTTGCCGATCTGCTTGCGGGCGAACTTGAGCGCCTTCTTCGCCTTCTTCCGCTGGGTCGCCTCCCGCGTCCGGTACCGGTCGTAGGCCTGCACCTTCGCCAGCGTGGCGGAGTCGAGGTGCAGGCTCTCCAGGACTGCGGGGTTGAGCGCCGCCCGCGCGGGCGCGCTCAGCGGGACCGCCAGCGCGAACCCGGTCGCGGTGACGGTGGCGGCCGCGAGGAGCACTCCCTGTTTTCGGCCCCCCGTCCGGGTGCGGCCGGTATGGCCGTCGAATGCTCCGGTTCCGGCGTCGTCTTGGTGTGAGTGGCGTCCGATGGACATTTCGTTCTCTCCGTTCTCCCATTCTCGGGTCGTGTCTCGGCGGTGATCACCCCGCCGAGAGTCCGGGTACCCGTTGATCGCCATGGGATTGGGAGAGATCGCCGATTTTACATGATCATGACGGCGAATTGGATGCGCGCTTCAGTGTCTTTGATCATGCGGTCAGATGGGCGAGCGAGGTGAGCGGGACGGGGAGCCAGGCGGGCCGGTTCCGCGCCTCGTACCGGACCTCGTAGACGGCCTTCTCGAATTCGAACGCGTGCATCAGCACCGAATGGGCGGCCGGGTCTGCGCCGCCCGCCGCCGCGTAGCCGCGGCAGAACGCGGCCCGGTTGCGCGCCGCCCACGCGTGCGCCCGCGTCTCCAGGTGCGGCCCCGACTCGGTCGGCACCGTGCCGGCCTTGGTGATGAGGAACCGCGCCGCGTACTCGAAGGAGCGCAGCATCCCGGCGACGTCGCGCAGCGGGTGCGCGAGGGCGCGGCGCTCGCTCTCCGCGCGGGCCGGCTCGCCCTCGAAGTCCAGCAGCGCCCAGCCCGACTCAGTGCGCAGCACCTGGCCGAGGTGGTAGTCGCCGTGCACCCGCTGGACGGGCATCGGCGCCGCCCGCGCGGCCAGGTCCAGGAACGCCCCGGTGAGCGCCTTGGCGTGCGGCGCCAGTCCGGGCACGGCCCGGCAGGTGGCGGTCAGCTCCGCGTTCATCCGGGCGGCCATCGCCCGCACCTCTTCCGCCGGGACGGTGGTCACCCCGAAGGCGTCGGCGAGCGCCCGGTGCACCTGCGCGGTGGCGGCGCCGAGCCGCTCGGCCTCGGCGGCGAAGTCGCCGCCCGCGCCGCTCGCGTCCAGCTCCGCCCACTCGTCGCCGGGCGGCAGCGGGTAGGCGAACCAGTCGCGGACGCTCGCGATCGCCAGGCTCCAGCCTTCCGCGCCGGTGTGCAGGTAGTCCGACAGCAGCCCGAGCGTGACGGGCTCCGCGCCGGGCTCGTCCGGCTCCAGCTCGATCCAGCCGTGCACGGACGGGACGTGCTCGCAGCCCCGGCGGGTGAGCGCGAGGTTGACCTCCAGGTCGAGGTTCACGCCGTTGCTGAGGCGCCGGAACAGCTTGCAGATGTAGGCGTCGCCGAACAGCAGCGAGGTGTTGCTCTGCTCGGTGGTGATGGGCAGGCTCGCCAGGTCCGTCCGGATGCGGGCGCCGTCCACGCGGTGGAACCGCAGCGGGCCGATGGACGCCTCGTCCGCCAGCGCGTCCAGCAGCGTCCGGGTCAGGTCCGGGTCGTGGGCGGCGTCGTAGAGGCGCGCCTCCGCGCCGCCCGAGCCTCCGCCGATCTCCACGTGCCGGAGCCGGTCGGGCAGTTCGCGGCGGACGCCGAGCAGCAGTTGGTAGTGGTCGGTGGCGCCGTTCTGCCGGACGTCGAGGATCAGGTGGTGCAGGGCGGGATCGCCGGAGCGCAGCTCGGTGGCGGTGCCGATGGACAGCTCGTCGATGGGGCCGTCCTTGCCGCCGAACCACCGCTGCCGGGGCAGCCACTCGGCGAGGTCTCGGACCAGGTCGGATCGCGGTGGCAGCACGGTCAGACGGTCCTTCCCGCGCCCACGATCCCGTCCGCGCCGGCGTCGTCCGGCGGCAGCAGCTGGAACCAGTAGAAGCCGTGCCCGGGCAGGGTCAGCAGGTAGGGCAGCTCGCCGATCGCCGGGAACTGCACGCCGCCCATGCACTCGACGGGGGAGTAGCCCTCGAAGCGCCGCATGTCGAGTTCGACCGGCTGCGGGAAGCGCGAGAGGTTCGCGACGCACAGGATCGTGTCCATCTCGCCCCAGGGGCTCTCGTCCTCGGTGATCTCGCGGGTGAAGGTCAGGACGGAGGGGTTGGAGGCGGACAGTTCGACGTAGGAGCCGACGCCGAAGACGGGGTGGCGCTGCCGGATCTCGATCATTTTGCGGGTCCAGT
>NZ_JBEORG010000010.1:0-186909 GCF_040302145.1 Spirillospora sp. NPDC127506 | reverse complement strand
GGTCCGGGCGCACTTCCGCGGCCACGACCGCGTCGTGAGCGTCACCGACGAGCAGGCGTGGGGCGGCCCCCGGTCAAGCAGCCGGTCGCCACCGGCTTCGGCGGCGCCGTGTCCACGGTCGACCTGGACGCCAGCCGCACGGCCCTGGACGTCCTCAAGCACGGCGGCAACGCGATGGACGCGGCCGTCGCCGCCGGCGCGACGCTCGGCGTCACCGAGCCGTACGTGTCCGCGATCGGAGGCGGGGGCTACATCACCTACTACGACGCGCGGAAGCGCCGCGTCTACGCCATCGACGGCCGCGAGTTCGCGCCGAAGCGGATGAGGCAGGACGCGTTCATCGACCCCGCCACCGGGCGGCCGCTGCCGTTCGACCAGGCCGTCACCAGCGGGCTCAGCGTCGGCGTGCCCGGCACCCTCGCGCAGTGGGACCTCGCCCTGCGCCGCTTCGGCACCCGCGACCTCGGCCGCCTGCTGCGCCCGGCGATCAAGATCGCCGACCGGGGGTTCGTCGTCGACCAGGAGTTCCACGACCAGACGGCGGTGAACGAGGCCCGCTTCCGCGACATCGTCCCCACCCGCGAGCTGTTCCTGCCGGGCGGGAAGGTCCCCGAGGTCGGCTCGGTGTTCCGCAACCCCGACCTCGCCGACACCTACCGGCAGCTCGCGAGGCGCGGCATCGGCTGGTTCTACGAGGGCGGGCTCGGCAGGGAGATCGCCCGGACGGTCGCCGAGCCGCCCGTCGACCCCGGCGCCGCCCGCGACGTGCGTCCCGGCCTGATGGAGCGCGCCGACCTCGCCGCCTACCGGGCAGTGGTCCGCAAGCCCACGCACGTCCCCTACCGGGGTATGGACGTGTACGGGATGCCGCCGTCGTCGTCCGGCGGCGCCACGATCGGCGAGGCGCTCGACATCCTCGGCAACTTCCGCCTCGACGCCCGCGACCCGGTCACCGCCCTGCACTACTACCTGGAGGCGTCCAAGCTCGCCTACGCCGACCGCGGGCGCTACCTCGGCGACGCCGACAAGGTCCGCGTGCCGCTGGACGAACTGCTGTCCGCCGGGTTCGCCCGCGAGCGCGCGTGCCTGATCAAGCCGGACCGGGCCGCGCCGGCGCCGGTCGCGCCCGGCTCGCCCGACGGGCGCTACGAGCCGTGCGTGCCGCCCGGCACGCAGACCCGCGCGCTGGCGTTCGAGGGCCCGCAGACCACCCACCTCGTCGTCGCCGACAAGTGGGGGAACGTCGCGTCCTACACGGTGTCGATCGAGCAGTTCGGCGGCAGCGGCATCACCGTCCCCGGCCGCGGCTTCCTGCTCAACAACGAGCTGACCGACTTCTCCTTCCAGCCGCCCGCCCCCGGCCAGGCGCCCGACCCGAACCTGCCCGGCCCGCACAAGCGGCCGCGCAGCAGCATGTCCCCGACTCTCGTGCTGGAGGACGGGCGGCCGAAGCTGGCGCTCGGCACCCCCGGCGGCTCGACGATCATCACGACCGTGCTGCAGATCCTGATGAACCGCATCGACCTCGGCATGGACCTGCCCGCGGCGCTGAACGCGCCCCGCGCGACGCAGCGCAACACCCCGCTCGTGTACGCCGAGCAGCCGTTCCTCGACCGGTACGGCCGCGACCTCGCCGCGCGGGGGCACCGGCTGGAGGTCTTCCCCGGCCCGCCGGCGGGCGTGATCGGCGCCGCGACGGCGCTGGAGTTCCTGCGGCCGGGGCTCGTGCAGGCGGTCGCGGAGCCCGTCCGGCGGGGCGGCGGCAGCGCGCTGGTCGTCCACCCGGCCCGGTGACCGCGGCGGTGCCGGGACGGGCCATGATGGCGTGCGCGGACGGTGAACGGGAAGGAGTCGGGCCATGGCGCACTCGTACGTGCAGGTGACGACCGCGACCGACTCGCGGGCGGAGGCCGCCGAGCTGGCGCGGTCGGCGGTCGCCGAGCGGCTCGCGGCCTGCGCGCAGCTGGTCGGGCCGATCGCCAGCACCTACTGGTGGGAGGGCGAGATCGAGTCGGCGGAGGAGTGGATGGTGCTGTTCAAGACCTCCGCCGACCGCTTCGACGAGCTGGCCTCCCTGATCACCGAGGGGCACTCCTACGACACCCCGGAGATCATCGCGACCCCGGTGGTGGCGGGCAGCATGGACTACCTCGCCTGGATCACCGAGCAGACCGAGCCCGGCGAGCGCGACGACGCGGTGGAGGATCCGGCGGAGGACTGACCCCCGTCCGTGTGACCTGCGTCATGGCAGGGTAAGTTCTTGTTTACCCTGGCCGGGACGTGTACTGCCGGTCGCGGCGGAGGAAGGCGGTCGATGTGGGCGAGCTGAGCGAGGTGGGGGCGGACCACGGGCTGTTCGGGCCCGGCTCGGTGACCTGGCGGGTCATGGGCGAGCCCGTGCTGATGATCGGCGGGATCCGGGCGCTGCTGCTGCAGGCCCTCCATCCCCGCTCGATGTGGGGGACCGCGCAGAACTCCGAGCTCATGGACCCCGCCGCCGCGTGGGCGCGGCTGACCCGGACGGTGGAGTTCGTCCGCGTCCGCACCTACGGCACCGAGGAGGAGGTCGAGCGGGTGGGCCGCCGCGTCCGCCGGCTGCACGCCAAGCTCACCGGCCTCGACATGCGCACCGGCGAGACGTTCCCGATCGACGACCCGGAGAACCTGCTCTGGGTCCACATGGGCGAGGTCGACTCCTACCTGGACGTGGCGCGCCGCGCCGGCGTCCCGCTGACCGACGAGGACGCCGACACCTTCGTCGACGAGCAGCGCCGCGCCGCCGCGGTCGTCGGGCTCGACCCGGCGGACGTGCCCGCGACGGTCGCCGAGATGAAGGACTACTACGAGGACATGCGGCGGCGGATCTGGGCGTGCCGGGAGGCGCGCGAGGGGCTGCGCCGCATGTTCAGCCCGGCCGTCCCGCGCCACCTGCTGCCGCTGAAGCTCGCCGCGCCGGCCGTCGGGACGCTGACCGTCGCGACGCTGCCGCGCTGGGCCCGCCGCATGTACGGGCTGCCGGGCCTGCCCACGTCCGACCTCGCGGCGACGCTGACGCTGAAGGGCCTGTACCGCACCACGCGGGTCGTCCCGGAGCGGTACCGGTACTCGCCGGACGCCCGGCGGGCCAGGCGCCTCATGCGCGAGCACGAGGCGGGCCTGGCCACCTGGTCGATCGCGTCCTGACCGGCGCCCCGCCCGGGCCGCCGGCGCTCACGCCATCGGCGGGGGAGCGTCCGCGTCCTCGTCGTGCCGCGCGCCGTGGCGCGGCAGCAGCAGCGCCGGGACGATCAGCACCGCGGTGAGGGCCAGCGCCACCCAGAACGTGCTGCCGAACGCGTCCGCCAGCTTCGGCGCGATCTGCTCGCGGACCCGGTCCGGGATGGAGCCGACGGCGCCCGCGCCGCCCCCGGCGGCCGCCTGCGGGAGCCGGTCGCTGATCTCGCGGGACAGGATGACGGCGAGCAGCGCGGTGCCGACCGACCCGCCGAGCTGCATGATGATGTTCAGCGAGCTGCTGGCCCGCGACACCGCCTCGCGGCGCAGCGTCGTGAGCGCGGCCGACATGGTCGGCATCATCGTGCAGCCGAGCCCGATGCCGCGCACGAGCAGCGCCCCGCCGAGCAGCCAGTAGGACGTGCCCGCGTCCACCATCGCGAACGGGACGGTGCCGAGCACCAGCAGCACGATGCCCACCGGCACGATGCGGCCGGCGCCGAACCGGTCGGTGATCACGCCGGCCAGCGGCATCGCGAGCGCCGCGCCGAGGCCCTGCGGGGCCAGCAGCAGGCCGGCGGCGAACGCGCCCTCGCCGTGCACGGTCTGGTAGAAGAGCGGGATCAGCAGCATCGAGCCCATCAGCGCGATGCCGACGAGGAACACCGCGGCGGACGCGGTCGTGAACGTCCGGTCGGTGAACAGCCGCACGTCGATCAGCGCGCGTTCGCGGCGGCGCAGGCTGTGCAGCGCGAACAGCGCGACCAGGGCGGCGCCCGCGGCCAGCCAGCCGATCGTGGTGGCGTTCCCGAAGCCGCCCTCGCTGCTCGCGGTGGACAGCCCGTAGATCAGCAGCGCGAAGCCGGGCGGCAGGAGGAGCAGCCCGCGCAGGTCGAGCGCCGACGCGCCGCCCTCCATCCGGCCGCGCGGCACCTTCCACCAGGCCAGCGCGAAGGCCAGCATGCCGACCGGCACGTTGACGAAGAAGATCCAGCGCCAGTGGACGTCCTCGACCAGCCACCCGCCGAGCACCGGGCCGAGGACGGGGCCGAGCAGCATCGGCACGCCGACGATGCTCATGATCCGGCCGAGCCGGCGCGGGCCGGCCGCCATCGTCAGGATCGCCATGCCGGTCGGCATCAGCATGCCGCCGCCGAGCCCCTGCAGCACCCGGAAGACGATCAGCGAGCCGATGTTCCACGCCGAGCCCGACAGCACGGAGCCGGCCACGAACAGCGTGATGGAGGTCAGCCACACCGCCCGCCCGCCGAACCTGTCGACGGCCCAGCCGGTGAGCGGGATGACGCTGCCCATGGCCAGCAGGTAGCCGGTGATGACCCACTGGATGGTGGACAGGTCGGTGCGGAAGTCGCGCCCGAGCGTCTCCAGGGCGACGTTGACGATCGTGGTGTCCAGGATCGCCATCACCGTCCCGGCCACGATCACGAGGCCGAGCACGATCGTCTGCCGGTCGAGCCGTTCGCCGCCGCCGGATCCGCCCGGCGGCGCCACCTTGGTGGACGGACTTTCGGCCATGGTCGTCCCCCTTGCCAGAAGTTCCGGTAGCCCCGAGTCCCCGTGGCCCAAGACGTGAAACATCTTGAAGTTCAATGTTTTGCAGTGCATCACGAAATGTGTTGAACTTCAAGGTATGTCCGAGGATCGCATCGTCACCGACGCGTCCATCGACGCCGACATGGAGACGATGGTCCAGCTCATGGTGCGGACGATGCGCGGCATGAAGGGCGGTCACGCCGACGCCGAGGAGGTCATCCGCCGGGTGAAGGCGGCCGGGCTCGGGCCCCGGCACGTCCCGGTGCTGGTGCAGCTCGTCCTGCACGGCCCGGCGCCGGTGGGCGTGCTCGCCCGGCACATGGCGCTCAGCCCGGCCACGGTCAGCCAGCTGGTCGGCGAGCTGCAGCGCGGCGGCTTCGTCGAGCGGCGCCCGGACGACCGGGACCGCCGCCGCATGATCGTCAGCCTGGCGGAGGCGCACCGCGCGGCGATCGAGCGGTTCGCGTGGCGCCGGCTGCGCCCGCTGCGCACCACGCTGGAGTCGCTCACGCCCACCGAGCGAAGGCACTTCCTGCACGGGTGGCGCACGCTGGCCGGGAACATGGAGCGCAGCGGGCTGCACGCCGGGGGAGACGGGGGACCGGGTTGCCCTGGAGACCACCCGCACCTGTGACCGGCCGAGGGGGAGCGGGCCGGGGGGAGCGAGCCGGGCGAGCCGGGCGGGCCGGGGTCAGCCGCGGCGCATGAGCCGGCCGACGGCCGCCATCAGCTCGGTGGACATCTCGTCGCCCTTGCCCTCCTCGGCGCCCTCCGCCACGCAGTGCCGGACGTGCCCGTCCAGCAGGCCGAGGGCCACCTTGTCCAGGGCCGCCTGGACGGCGCTGATCTGGGTGAGGATGTCGATGCAGTAGCGGTCGTCCGCGACCATCCGGTCGATGCCGCGCACCTGGCCCTCGATCCGGGCCAGCCTGGTCTGCAGCTGGTCCTTCGTGGCGGTGTACCCGCGGGTGGGGGTCTCGCTGGTCGCCATTACCGTCCTCCGCAATCCTTCCGGGGGCGCACGTCCGGGTACCCCTGGGGGACATCCCCCTACAGGTACCTTATGCGCTGACCGGGGCCTCCGGACCGGGCCGCCGGCCGGGTCGGCACGGCGGGACGTTCCAGGCGCTGACGACCGGCCGACCGTGCTCGGCGCCGAGCGCCGACAGCGTCCCGGTGGCGAGCGCGAACAGCCGTCCCTGCGCGGGCTCCAGGCCGAGCCGGCGCGCGGTGAGCACCCGCAGGAAATGGCCGTGGGCGACGAGCACGACGTCGCCGTCCGCGGGGAGCGGGTCCACGCGCGCGAGCACCGCGGCCGCCCGCGCGCCGACCTGCTCGACGGTCTCGCCCGGATGCCCGGCGTCCCCCGGGACCACCCCGTCGTCCCACAGGAACCATCCGGGCCGCTCCTCGCGGATCTCCGCCGTGGTCCTCCCCTCGTAGCCGCCGTAGTCCCACTCCCACAGGTCGGGGTCGATCGCGTCCGCGGTGAGCCCGGCCAGTTCGGCGGTCCGCCGCGCCCGCCGCGCGGGGCTGACCAGCGTCCGCGCGACGCGCCGCTCCTTCAGCGCCCCGCGCAGCGCCCGCGCCTGGTCCTCGCCGTGCGCGGTCAGCGGCAGGTCCGTCAGCCCGGTGTGCCGGCGCGCCCGGCTCCACTCCGTCTCCCCGTGCCGCACCAAGATCAGTTCGCCCATGGTGGAGTGTCTACCCGGCGGGGCGCCGCCCCGGAACCCCGGGACGGGGGAGGGCGGGGGTGAGCGCCGTCAGTCCAGGATCGAGCTGAGCGGCGTGTAGGGGAGGCCGTGCGCCTCGGCGACGTGGTCGTAGACGAGCGCGCCGGCCTGCGTGTTGAGGCCGCGGGCCAGCGCGCCGTTCTCCCGCAGGGCGCGGTGCCAGCCCTTGTCGGCGAGCTGCACGGCGTAGGGGAGCGTGACGCCGGTGAGGGCGTAGGTGGAGGTGTTCGGGACGGAGCCGGGCATGTTCGCCACGCAGTAGAAGATCGAGCCGTGCACCCGGTAGGTCGGGTCGGCGTGCGTGGTGGGGCGGGAGTCCTCGAAGCAGCCGCCCTGGTCGATCGCGATGTCCACCAGGACGGAGCCCTCCTTCATCCCGGCGACCAGGTCGTTGGAGATCAGCTTGGGCGCGCGGGCGCCGGGGATCAGCACCGCGCCGATGACCAGGTCGGCGGCGCGGGCCTCCTGCTCGACGGTGTAGGCGCTGGACACGAGCGTCCGGAGGCGGCCCTGGTAGATCGCGTCGATGTGGCGGAGGCGGTCGACGTCCACGTCCAGGACGGTCACGTCCGCGCCCATCCCGACGGCGACCTGCGCGGCGTTGAGGCCGGACACCCCGCCGCCGATCACGACGACCTTGGCCGGGGCCACGCCCGGCACCCCGCCCGGCAGCACGCCGCGCCCGCCGTTGGACGCCATCAGGTTGTACGCGCCGACCTGCGGGGCGAGCCGCCCGGCGACCTCCGACATGGGGGCGAGCAGCGGCAGCGAGCGGTCGGGCAGCTGGACGGTCTCGTAGGCGATCGCGGTGACGCCGGCCGCCAGCAGCGCGTCGGTGCACTCGCGGGACGCGGCGAGGTGCAGGTAGGTGAACAGGACCTGGCCGGCGCGCATGCGCGGGTACTCCGGCGCGATCGGCTCCTTGACCTTGAGGATCAGGTCGCCCTCCGCCCACACCTCGTCCGGGCCGTCCAGGATCTTGGCGCCGGCGGCGGTGTAGTCGTCGTCCGGGATCGCCGACCCCAGGCCGGCGCCCCGCTCGACGAACACCTCGTGGCCGTGCCGGGTCAGCTCGTGCACGCCCGCCGGCGTGATGGCCACCCGGTACTCGTGGTTCTTGATCTCTCGCGGCACACCGATCTTCACCGGGGGGCTCCTCCGTCAACGCTGACCAGGACCTACGCCTACAGCGTGCGGTGGGGAGCCCGCCCCGGACCATCGGCAGTGTGTCAACGCATCGAGTACTTCGGCGACACTGTGTAAAGCGCGCCCGGTGGCGGGCCCCGGCGCGCCCGGCGGCGGCTCACGGCTTGCGGGCGATGCCCCCGTACATGAGGCGCTGCCCGACGGTCAGCTCGTCTGGGACGTCCCCGTCCGGCCGCCACAGCGGCAGCGGGACGAGGCCGGGGTCGAGGAGCTCCAGGCCGTCGAAGTACCGGCCGATCTCCTCCGGCGTCCGGAACCGGCCGGTGCCGAGCAGCCCCTGGTACTGCACCTCGGCGTCGACGGCCTCCTGGCTGGACGCGCAGAACGCCGTGACGAACAGGTGGCTGCCGGAGGGCACCGCGTCCATCAGCGTCTCGACGATGCCCTGCGGGTCCTCGTCGTCGTGCAGGTGGTGCAGGATGCCGACCAGCATGACGCCGACCGGCCGGCCGAAGTCGATCAGCCGCCGGACGTCCTCGTGCGCGATGATCCCGGCCGGGTCGCGGATGTCGGCGGTGATGACCGTGGTGTCCCCGTTCTCGGCCAGCAGCGCCCGCCCGTGCGCGAGGACGATCGGGTCGTTGTCGACGTACACCACCTTCGCGCCGGGCCGGGTGGCCTGCGCGACCTCGTGGGTGTTCTGCACGGTCGGCAGCCCGGAGCCGAGGTCGAGGAACTGGTCGAGGCCCGCCTCGCCGGCCAGGTACCGCACGCCGCGGCCGAGGATCTCCCGGTTGTAGGCGGCGACGTCGTAGATCTCCGGGATGATCTTCACGATCTCGGCCACGAAGGCCCGGTCGACCTCGAAGTTGTCCTTGCCCCGCAGCACCACGTCGTAGGTCCGAGCGATGCTCGGCTTCGTGGTGTCGATCCCGAGGGACGCCCAGTCGTACTGCTGTTCGGCCATGCCGTGTCCGCCTCGTGCCGCTGTTGAGTTCTCGAAGTCCGCCGCCGGGTCGAATCGTAGACGGTTGACGATGCGGCCGTCCCGGAAGTGGGGAATGTCCGGTGGAACGATGCACGCTAGGGGCGCGCGGGCAGCCACTCGTCCGCGATGGCGACCGTCAGCTGCTCCAGCAGCGGCCCGGTCCGCCGGACGCGGCGCTCCTCGTCCGGCTCGATGTCGGCCAGCGCGTACGCGGCCTGGATGCGCGCCTTGCGGAGCTGCTCGCCGGTGAGCGCGCGGCGGCCGGCCACCGCGACGACCGGCGCGCCCGCGCGGGCGGCGGCGCGGGCCGCCCCGATCGGCGCGGTGCCGCGCAGCGACCGGGCGTCGAGGGTGCCCTCGCCGGTGACGACGAGCCGGGCGCCGCGCGCCTTCTCGGCGAATCCCAGCAGGTCCAGCAGCAGCGCCGGGCCGGGCTCGATCGTCGCGCCGAGGAAGGTGAGCGCGGCGAACCCGACCCCGCCGGCCGCGCCGGCGCCCGGCAGGTCGCGGGCCGCCCGGCGCGCGGCCGCCTCCGCCAGGTCGGCCCAGCGGCGCAGCCCGGCGTCCAGCACCCGGACCTCGTCGCGGCTCGCGCCGCGGCGCGGGCCGTCCACGGCCGCGGCGCCGGCGCGGCCGAGCAGGGGTCCCGCGGAGTCGCCCGCCACCACCACCTCGATGCCCGACATATCGGGCAGGCCGCGCAGGTCGAGGGCGTGCAGCGAGCGCAGCGCCGCCCCGCCGGGCGGCAGGTCCTTGCCGAGCGCGTCCAGCAGCCGCCCCCCGAGCCCCTGCACGAGGCCCGCGCCGCCGTCGGCGCAGGCGCCGCCGCCGAGGCCGAGCACGATCCGCCGCGCGCCGAGCCGCAGCGCGTGCGCGATCAGCTGGCCCGTCCCGAGGCTGGACGCGGTGAGCGGGCGCGGCTTGCCGCCCGGCAGCCGGCGCACGCCGGACGCCTCGGCCAGCTCCACCACCGCGCTGCGGCCGTTCAGCGCCAGCCGCGCGGTGACCGGCCGCCCCGTCGGCCCGCACACCTCGACGTCCACGCCCCGCCACCCGGCCGCCACCGCCGCCTCCACGGTGCCCTCGCCGCCGTCGGCCACGGGCAGCTCCACCAGCGGGACGTCCGGGCGGGCGCGGCGCAGCCCGGCCGCCAGATGCCGCGCCGCCTGCGCCGCGGTCAGCGCCCCCGGGAACCTGTCAGGCGCCAGCAGGACGTGACCCGGCGGAGACGGACGGGAGGGAGAGTCCGCGGACACCACAGCCACGCCTTTCACGCCGGGAGGTAAGGCCCTACCTTCTGCTTACGCCAAGACGGCACTATTTGACACCCGCAAACGCGTCCCAGAGTCTCAAATGGCCGCAGAGCCGTGTTCTCCCGGGGTGGCTAGCGCACGCCCAGCCACTCCTCGATCGGGTGGATCGCGAAGAAGATCAGGAACAGCACCACCACCGGCCACAGCCAGACCGACACCTCGCGGACCTTGCCCTTGGCGAGCTTGATCAGCGCGTAGGCGACCATCCCGCCGCCGATCCCGATGGTGATCGAGAAGGTGAACGGCATCAGCACGATGGTGAGGAACGCCGGGATCGTCAGCTCCAGGTCGGACCAGTCCACCTTCGCGACCTGCGTCATCATCAGCGCGCCGACGACGACCAGCGCGGGCGCCGCGGCCTGCGCCGGGACGGTCGCGGCGAGCGGGGTGAGGAACAGCGTCACCGCGAACAGCGCGCCGGTGGCGATGTTGGCGAGGCCGGTCCGGGCGCCCTCGCCGACGCCGGCCGCCGACTCCACGAACACCGTGTTGGCGGACGAGCTGGTGAGGCCGCCGAACGCGGCGGACAGGCCGTCCACCGACAGGATCCGGCCGAGCCGCGGCACCTGGCCCCTCTCGTCCAGCAGCCCGGCCTCGTCGCTGACCCCGAGGATCGTGCCCATCGCGTCGAAGAAGCCCGACAGCACCAGGGTGAACAGCACGACCAGCGCGGTGATCACCCCGGCCCGGCCGAACCCGCCGAACAGGTCGATCTCCCCGAACAGCCCGAAGTCGGGTGCGGCGAACAGCTTGTCGGGCATGTCCGGGGTGACGACGCCCCAGCCGCCCTCCTTGATGGACGCGTTCTCCTGGATCGCCACGGCGCCGATCGTCCCGGCGATGATGCTGATCAGGATGGCGCCGGGCACCCGCCGCACGTAGAGGACGATCATCAGCAGCAGGGTGAGCGCGAACACCAGCGTCGGCCAGGTCTGCAGGCGGCCGCCGCTGCCGAGGGACAGCGGCGGGCTGGTGGCGCTGGAGGTGACGAACCCCGAGTCGAACAGGCCGACCAGCGCGATGAACGCGCCGATGCCGACCGCGATCGCGTGCTTGAGCGCCAGCGGGATCGAGTTCATGATCCGCTCGCGGATGCCGGTGAGCGCCAGCACCACGATGACCAGGCCCTCGATCACCACCAGGCCCATCGCCTGCGGCCAGGTCATCACCGGCGCCGCCTGGAACGCCACGACCGCGTTGATGCCGAGGCCCGCGGCGAGCGCCAGCGGCGCGTTGCCCACCAGGCCCATGATCACCGTGGTGACCGCGGCGGACAGCGCGGTCATCGTGGTCAGCTGCGGGATCGACAGCGCCGCGCCGGTGACGTCCTTCGCCCCGCCGAGGATGATCGGGTTCAGCAGGATGATGTAGGCCATCGCGAAGAACGTGGTCACGCCGCCGCGCAGCTCGCGCGGGACGGTGGTACCGCGCCCGCGGAGATCGAACAGCCGCTCCAGCGGCCCGCGCCCGCCGGCCGGCGGTGAATCGTCGGTCTTCACGGTACTGGTCTTGGACATGGCGGGCGCTCCGCTTTCCGCAGCGTGGGTTCCGGCCGCGTCGGTCCGGAAATGGCGTGGACAGATTAGCCGCTGAGAAGACTCCGGAGCGTGACGGGGGCGAGGCGTCCGCTATAGCCTTCCCTGGTTCACTTCTTCCTCGCCCTGCGCGCGGGCGCCGCGGGCGAGCATCCTGTAGGCGGTGGCAACAATGGACCGGGAGACACTGGGGCAGCGGATTCGCGCCCTGCGGATCCGGCAGGGCGTGAGCCAGGCGCAGCTGGCCTTCCCCGAGCTGTCCGACAGCTACATCTCGCTGATCGAGAGCGACAAGCGGGTGCCGGCCTCGAGCGTGGTCGAGCTGCTGGCCGGGAAGCTGAACTGCTCGGCGACCTACCTGGTCAGCGGGGTCAGCGAGGACGTGGTGGACGAGCTGCGCGTCACCCTCGACTACGCCGAGATCGCGCTGAGCAACGGCGCGGCGGCCGAGGCGCGGGCCCGGTTCGCCGAGGTGCTCGCGAACGCCGACGCGGTCGCGCTGCCCGAGATGCTCCACCAGGCGCGCTGGGGCCACGCCCTCGCGCTGGAGGCCGCCGGCGAGCTGGAGGAGGCGATCGCCGAGCTGACCGCGCTGACCGAGGAGGCCTCCGCCGAGGCCGACCTCGACCACTGGGCGAAGGTGCACGTCGCGCTGAGCCGCTGCCTGCGCGAGCGCGGCGACGTCAGCGCCGGAGTCGAGGCGGCCGAGAGCGCGCTGCGCCACCTCATCGCGACCGGCGCCGACTCCACCGACGCCGCCGTGCACCTCGGCGCGGCGCTGCTCGCCGCGTTCATCGAGCGCGGCGACCTCGTCCGGGCCCGCCACCTCGCCGCCCAGCTCGTCGAGCGGGCCGAGCGCATCGGCAGCCCCCGGGCGCGGATGGTCGCCTACTGGGAGGCCGCCTACGTCGCGGAGATCCGCGGCGAGTACGAGGACGGCGTCACGCTGGCCGAGCGGGCGCTGATGCTGGCCGGCGACGGCGAGGACCCGCGCGACCTGAACCGGCTCCGCGTCATCTACGCCGGGCTGCTGCTGCGCGCCCGGCCCGACCAGGCCGCCCGCGCCCGCGAGCTGCTGACCCGGGTGCGCGGCGAGATCAGCGCCAGCTCGTCCGGGGAGATCGACGTCGCCTGGTGCCTGACCGAGCTGGCCCGCGCGGAGACCGCGCTCGGCCGTCCCGCCGAGGCGGTGGCGCTCGCCGAGGAGGCGCTCGACCTGCTCGGGGACGCCCCGCGCCGGGCCACCGCCGGGGCGCTGACCGTGCTCGGCGAGGCGTCGGTGCGGCTCGGCCGCCGGGACCGGGCCGTCGAGGTGCTGACCCGGGCCGCGACCTGCCTGGAGCAGATGGAGTCCTCCCGGGAGGCGGCGCAGGCGTGGTTCGACCTCGCCGAGGTGCTGGCCGGGGCAGGCACCGCCGAGGAGCACCGCATGGCCGCCTACCGGCGCGCGCTCACCTGCGTGGGGGTGTGACCGAACCGGTCCCGGGTCCGCGGCGTCCATAATGCTGCGGGTTTCCTGAGGTTGGGGAGTTACGGGTGTTCGGTGTGGTCCGTCCTTGCAGGCATGTCCTGTGCGGGTCGTTGTTCAAGGACTGGATGGCGCATCTCTGCGGGCTGTGCCTGACGCTGCGGGCCGAGCACGGCCAGGCCGCGCGGCTCGTCACCAACTACGACGGGCTGCTGGTCTCCGTCCTGGTCGAGGCGCAGGCGCCGGAGCTGTCGCCGCGCCGCAAGGCCGGTCCGTGCGCGCTGCGCGGCATGCGGACCGCGGAGGTCGTCGCGGCGCGGGCGCAGGGCGCGCGGCTGGCCGCCGCGGCGTCGCTGCTGCTCGCGGCGGGCAAGACCCGCGACCACGTCGCGGACGGCGACGGCCCGTACCGGCGGCGGCCGGTCGCCGCCGCGGCCGCGCGGATGGCCGGCCGGTGGGACGCGGCGGGGGAGCGGACGGGCGCCGCGGTCGGCTTCGACCCGTCGGTCCTGCGCGACGCCGTCGCGCGCCAGCCCGTCCTGGAGTCCGCGCCCGGCCTCGGACTGCTCGACCTCACCGAGCCGGCGGAGACGGCCGTCGCCGCCGTGTTCGCGCACACGGCCGTGCTCGCGGGCAAGGAGGGCAACGCCGAGGCGCTCGCCGAGGCGGGCCGATTCTTCGGCCGCCTCGCGCACCTGATCGACGCCGTCGAGGACCTCGCGGACGACCGGGCGTCCGGCGCCTACAACCCGCTGCTCGCCACCGGCACCGGCCTCGCCGAGGCCCGCCGGCACGCGGACGACGCCCTGCACGGCCTCCGCCTCGCCCTCGCCGACCTGGAGCTGGAGCGGCCGCGGCTCGTCCGGGCGCTGCTGGACCGCGAGGTGGGCCGCTCCGTCGACCGGGTCTTCGCCGCCCCCGAGGACGCGCAGGAGGGCGGGCCCCGGCCGCCGCGCCCCGGCTGGCCGGTCCCGTGCTTCACCGGGACGCTCGTCTGCGCCACCTGCGGGGTCTTCCAGCCGGAGTGGAGCGAGCATCACGGCGGCTCGTGCGGGGACCGCTGCTGGTGCACGCGCAACTGCGACGGGGGCTGCGACGGCTGCTGCGACTGCTGCGAGTGCTGCGACTGCGATTGCGACTGCTGCGACGGCTGCTGCTGCGACTGCAGCTGATCGTTTTTCCCGGATCGCGGCACTTCGCGACCCGGAGCGTGCCATGGTGGCGGGCTCAGTAGGGTAGATGCAGCCCTTCAACTCACTAGAGAACCCGGCCATCCATGAACATCCGCAAGCCCCTCCGGCCGGCGCGCCGTCTCGGCGTCGTCGCCGCCCTCGCCCTCGTCCTCGGCGCCGTGACCGCGACCCCCGCGCTGGCGCACGCCCGCCTCCTCGACAGCACGCCCGGCAAGGGCGAGTCGGCGGAGTCGGTCACCGAGGTCAAGCTCGTCTTCAGCGACAAGATCAGCCTGGCGAAGGTCGTCGTCAAGGACGCCCAGGACAAGACGTACCAGGCGGGCGAGGCGGAGCGCTCCGGCACGACGGTGACGCAGAAGCTGACCGGGCCGCTGCCCGCGGGGTCCTACACGGTGGCCTACCGGGTCGTCGGCGAGGACGGGCACCCGATCGAGAGCGACGACCTGACGTTCACCGCCACCGGGGGCGAGGCCGCCGAGCCCGCGCCGTCCGCCGGCGGGGTCGGCGCCGAGCAGCAGACCGGCGACGCCGCCACCGCGAACGAGCAGCCGCTCAAGGTCGACCAGGAGCAGGCCGCCGCCGAGGAGGACACCGGCTCCGGTGCGGTCCTGTGGGCGCTGATCGTCGCCGGGCTCCTCGTCGGCGTCGGCATCGGCGTCGGCATCGTGTTCCGCGCCAAGCGCAAGCACCAGGCGGCAACCGGAAGTGAGTAAGGGCAGCCCGGGCGTCTGGCGGGCCGCCGCGGTCGCGGCGGGCTCGGCGGCCTCGGCCGCCGCGGTGCTGGTGGCCGGGCTGGTCCTCGGCGGCGCGGTCACCGAGAAGGTCATCCCCGGCCTCGGCGACGCCGGCGCCCTCACCCGGTGGGGGCTGCCCGCGTCCCGGACGGCCATGGACCTGCTGTCCGCGCTGACCGTCGGCGCCCTGCTGGCCGCCGCCGCGTTCCTGCCGGTCGAGGGCGGGCGCGGCGCGGCCCGGCTGTCGAAGGACGCGATCGGCTACCTGAACGCCGCGTCCTGGATCGCCGCCGGGTGGGCCGCCGCCGCGGCGGCCACCCTGGTCTTCACCGTCGCGGACGTCCTCGGCCAGCCGGCCGGGCAGGTCCTCACCGGCAGCGAGCTGAGCAGCTACGTCGGCTCCCTGCCGCAGGGCACCGCCCTCATGATCGTGGTGCTGCTGGCCGTGGTGGTGGCGCTGCTGGCGCGCACCACCACCACGCCCGCCGCCGCGTTCGGGCTGCTGGCCATGGCCGGGATCGCGCTGCTGCCCGCGCCGCTCACCGGGCACTCCGCCTCGGCCGCCAACCACTCCACCGCGGTGACCGGGGTCGCCCTGCACGTCGCCGCGGTCGCGCCGTGGGTCGGCGGGCTCGCCGTCGTCGGCGCGCACGCGCTGCTCCGCCGCGACCGGCTGCCGATCATGGCCGACCGGTTCAGCCGCATGGCCCTGTGGTGCTACATCACCGTCGGCGCCAGCGGGCTGGTCAACGTGATCGTCCGGCTGCCCGACCCCGCCGAGCTGGTGACCACGGACTACGGGCGGCTCGCCCTCGGCAAGATCGTCGCGTTCGGGGTGCTCGGCTGGTTCGGCTGGTGGCACCGGACCCGGACGCTGCCCGCCGTCGACGCCCGCCGGCCCGGGGCGTTCGCGCGGTTCGCGTCCGTCGAGGCGGCCGTGATGGCGGCCACCATGGGCCTCGCCGTGGCGCTCGCCCGCACCGCGCCGCCCCCGCCGACCCAGCCGGAGTCCGCGGTCAAGTCGCTGCTCGGCTACGACATGCCGCCCGAGATCACCCCGGTGCGGCTGCTCACGCTCTGGCAGTTCGACCTGTTCTTCGCCGCCCTCGCCGCCGTCCTCGGCGGCCTCTACATCGGCGCCGTGGTCCGGCTGCGGCGGCGCGGCGACGCCTGGCCGATGGGCCGCACCGCCGCCTGGTTCATCGGCCTCGCCACCATGCTCGCCGTCACGCAGACCGGCGTCGCCAAGTACGCGCCGATCCTGTTCAGCGTGCACATGGCGCAGCACATGGTGCTGAACATGCTGACGCCGATCTTCCTCGTCGTCGGCGCGCCGGTGACGCTGGCGCTGCGCGCGCTGAAGCCCGCCCGGGTGCGCGGCGACCGCGGCCCGCGCGAGTGGCTGACCGCGCTGCTGCACAGCCGCTACCTGAAGTTCGTCGCGCATCCCGGGATCGCGACGGCCATCTTCGTGGTGAGCACGTTCGCGCTGTACTTCACGCCGCTGTTCGAGGCGGCGATGCGCAACCACCTCGGCCACATCGCGATGATGGTGCACTTCCTCGCGGCCGGGTCGCTGTTCTTCTGGGTGCTGCTCGGCGTCGACCCGGCGCCGAAGAAGCTGCCCTACCCGGGGCGGCTCCTCCTGCTGTTCATCACGATGCCGTTCCACGCCTTCTTCGGCATCGCCCTGATGAGCATGAGCCAGGCGCTCGCGCGCGGGTGGTACGGGGCCGTCGACCCGCCGTGGGGCACGACGACGCTGCACGACCAGCACACCGGCGGCGCGATCGCGTGGGCGTTCGGGGAGATCCCGACGTTCATCGTCCTCATCGTGATGGCGTTCCAGTGGTACGCCGACGACCAGCGCCAGGCCCGCCGCATGGACCGCAGGGCCGACCGCGCCGCCCGGCCCGGCGGGCGCTCCGAGGACGACGAGCTGGCCGCCTACAACGCCCGCCTGGCGAAGCTCGCCGAGATGGACAAGGCCGCGGCCGAGGAGAAGGGCAAGGCCTAGGACCGCACTCCCTCTCGCGGGGGAGGGCCTCCGGGGCGGCGTCTGCCAGGATCGTGGTGTGGTTCGCGTGCTCCGGCCGCTGATCGAGCGGAAGACCTGGCAGCGCTGGGCCCACCTCGTGGTGGGCGGCGCGCTGCTGATGCCGTACTGGTTCCTGGCGATGGGCGTCACGCCGCTGCTGCCGGTCGGCGGCGCCGTGCTGCTCGTGCTCATGCTGGTCGTGCTGCCGGGGGCGGCGGTGTTCGTCACCGGGCTCGTCCCGACGGTCCGGCTGCTGGAGGGCTCGCTCGCCGCGGAGCTGCTCAAGGGCCCCGCCGAGTCGCTCGTCCCCGGCGCGGCGCACTCGTGGGAGAGCCGCACCCGGGCCGCCGCGTGGTTCACCCTGCACCTCGGCGCGGGCGTCGTGGTCAGCGGGCTCAGCCTCGCGGTCCCGCCGCTCGCGTTCGTGATGCTCCTCGCGCCGCTGGTGACGTGGGACGAGCGGTTCCTGGAGGTCTGGGGGTGGCACGGCACCTGGCACCAGTGGCCGGCGCCCCTGATCGGGGCCGCGTCGCTGGCCGCGCTGCTCGCGGTGATCGTCGGCGCGGGCGCGCTGCTGTCCCGGCTGGCGCCGCGGTTCCTCGGCCCGTCCGCCGCCGAGCGGCTCGCCGCCGCGGAGGCCAGGGCGGTCAAGCTGGCCGAGCGCAACCGGCTGGCGCGGGAGCTGCACGACTCGGTGGGGCACGCGCTCAGCGTGGTGACGCTGCAGGCGGGGGCGGCCGGGCGGGTCCTCGACAGCGACCCGGGGTTCGCGCGCGAGGCGCTCGGCGCGATCGAGGAGTCGGCCCGCGCCGCGCTGGAGGACCTCGACCACGTGCTGGGGCTGCTGCGGGAGGACGCGTCGCGCCCCGCCCCGCAGGCCACGCTGCGGGACCTCGGGCGCCTGCTGGAGCAGACCCGCATCGCGGGCGTGGAACTCGACGCGGAGGTGGGGCTCGAAGTGGAGCAGGTGCCGGCGGCGGTGTCGCGGGAGGCGTACCGGATCGTCCAGGAGGGGCTGACGAACGCGCTGCGGCACGCCGGGAGGGTCCCGGTGCGGCTGCGGCTCGGCATCGCGGGGGAGAGACTGGAGATGGAGATGAGCAACCCGCTCGGCGCGCACCGCGGCGACGGCGCCGGGCACGGCGGCGGCCGCGGCCTCGCCGGGGTGCGCGAGCGCGTCACCGTGCTGCGCGGCGACATGACCGCCGGGGCCGACGGCGACGCCTGGCGGTTCCGCGTCTCGCTGCCGCTGAGGTCCGGGACATGACGGTCAAGGTTCTGCTGGTCGACGACGAGCGGCTGATCCGGGCGGGGCTCGCCGCCATCATCGACGCCGAGGACGACCTGGCCGTGGTCGGCGAGGCGTCCGACGGGGCCGAGGTGCCCGGCGCGGTGGGGCGGCTGCGCCCCGACGTGGTCCTCATGGACGTGCGGATGCCGCGGCTCGACGGGATCCAGGCGACCCGCCGCATCCTCGGGACCATGGCGGACCCGCCGCGGATCATCGTCGTCACGACCTTCGAGAACGACGAGTACGTCTACGACGCGCTCAAGGCGGGCGCGCACGGCTTCCTGCTCAAGCGGGCGCGGCCGGAGGAGATCCTGCAGGCGATCCGGATGGTCGCGCACGGCGACAGCCTGCTGTTCCCGGCGGCGATCCGGGAGCTGGCCGCGCGGCACGGCCCGTCCGGCGGCGCCGGGGCGCGCTGGCACGGGCAGCTCACCGAGCGGGAGGGCGACGTGCTGCGGCTGATGGCCAAGGGCCGCTCGAACGCCGAGATCGCGCAGGACCTGTTCGTCAGCCCGCAGACGGTGAAGACGCACGTCGGCAACATCCTCGCCAAGCTGCAGGCGCGCGACCGCACCCAGGCCGTGATCCTCGCCTACGAGACGTCCTTCATCACCCCCGGCTGAGGGCGCGCTTACACCTGGTTTACCTGCCAGTAGCTACAAAAGAGACAAGAAGGAACAAGGCTGACCGATCGGGGGATCATGGACGCCGTTACCCTGTCCGAGCTGCGCAAACCGCGCGGCTACCCGGCGGTGTCGGTGCTGATGCCGACGCACCGGTCCGTCCCGGACAACCGGCAGGACCCGATCCGGCTGCGCAACCTGCTGGCCGAGGTGCGGCGCCGGCTGCACGACGACACGCGGGTCGCGCCCGGCGCCGCCGACCAGGTCGTCCGCGGCCTGGAGCGCGCCGCGCAGGAGATCGACCTGCGGCACGCCTCCGACGGGCTGGTGCTGTTCGCCGCGCCGGACGGCGAGCACCACGCGTTCACCATCGGCCAGCCCGTGGACGAGCGGGTCGTCGTGGACACCGGGTTCGCGACCCGCGACCTCGTCGCCGCCTACACCCGCACCCCCCGGTACTGGCTGCTGTCGCTGTCGGACCAGCGGACCCGGCTGTGGGACGGGCACGGCGACGAGCTGACCCAGTACGTCGGCGGCGGGTTCCCGATGGCGCCGGAGCCGGTCGACGAGGCCGGCGCCGGGCGGCAGGCGCGGCGCGCCGCGCAGGGCGGCGACGGCGAGCGGCAGCGGCAGGCCATGCGGGACGCCGCGGCCGCCGTCGAGCGCGTCCTCGCCCGCGACCGCAGACCGCTGCTCGTCGCCGGCGTCACCCGGCACCAGGCGTTCTTCGACGAGGTGGCCGGGCCGCACATCACCGTGGCGGGCCGCGTCGACGGCAGCTTCGAGGGCGCCCCCGCCGGCCGGCTCGCCGAGGCGGCCCGCCCGGCGCTCGCCGCCTACGAGGACCTCCGCGAGGTCGGCGTGCTGGCCGAGCTGGAGGCCGCGCGCAGCCTCCAGCGGTACGCGGGCGGCCTGTGCGAGGTCGCGCCCCTGGTCGAGGCGGGCCGCGGCGAGCACCTGGTCGTGGAGCGCGGCTACTACGCGCCCGCGGTGAAGTCGCGCGGCGGGCTCGTCCCGGTGGACGGCATGCCCGGCGTCCTCAAGGGCGCGGACGTCGTCGACGACGCCGTCGACGACGTCATCGAGACGGCGCTGGAGTACGGCGGCGAGGTCACCTTCGTCTCCGACGGCTTCCTGGTCGACCACGCCCGCATCGCCCTGGTCACGCGCTACTGACCGGGGGTCACCCGCTACCGCCCGTTCCGCAGCCCGGGTCGTGCCAGGCCGCCCAGCCGGGACGCGCGTGCACCCGCCAGCCCGCCGGGTGGGCGGGCCACGACGACTCCGGAGACGTCCCGTCCGGTACCGGCACCACGACCGTGCACACGCCCGGTGCGGGCGGGCGGCCGTCGCGGATGTCGATCCGGCCGATCTGCGTCCACCACACGGGGTACATCAGCTTGGTCCGGGCCACCCAGCCGAGCGAAGCGTCCGCGACGACCCCGCCGGCCGCCGGGCCGGGCAGCGGGGGCGCCGGCCGGACGCGCCCGTTGGACGGCCCCATCGCGAACACCATCGCGGCCAGGTTGACCGCGGCCAGGGCGACGGCGGCGAGCGGCGCCCGGCCCGCCCGGGAGAAGATCAGCAGCACGCCGAGCAGAGCGGCCGCGGCGAGCGCGGCCTCCGGCAGGTGCAGTGCGGTGCGGTCCCAGGTCAGGAACATGATCTCGGGGAAGTCGAACCGGATGAACAGGTGGGTGCGCAGCCGGTCGCCCGCATAGGCGGTCACCCAGAGCCCGGTCCCCGCCAGGAGGAGGACGGACGACGCCGCCGCCCCGAGCGCCGTCCGCGCGCCCGCGCGGAGGAGGACCGCGGCGCCGGTGTGCCGCCGCATCCGCCGCGAGGACTCGCTGCCGGTGATCCTGCTCACCGCGCGCGGCGACGACCTCGACATCGTCCTCGGCCTGGAGGCGGGCGCCGACGACTACGCCGTGAAGCCCGTCGAGCCCCGCGTGCTGGACGCCCGCATCCGCGCCGTGCTGCGCCGCGCCGACCAGACCCGCACCGACCGCACCGTCCACCCGGGTGCTGCTGGTCGCCGACGCGCTCGCGCTGGCGGCGGCGCTGCTGCTCGCCCTGCTGACCACCCGCGGTGTGCTGCGGCCGGTGCGCCGCCTCGCCGCGGCCGCCGGCGCCCTCGGCGCGGGCGAGCTCGGCACCCGGGTCCGGGTGCGCGGCCGGGACGAGCCGGCCGACCTCGCCCGCACGTTCAACCGCACCGCGGCGGTCCTGGAGCGGACGGTCACCGAGCTGCGCGCGATGGAGGCCGCCTCGCGCCGGTTCGTCGCCGATGTCTCGCATGAGCTGCGCACCCCGCTCACCTCGATGATCGCGATGACCGGTGTGCTGGCCGAGGAGGAGGCCGACCGGCCGGACGGCGGCGCCGCGCGGCTCATCGCGGCGGAGACGCGGCGGCTCGGGCGGCTGAGAACCATCGCCCTGGCGGTACCGGGTCTCCGGTTCGCCGGCGGCCGGGTCGTACTGGGACGCGGGTGGTCCCGCACGGAGCTGGCGCAGCTGGTCTGCACCGCGGAGGCCATGCCCGGCGTGTCCACCGTCCAGGTCTCGTCCTGGTCCGGGGAGGGGGAGGCGCACACGATGCGCTGCGACCGGTTCTCCGACCTGCTCGAATGATCAGTTCCGGGTCAGCCACTGGGCGGTGGCGTCGCCGAGGGCGGAGCGTACGGCGAGGACCGCGATGCCGAGGGTGAGGACGGGCATCACCACCCAGCGCTCCACCTTGCCGTCCGTCTTCGGGATGACCGGGACGTCGACCCGCCAGGGCAGCGGCCAGAACACCGGGCAGCCGCGCGGGGTCAGGCAGTCGCCGGCGACGTGCGCCAGGCAGCCGAGCGTGACCGCGAACCCGACGAAGCTCATATCGATCTTGTGCATGAGCCAGACGGCGACGAGGGCGAGCGCGCAGTCCGCGAGCGCCGACTGGGGCTCGCGGCCCTCGAAGTCGAGGCCGATGCCGCGCAGCCCGAGGCCGACGATCATGAAGAGGCAGGCCCACCAGGCGTAGACGTAGTGGGTGGCGAGGAAGTCCATCGCCCAGCCGATGGCGACCGCGAACAGGATCGAGTGGGTCGCCTGCCGGTGCCCGCCGGAGAGCTTCCCGATCCACTTGCACATGTGGTGGGTGATCGGGCCGAACGTGTTGGCGATGCGGCCGTTGTGGTGGTCGACGTCCGGCAGGATCGCCGCGCCCGCGCACACCACGGCGCCCGCGGCGACCTGCTCGACCGACAGGGCCACCGCGTGGTCGCCGAGCAGCGGCTCGTAACCCAGCACCGGGACGGCGGCCAGCCACGCCAGCGCGCCGCTCAGGGCGTGCGTCTTGCCCATCATGTGCCGTTCCCCCGCCTTTCAGAGCGTCCGCCGCCCGTATTCAGGGCGGGACTCTAACCCGTGCCTGATCGGTTTCTGCGGCGACGCGCCGAAGCGGGTGCTACGTCCTTTTGATGCGGGGAACGGCGGCCCGGTTCCGGGGTGTCAGCCGTGCGCCTCGCGCGCGGTGATGACGGCCCCGACGTTCGCCTCCGCCCAGTCGGCGACGGCCTTGATCGGCTTGCGCAGCGACAGGCCGAGCGGGGTGAGGGCGTACTCGACGCGGGGCGGCACCTCGGCGTAGACCGTCCGGACGAGGAGCCCGTCGCGCTCCATCGTGCGGAGCGTCTGCGTGAGGACCTTGGGGGTGACCCCGCCGATCATGTCGCGCAGCTGGGTGAACCGGCGGGGCCCGTCGGTCAGGCTCAGCACGACGAGCACCGACCACTTGTCGCCGATGCGGTCGAGGATCAGCCGGGTCGGGCAGTTCGGATCGAAGGCGTCGCCCTTCATAGTTTCCAGAGGGTATCAAGCGCACGTTGAAGTAACCAGTATCTCGTGGATACTGTCCATGTCCGACGATGTCCGATGAGGTCTGAGGAGGTCATATGAAGATCCTGCTGATCGGTGCGACGGGGATGATCGGGAGCCGGATCGCGGCCGAGGCGCGCCGCCGCGGCCACGAGGTCACCGGCGTCACCCGCAGCGGCGCCGAGGGGACGGCCCGGGCCGAGGCGAGCGACGCCGCGGCGGTCGCCGCGCTGGCCGCCGGGCACGACGCCGCCGTGCTGTCGGTCCCGCCGCCCCGCGACGGGTCGGAGACGACCGGGCCGCTGCTCGCCATCACGCGCGGGGTCCTCGACGGGCTGCGCGAGGCCGGCGTCCGGCGCCTGATCGTCGTGGGCGGTGCGGGGAGCCTGGAGGTCGCGCCCGGCGTCCGGCTGGTGGACACCCCCGAGTTCCCGGAGATCTACAAGAACGAGGCGCTCGCGGCGGCCGAGCAGCTCGGCGTCATCCGGGCCGAGGCCGGCGACCTGGACTGGACCTTCATCTCGCCCGCCGCGGTCATCCAGCCGGGGGAGCGCACCGGCGTCTTCCGGCTCGGCGGCGACCAGTTGCTCACCGACGGCGAGGGCAACAGCACCATCAGCGCCGAGGACTACGCCGTCGCCCTGGTGGACGAGCTGGAGAAGGGCAACGCCGTCCAGCGCAGGATCACCGTGGCGTACTAGGACGGGACGAAGCGCCAGGCGCCGGACTCCTCGCCCGGCTCGTACGGGGAGTCCAGGCGCTTGGCGAGGACGCCCGGCAGCCCCTGGGCGCGGGCCGCGTCCCGCACGGCGTCGCCGTCGCCGGGGAACCAGGGCGCCGTCTGCCACGACGGCCCCGACAGCCCGAGGTCGTCGAGCCGCTCCCGCCGCTCCCGGTACGGGACGTCCAGCAGCGGATGCCCGTCCAGGTGCAGCACATCGTAGATCATGTAGGTCTCGCGGCCGTCCAGGACGGCCAGCTCACCGTCGAGCACGGTGCGCCGGGCGCCCAGCGCGGCACCGAGCCGGGAGCCGAGCCCGGCGGGGCCGTCCACGGCGCGGCCCCGGGCGTCGGTGAACCGGGTCCGGCCGCCCTCGACGTAGGCGGGCATCCGCCGGCCGCCCCAGGCGAACTCGAAGCCCCAGGCGTCCTGGTCGCGGGGCAGCCTGGCCCTCTCCACCGCCGCCATCGGGAGCACCGACTCCGGCAGCGGCTCGGCGTCCGGGTCGGCCGGCGGGTCCATCCGGTGGATCATCCAGTTCCTGCCGCGCGTCCGGAACAGCACGTACCGGCCGGAGACCCGCGAGCCGTGGACGACGATCTTCACCTCGCGCTCGGACCACTTCTCGGTCTCGTACGTCCCGCGGTCCCAGACGGTCATCCGCCCGGCGCCGTACTCGCCGCGCGGGATCTCCCCCTCGAACGCGGCGTACTCCAGCGGATGGTCCTCGGTGCGGACGGCGAGGTGGTTCGTCTCCGGGCTCCACGGCAGCCCCTTCGGGACGGCCCACGACACGAGCACCCCGTCGCGTTCGAGCCGCAGGTCCCAGTGCAGGCTGGTCGCGTGGTGCTCCTGAACGACGAACGTGTCGTCGTTCCCCTGCGGGAGGGCCTTCTCGTCGGGGACGGGCTCCGGCGTCCTGCCCGGGTCGCGCCTCTCCCGGTACTCGGCCAGCCGGTCGCCGCCGCCCTTGCGCTTCTTGGGGGCCACGCGGGGGGCATACCCGAGATCAGCGGATGAAGACGGCGTAGTCGGCGACGTCGCTCGTGAGGGACGGCGGCAGCCCGGCGACGGCGGACAGCTCCTCGGCGGACATGAAGCCGCCCGTCTCCGCGCGCACCCGCTCGATCTTCTCCGCCAGCTCCGGGGTGATGCCGGGCAGCAGCGTCAGCGCCTCCGCCGGGGCGTGGTTGACGTCGACGAGCCCGCCGTCGTTGTACTGGCGGGGCAGGTCGGGACGTCCGATCCGCAGCTCCTTGGCGAGGCCGGGATCGGCCGCGGCCAGCTCCCGCGCCTTCTCCCGCAGCAGCCGGCGCCGCTTGACCCGCTCGACCACGGCCTCGTTGTCGACCGACGACAGCCCGTGCGGGTCGAACACCCGGCGCCGGATCAGGAACGCGTGCCCGCACCCCACCACGGCGAGGACGAACAGCAGCACCCCGACCGTGCGCTCGGTGCCCTCGTCCTTGCCGATGTCGGGGAGGAGGAACATCGCCGCCGCGAAGACCCCGAGGTACGCGGCCGTGGACACCATCAGATGCAGGCTGCGCCGCCACAGCGCCGCCGCCGCGAACGTGAACGGCGTGGCGTAGCCGAGGGTCAGGAACGGCAGCGCCGCCCACGTCACGCTCAGCGCGGCGCGCCCCGGCGGCATGCTGTCGGACGGAACGCGCGGCTCGTACGGCGCTGGGGCGTTCATCTCCAGAGACTCTCCCGGCCGGAGGGGGGACGAATCAGACCCTAGATCAACAGGGATGTCACGGCAGGGTGAGGATTTCGTGGCCGTCCTCGGTCACCAGCAGCGTGTGCTCGAACTGCGCGGTGCGCTTGCGGTCCTTGGTGACGACCGTCCAGCCGTCCGGCCACATGTCGTACTCGTGGGTGCCGAGCGTCAGCATCGGCTCGACCGTGAACGTCATGCCCGGCTCGATGATCGTCGTCGCGTGCGGGTCGTCGTAGTGCGGGACGACCAGCCCGGAGTGGAACGTCGTGCCGATGCCGTGCCCGGTGAAGTCGCGGACGACCCCGTACCCGAACCGCTTGGCGTAGGACTCGATGACCCGGCCGATCACGTTCAGCGCGCGCCCCGGCTTGACCGCGCGGATGCCGCGCATGGCCGCCTCGCGGGTGCGCTCCACCAGCAGCCGCGACTCCTCGTCGACGTCGCCGCACAGGAACGTCGCGTCGGTGTCGCCGTGCACGCCGTCGATGTACGCGGTGATGTCGATGTTGATGATGTCGCCGTCGCGCAGGACCGTGTCGTCCGGGATGCCGTGGCAGATCACCTCGTTGATCGAGGTGCACAGCGACTTGGGGAACCCGCGGTACCCGAGCGTGGACGGGTAGGCGCCGTGGTCGAGCATGAACTCGTGCCCGATGCGGTCGAGCTCGTCGGTGGTGATGCCCGGCCGGACGTGCCGGCCCACCTCCTGGAGCGCCTGCGCGGCGATCTTCCCCGCCACCCGCATCTTCTCGATGATCTCGGGGGTCTTGACGTCGGGCTCGCCGGTCTTCGGCCGCTTCTTCCCCACGTACTCCGGGCGCGGGATGCTCGACGGGACCTTGCGCATCGGGGAAACGCGTCCGGGCCGGAGCAGCTGGGTCGTCATAGTGATGCAGTGTAGTAAGCGCGATCGGGGCAACGAATCCCCCGCGAGCGCGATCGAGAGGAGTGCCGATGGCCGGTGACGACGGCGACTGGTGGTTCTGCCTGAAGCACATGAAGCCCGAGCACGGGCCCGGCTGCCCCGGCAAGGACCGGATGGGCCCGTACGCGTCCGAGAGCGAGGCCGCGAACGCGCTCGCGCTGGCCCGCGAGCGCAACGAGGCGTGGCGCCGCGAGAACGAGGACTGACCCCCCGGGGACGCCCCTCAGTCGACGACGGGGCCGGACACCGCGTCGAGGAGCCTGGCGAGGCGGTGCCGGAGCCCGCGCGGCGATCGCGCGGGCTCCTGCCCGGCCGCCGCGCTGACGAGGTGCTGGGCGCCGTCGAACGAGATGAGCGCCTCGTCCGGCGGGACGGTCAGCGCCTCGTGGGCGAGGCCGCGCAGCTCCTTGTCGCCGCCCTCCAGCGCGAGGACGGTCGCCCCCGTGCGGCGCGCGTCGTCCACCCGCTCCAGGAGCGGGACGGGCGCGTCCTCCTCGGCGACGACGAACAGCGTCTCGCCGCGCCGCGCCGCCTCCAGCCGCTCCAGCCCCACGCGCAGGTGGGCGGGCGCGTCCGCGGGCGGCGTCCAGCGCACCAGCGTCGGCGCGAGGCCGGGGACGCCGCCGAGCCGGCTCTCGTCGTCCAGGTGCGCCGCCAGGTGCCACGGGTCGCCGCCGGGCGTGCCGACCAGCAGCAGCCCGCCCGGGGTCCGGGAGGTGACCCGCAGCGCGCGGCCGAACTCCTGGGTCCGCTCCAGCCAGCCCGTCGCCGACAGGACCTCGCGCAACATGGTGATCTGCTCGGCGTCCACGGCCACAATGGTGCCGCACCGCGCGTCCCGATCAGTCTGTTTCCGGTGATGAGGGAGCCCGGCGCGCGGCCGCCGGAGGCGGGTTTGGCAGACTCGGCGGCATGACTGAGCAGCAGCAGAAGACCCCGTACGACCTCCCCGACCCGAGCGGCCTGTCGATCGGCATCCTCGGCGGCACCGGCGACCAGGGCAAGGGGCTCGCACGGCGGTTCGCGCTGGCCGGGCACCGGGTGACGATCGGGTCGCGCCGCGCCGAGCGCGCCCAGGCCGCCGCCGACGAGCTGTCCGGCGGGCAGGGCGCGGACCTTCCCGTCTCCGGCGCCGAGAACGCGGTGGCGGCCGGGGAGTCGGACGTGGTGATCGTCGCGGTTCCGTGGGACGGCCACAAGGCCACGCTGGAGTCGCTGCGCGCCGAGCTGACCGGCAAGATCGTCGTGGACTGCGTGAACCCGCTCGGCTTCGAGAAGGGCAAGGGCGCGTTCGCGCTGCCGGTCGAGGAGGGCAGCGCCGCCGAGCAGGCCGCCGCCGTGCTGCCGCAGAGCCGCGTCGTGGCCGCGTTCCACCACGTCTCCGCCAAGCTGCTGCTCGACCCCGGCGTGGACGAGATGGAACTGGACGTCCTGGTCCTCGGCGACGACCGCGAGGCCACCGACCTCGTCCAGGCGCTCGCGGGCCGCATCCCCGGCATGCGCGGCGTCTACGGCGGCCGGCTGCACAACGCCCGCCAGATCGAGGCGTTCACCGCGAACCTCATCTCCATCAACCGCCGCTACAAGGCCCACGCCGGGCTGCGTATCACCGACGTCTGACCGGCGGCGTCCGACCTGCGGCGTCCGACCGCCGGCGCCGAATCAGCCGCCCGCGCCGCCCGCCGGGCCGGGGACGGTTAAGCTCGGTGCGGTGCCGAGCTCGAACGATCCGGAGGCGGCGCGGCGCCCGTTCGTGCTGCTGCCCTCGTCCACCACGGGGCCGCTGCGCGCGGTCGCCAAGCGCGTCGGTATCGCGCTGCTGCTCCTGTTCGCCGTGGTGGCGGTCGTGTACGCCGACCGCGACGGCTACCGCGACACCGGCGGCGGCGGGCGGCTGTCGCTGCTGGACGCCTTCTACTACGCGACCGTGACGGTCTCCACCACCGGGTACGGCGACATCACCCCGGTCGGGGACGCGGCGCGGTTCGTCAACATCGTCTTCATCACCCCCGTGCGGGTGCTGTTCCTCATCGTCCTCGTGGGCACGACCCTGGAGGTCCTGGCGGAACGCACCCGCGAGGACTGGCGCAAGTCACGCTGGAGGGCACGCGTGCGCGACCACATCGTGGTGGCCGGCTACGGCACGAAGGGCCGCAGCGCCATCAAGACCCTGCTGAACACCGGCGTCGACCGCGGTTCCATCGTCGTCGTGGACCCCGACCCCCGCGTGGTGGCCGAGGCCGCGGAGGCGGGGTTCGTGAGCATCGTCGGGGACGCGACGCGCAGCTCGGTGCTGCGGCAGGCCGCGGTGCAGCGGGCCCGCGAGATCGTCGTGGCGAGCGCGCGCGACGACACCGCGGTGCTGATCACGCTGACGGCGCGGCAGCTGAACCCGCGCGCCGGCATCCAGGCGTCGGTGCGCGAGTCGGAGAACGTCCCGCTGCTGCGCCAGTCGGGCGCCGACCGCGTGGTGACCTCGTCGGAGGCGGCGGGGCGGCTGCTCGGCATGTCCAGCAGCCAGCCGAGCGTCAGCCAGGTCATCGAGGACCTCCTCGACCAGGGCAGCGGCCTCGACCTGGTGGCGCGGGAGGCGCGCCCGGACGAGGTCGGCGGGCCGCTCGGCGCGGTGCGCCAGCCGGCGCTCGCGGTCGTGCGGGACGGCCGGACGCTGCCCTTCGACCACCCGGAGTGCACGATCATCGAACCCGGCGACCGGCTGATCGTGGTGCGGTCGTCGCCGCGGCTGCGCGGCGAGCCGGAGGACGGCGGCGGTGAGGGCGGCGGCAGTGAGGCCGGCGGCGGGGAGGGCGGCGGCGGGAAGGGCGCCTCGGCCGCGTCCGAGCGGTGACGTGCGCGGACCCGGCCGCCCCCGCGAGCGGGCGGGCGCGGCCGGGTCCGGTGCGGCGGTTCAGCGGTAGGAGTGCTCGGGCCCCGGGTAGGCGCCGCTGACGACCTCCTCGGCGAAGGTGCGCGCGGCGTCGCCGAGCAGCGTGTTCATGTCGGCGAACTTCTTGACGAACTTCGCGGTGTGCGGGGTGAGGCCCGCCATGTCCTGCCAGACGAGGACCTGCGCGTCGGTCCGGTTGCCGCCGCCGATGCCGATCGTCGGGATCGACAGCGACGAGGTGACCCGGGCGGCGAGGTCCTCGGGGACGCATTCGAGGACGAGGGAGAACGCGCCCGCGGCCTCCAGCGCCTTGGCGTCCGCCATCAGCTCGTCGCCGTCCTGGCCGCGGCCCTGCACCCGGTACCCGCCGAAGACGTTCACCGACTGCGGGGTGAGCCCGAGGTGCGCCATGACCGGGATGCCGGCGGCGACCATCGCCTCGACCTGCGGGATGACCCGCCGGCCGCCCTCCAGCTTGACCGCGTGCGCGCCGGTCTCCTTGAGGAACCGGGTGGCGGCCGTCAGCGCCTCCTTGACGCCCGTCTGGTACGAGCCGAACGGCAGGTCGGCGACGACCATGGCGCGCTTGGAGCCGCGGACGACGGCCGCGGTCAGCGGGATCAGGTCGTCCACGGTGACGGGGATCGTGGAGTCGTAGCCGTAGACCACCATCGCGGCGGAGTCGCCGACGAGCAGCACGGGGATGCCGGCCTCGTCGAAGATGCGCGCGGTGAGCGCGTCGTACGCGGTGAGCATCGGCCACTTCTCGTGCCGCTCCTTGGCGGCGGCGATGTCGCGTACGGTCACCCTCCGGCCGCCCTTGCCGCCGTACAGCGCGGTCGGCTGGGCTGGGGGTGCGACAGAAGAAGACATGCGAGAACCTCCGGTCTTGAGGCGCCACGGTGGCGTACCCAGACAGAACAGATCGTGCCACTTCGAAAACGATTCGGGTACCCCCGCGGATTCCCTGATCCGGACGGGCCGGGAACAGATTCCGAAACGATACGGTTGCGTATCGGCATGGACTCCCAGACGATCCAGCGCCGCCGGTGGTACATCCTCGGCGTGCTGACCATGAGCCTGCTGGTGGTGGTGCTCGACAACACCATCCTCAACGTCGCGCTCAAGACCATCGCCGACCCGGAGAAGGGTCTCGGCGCGACGCAGAGCCAGCTCGAATGGTCGATCAACTCCTACACGCTCGTCTTCGCCGGCCTGCTGTTCACCTTCGGCGTGATCGGCGACCGGATCGGGCGCAAGCGCGTGCTGATCGGCGGTATGGCGGTGTTCGCGCTGGCCTCGCTGCTGTCGGCGTACGCGCAGTCGCCCGAGCAGCTCATCTACGCGCGCGCCCTGATGGGCCTCGGCGGCGCCGCGGTCATGCCGCAGACGCTGTCGATCATCACCAACGTCTTCGAGCCGCGCGAGCGCGCCCGCGCCATCGGCATCTGGGCCGGCGCGGTCGGCCTCGCCGTCGCGATCGGCCCGCTCACCGGCGGCCTGCTGCTCGCCCACTTCTGGTGGGGCTCGGTCTTCCTCGTCAACGTCCCGGTCGTCGCGGTCGGCATCGCGCTGATGGCGTTCCTCGTGCCCGAGTCGCGCAACCCCGAGCCCGGACGGCTCGACCCCCTCGGCGTCGTCCTGTCGGTCATCGGCCTCGTCGTCCTGTCGTACGGGATCATCCAGGGCGGCGAGAAGGGCGACTGGCTGACCCTCCCCGTGCTCGGCCCGATCCTCGCCGGCGCCGCCGTCATCGCCCTGTTCGTCGCGCACGAGGCCCGCTCCCCGTCCCCGGCCTTCGACGTCCGGCTGTTCCGGGACGCGCGGATGTCGGCCGCCGTCGCGTCGATCGCGCTGTGCTTCTTCGCCGCGAGCGGCGTGTTCTTCTTCGCCAACTTCTACATGCAGTCGGTGCGCGGGCTGACCCCGCTGCAGTCCGGCGCGATGGTGCTCCCGTTCGCGATCGCCCAGCTCGCGTTCGCGCCGCGCAGCGCCGAGATGGTGCGCCGCTTCGGCGCCAAGGCCGTCTGCACCGCGGGCCTGCTGCTGGTCGCCGCCGCGCTCGCGAGCTACCAGTTCGTCGGCACCGACACCCCCATGTGGATCCTCGGCGCGATCTTCTTCGTGCAGGGCACCGGGATGGCGAACGTCATGCCGCCCGCCACCGAGTCGGTCATGTCGGCGCTGCCGCGCGAGAAGGCCGGCGCGGGCTCGGCCATCAACAACACCGCCCGTCAGGTCGCCGTCGCGCTGGGCGTCGCCGTGCTCGGCTCCGTCGTCGCGTCCGTCTACCGCCGCGACCTGGACGGCGACCTCGCCGCGCTGCCCCCCGGCGCGCGGGACGCCGCGGGCGACTCCATCGAGGGCGCGCACGCCGTGGCGGCCCAGTTCGGCGCCGCGGGACGGCAGCTGGCCGGCCACGCCGACGCCGCGTTCGTGCACGCCATGCACACCGCGTCGGTCGCCGCCGCCGTCGTCGCCCTGCTCGGCGCGCTGGTCGTCCTGAAGTGGATGCCGGGGCGCGCGCCCGCCGCCGCCGCGGACGCCGCCGCACCGGAGCCGGAGAAGGCCGCGGTGTGAGAGCGTGAAGGAACCATGACCGAGACAGACCGGCGGCCCGGCGGGCGGCCCCGCAGCGAACGCGCCGAGAAGGCCATCATCGAGGCGACCCTCGACCTCCTCGCCGAGGAGTCCGGCGTGGCGGGCCTGTCCATCGAGGCGGTCGCCGCCCGCGCCGGCGTCGGCAAGACGACCATCTACCGGCGCTGGCCCAGCAAGGACGCGCTGATCCTGGACGCGCTCGGCACGGCGAAGGCGCCGCTGCCCGAGCCGTCCGGCGGGTCCGTCCGCGACGACCTCGCCGAGCTGGCGCGGGCGCTGACCGACGAGCGCAAGCGCCGGTACTCGCGGTGCTTCTGGAACGTCGTCGGCGGCGCGGAGAAGCACCCCGAGCTGTACGCCCGCTACAAGCGCGACGTCATCGAGCCGCGCCGCGAGGTCGTCCGCCGCGTGCTGCGGCGCGGCGTGCGGAGCGGGGAGCTGCGCGCCGACCTCGACGTGGAGGTGGCCATGTCGATGCTGCTCGGCTCCCTCGTGCCGAAACGGCCGCACGAGACCTTCCCGGACGGATATGCCGAAGCGGTCGTCGACACCCTCATCCGAGGCATCGGAGCGGGCGCGCGATGACGCGCGAACGACGGAACCGACGCGATTTCGGCACGGTAAGCGTGATCTTCTCCCCCCGCGGCTGCGTCATGCCCCATACTGTCGCTGGGTAGTGCTAAGACGACCGGCTGTCTGGAGCGCGTCAGGTGAGATCCGTCATGGCGCCGCGAGGCGATGCGCCCGCCACCGATTCGGCGTCCCGGACCCTTGTCCTGGGCATCGACGGGGCCAGGCGGATCGTCCAGTGCGGGCCGAACGCCCGCGCCGTCCTCGGCCGGGCGCCCGAAGAGCTGATCGGCAAGCCGGCCACCGACCTGGTGGGCGACGAGGCCAAGGCCGAGCTCGAAGCCCTCCTGGAGGTCGGCGACCAGGAGCGCAACGGCGTGACCACCGTGCTGCGCGGCGACGGCGGGTCCGGCAACGCGCTGGTCACCGTCCAGCCGATGGTCGGCGGCGACGACGGCGCCGCGCCCGCCGCGCTGCTGTTCGTCCGGGTCGAGCTGCCGCCCAGCGAGCGCTACCAGGACCCGGCCCTCATGCGCCGCGCGCTGATGGACGACCAGCTCACCCGGTTCGGCGCGTCCCTCGACCTCGACCAGTCCGCCCGCGGCCTCGTCGACGTCGTCGTCCCGCACTACTGCAACGCCGCCTCCGTGCTGGTGCTGGAGAGCCTCGTCGCCTCCGACGAGGTGCACAGCGAGTCCGGCTCCGCCGTCCTGCGCCGCATCGCGGTCACCTCCGACGACGGCAACCCCGCGTGGACGTCCACGTTCCCCGTCGGCGAGGTGCTCGTGTTCCCCGAGGGCACCCCCTACCGGCAGGTGATGGAGACGGCCCGGCCCGTCCACCTGCCGCACATCACCCTCGACGAGGCCAGCGAGATCGGCCGGCTGTGGCGCCGCGGCCCCGCCGGCGAGCTGCTGTCGGACGTGTCGATGGTGCTGCTGCCGATGATCGCCCGCGACACGCTGCTCGGCTTCATCGCCTGCACCCGCGTCCCCGGGTTCCGCAAGTTCGACGCCTACGACGTCGAGATCGGCATGGAGTTCGCGGCCCGCGCCGCGATCGTCATCGACAACGCCCGCAAGTTCAGCCGCGAGCGCTCCACCGCGCTCGCGCTGCAGCGCAGCCTGCTGCCGCTGCGGCTGTCCGCGCCGTCCTCGGTCGAGGTCCGGCACCGCTACCTGCCCGGCAGCAAGCTCGTCGAGGTCGGCGGCGACTGGTACGAGTCGATCGCGCTGCCCGGCGCCCGGGTCGCCCTGATCGTCGGCGACGTCGCCGGGCACGGCGTCCGCGCCGCCGTCACCATGGGCCGGCTCCGCACCGCGCTGCACACCCTCGCGAACCTCGAGCTGCCGCCCGCCGACGCCCTGCACGTCATGCACGAGCTGATGATCGAGCTCGGCGAGCAGGAACCGCACTTCGCCACCTGCGTCTACGCCGTGTACGACGCCACCACCGGCACGATCGAGATCGCCTCCGCCGGGCACCTGCCGCCGCTGCTCGCGAGCCCCACCGGCGACAACGAGTACCTGCAGGTCCCGCCCGCCCCGCCGCTCGGCGTCGCGGGCGGCGCCGCCATCGAGAGCCGCGAGTTCACCGTCGAGGACGGCAGCCTCTTCGTCATCTACACCGACGGCCTCGTCGAGAACCGCGGCCGCGACATCGACGACGGCCTCGCCCGCCTCCAGAAGATCTTCGGCCCCGACTCCGTCGACCGCCCCATGGAGGACCTCGCCAAGGCGACCCTCGCCGGCGTCTACGCCGACCAGCACCGCGACGACATCGCCGTCCTCATCGCCCGCCTGCGCCGCCTCCCCGAAGACCGCTACGCCTCCTGGACCCTGCCCGCCGACCCGGCCGCCGTCCGCCGCGCCCGCGGCCTCGTCCGCTCCCGCCTGGAGGAATGGGGCCTGGAGGAACTCGACTACACCACCGAACTCCTCGCCTCCGAACTCATCACCAACGCGCTCCGCTACGCGCCCGGCCCCATCGAACTGCGCCTCCTCCTCGAACGCACCCTCGTCTGCGAGGTCCTGGACCGGTCCGCCGCCCTGCCCCGCCTGCGCCGCGCCGAAGACGACGACGAGAACGGCCGCGGCCTCCTCGTCGTCAGCCAGCTCGCCCACCGCTGGGGCACCCGCCGCACCGCCGCCGGCAAGGTCGTCTGGTGCGAGCAGATCGTCCCCGGCATCGACCCCGACGCCTCCGAACAGGTCCCCGCCTGGCCAGAGGAGACGTGGCCCGGGCAGAACCACCACAGGGTCTAAGGGGGGTGTGATTGCCCAGGGGGAGGTGTTGGCCCAGGGGGGCGACCCCCTGGAACCCCCGTTAGCGACGCAGGCGATCCTCGCGACTTTGTTGCGGTCTGTCGTGCCTGTGACGGGCGTGTGCGGGGTCGCTGCGGTCGCCTGCGTCGCCGGGCATGCCCGCTCCGGGCGCTGAGCGCCCTCCGCGTGCCTGCCCGTGCCTGTCGCTTCGGTCGGTGCTTTGGCTCGGGTCTGGTCCAAGAGGGTGTGAATCGTGCTCGTCCAAGAGGGGCTGTGTTGGCCGAGGGGGCGCCCCCTGGAACCCCGTGGTGACGTGGGCATGCCCGTGGTGGGCGCTTTGATCTGCGCCATGGTTCGGGTCTGGTTCGAGAGGGTGTGAAGCGTCCTCGTCTGAGGTGGGTGGGGTCAGCGTTCGCGCCAGGCGTTGGTTATGGGGAGGCGGCGGTCGCGGCCGAAGTTCTTCGGGGTGATCTTGGGGCCCGGCGGGTACTGGCGGCGCTTGTACTCGGCCAGGTCGACCAGGCGGATGGCGCGGTCGACCAGGGCGGGATCGTGGCCGGCCTTGATGAGGGCCTCGCGGCCCATGTCGCGTTCCACGTAGTCGGCCAGCACCGGGTCGAGGACGTTGTACTCCGGGAGGGTGTCGCGGTCGCGCTGGCCGGGGCGCAGCTCGGCGGACGGCTCCTTGACGATGATCGCCTCGGGGATGGGCTCGTGGCCGAACGGGTGCAGGAACGGCAGGTCGACGCCGGCCTGGGTGTTGCGCCAGCGGGCGAGGTCCCAGACGGTCAGCTTGAAGACGTCCTTGATGGGGGCGAAGCCGCCGGCGGAGTCGCCGTAGAGGGTGGAGTAGCCGGTGGCGAGCTCGCTCTTGTTGCCGCCGGTCAGGACGAGGTGGCCGTGCTCGTTGGAGAGGCCCATCCAGACGTTGGCGCGGATGCGGGCCTGGAGGTTCTCCGCGGCGAGGCCGTGCAGGTCAAGGTGCTTCTCGAATGCCTCCACCATGTCGGCGATGGGCACGATGCGGGAGTTGATCCCCTGGCGCTTGACGAGGTCCTCGGCGTCCACGACGGAGCCCTCCGAGGAGTAGCGGCTCGGCAGGAGGACGGCGTGCACGTTCTCCGGGCCGATCGCGTCGGAGGCGATGGTGGCGACGAGCGCCGAGTCGATGCCGCCGGAAAGGCCGAGGACCACCGAGCGGAACCCGTTCTTGCGGACGTAGTCGCGGGTGCCGAGGACGAGCGCCGCGTAGATCTCGGCGAGGTCGTCCATGGGTTCCGCGGCGGTCTGCGGCAGCACCGGGTAGGCCGGCAGCGGGTCGGGGGTGAGGACGTGCCGGTCGATGGTGATCGTGGTGCCGTCCGGGGCGTCGACCGGGGTGCGGCCGGGCTCGGCGGACGCGTCGGCGGCGGGCAGCGCGAGGTCGGCGACGAGGAGGTGCTCGACGAACTGGGGCGCGCGGGCGAGGGGGGTGCCGTCGGGGCCGACGATGACGGAGTCGCCGTCGAAGACCAGCTCGTCCTGGCCGCCGACCATGTTGACGTAGGCGAGGGCGCAGCCCGCCTCGCGGGCGCGTTCGGCGCACAGGTCGAGGCGGACGTCGTCCTTGTTGCGCTCGTACGGGGAGGCGTTGATCGACAGCAGCAGGCCCGCGCCCGAGGTGGAGGTGACGCTGACCGGGCCGCCGTCCTGCCAGAGGTCCTCGCAGATGACCGTGGCGACGTCGACCCCGTGGACGCGGACCACGGGCAGCCTGTCGCCGCGCACGAAGACGCGGTACTCGTCGAAGACGCCGTAGTTCGGCAGGTGGTGCTTCGCCGAGCGGACCAGCACCTCGCCGCCGTGCAGCCACGCGGCGGCGTCCAGCGGCGCCCCGGCGGGCTGCCCCGGGCGGACGAGCCCCACCGAGCGGCGGTCCAGGTAGCCGGTGACGACGGGCAGGCCGCCGAGGCCCTCGTCGGCGAGCCGGCGGGCGAGCCTCTCCAGCGCCCGGCGGCACGCCTCGACGAAGGACGCGCGCAGCGCGAGGTCCTCCACCGGGTAGCCGGTCAGCATCATCTCGGGGAAGGCCACCAGGTGCGCGCCCGCGTCGGCGGCGCGCCGGCTCCATTCCACGATCAGGTCGGCGTTGCCGTCGAGGTCGCCGACGGTCGGGTTCACCTGCGCGAGCGCGATCCTGAGCTGTGCCACGTTCCCAGAGTAGAACGCCGGAGGCGGTTTCGTCACTTTGACGAGAAGTGCGCGCCGAGCGCGGCGGCGTGCCGGCGCCTGATCGCGGGGGCCAGGGCGAGCAGCGCTGCCGCCGCGGCCAGCGCCAGGCCCGCGCAGGTCAGCCACAGTGCGGGTGCCCCGCCGCGGCCGAGCAGCTGGGTGCCGCCGAGGGGCGCCAGCAGGAAGCCGCCCGACCACGCCATCCCGTACAGGCCGCCGTACCGGCCGCGCAGGTCGGGGGGCGCCAGGTCCGCGACGACCGCCTGCAGGACGGACGCCGCGGTGATCTCCCCGAGCGTCCACACCAGGATCGTCGCGGTGTAGGCGAGCACCGTGGAGGCGAGCGAGGTCAGGCCGTAGCCCGTGCCGACCAGGATGAAGCCGGCGACCATGACGAGGCTGTGGTCGCGCCGCGCCAGCCACGCGTTCACCAGCGGCTGGACCATGATGATCAGCACCCCGTTCGCGGCGATGGCGAAGCCGTAGGACTGCGGGCCGAGCCCGTCCTCCTTCATGGCCAGCGGCATCGTCGTCAGGCCCTGCATCAGGACGAACGTGTACACCAGCGTGACCAGCACGTACCCGACCATCACCCGGTCGCGGAGGGCGCGCCCGAACCCGCCGCGCCGCTCGGACCGGACGTCCCGCGACCGCGTCTCCGGGATCGCCCGCCACACCAGGATCCCGAACCCTGCGCAGGTGAACGCGTCGATCCAGAACAGCCACAGGAAGCCCTGCCGCGCGAGCGTCCCGCCGAGCACCATGGCGACCGCCCAGCCGAGGTTGATCGCCCAGAACAGCAGCCCGAACGCGCGCGGGCGCTCGGCGGGCGGGATGAGGTCGGCCACCAGCGCCTGCGCGGCGGGCCGGTACATGTCGAGCAGGACGCCGAGCACCAGCGCCGCCGCGACGATCGCGGCGATCCCCTGGACGTAGCCGAGCGCGAGCATCGCCGCGCCGGTGCCGACGGTCGCGAGCGTCAGCGTCGCGCGGCGGCCGAGCCGGTCGGCGAGCGCGCCGCCGGCGATCTGCCCGCCGAGGGAGCCCGCGCCGAGCACCGCCATCACGACGCCCGCCTGCGCCAGCGACAGCCCCCGCACCGTCGTGAGGTAGAGGCCGAGGAACGGCTCGACCATGGTGCCGAGCCGGTTGATCAGGGTCCCCGCCCACAGCACCCAGAACGGCCGGGGGAAGCCGCCGACGCGCGGGCGCAGGAACGCCGCGATCCGGCCCGGGGCGGGCGCGACGGATGTGTCTCCCAGAGTGGTCACCCGCACGATGGTGAGCGGTCCGCCGCGGCCGCGGTAATCATTTAGCCTGGACTAAATGATCGAGTTCGTGTTCGCGCCGGAGGACGTCGCCCGCGTCCGGTTCGCGTTCTCGCCGCTGTGGGAGATGGTGCTGAGCCTGCGGGTGCTCGGCGACCCGTCCGGGCACGCGCTGCACCTGCCGTGGGTGCGCGCGGTCCGGCCCCGGCTGCGCGGCCTCGATCTGGAGCCGCTGCTGGAGGTCGTCCCGCCGACCGGGTACGCGCCCGACTTCCTGACCCCGCCGCCGGAGACCCCGCTGCCCGACCTGGCCGCCGAGCTGGAGGCGGTCCTCGCCACCCCGCCGGAGGTGGTCGTGCACGAGCTGCTGCGCGTGGACGGGGCGCGGCGCCCCGGCCGGCGCCGGGCGGAGATGGCGGCCGACCCCGAGCGCACCCTCCGCACGCTCGCCGGCCTGCTCGAGCGGTACTGGGCGGCCGCCGTCGAGCCGTGGTGGCCGCGCATCACCGACCTGCTGGAGGGGGACGTGCTGCGCCGCACCCGCGCCCTGACCGCGCACGGCACCGCCGGGGTGTTCGGCGACCTGCACGAGACCGTCGCCTGGCATGCCGGGACGCTGACGGTCGAGCGGCGCTGGAGCTTCCGCGGCGAGCTCGCCGGGCGCGGGATGCTGCTCGTCCCGAGCGCGTTCGTGTGGCCGGACGTGTCGGTGATGGTGCCGCCCTACCAGCCGCTGCTCAGCTACCCGCCGCGCGGCGTCGCGACGCTGTGGCAGAGCGGCCGCCCGGACGAGCCGAGGGCGGACGCGCTCGCCGCGCTCGTCGGCCGCCGCCGCGCCGAGCTCCTCACCGCGCTGGCCCGGCCCGCCTCCACGACCGACCTGGCCCGGCGGCTCGGCGTCACGGCCGGCGCGGTCAGCCAGCATCTCGGCGTGCTGCGCGCGTGCGGGCTCGTCACCGGGCACCGCATGGGACGCCGCGTCCTGTACGTCCGCACCCCGGCCGGCGACGCCCTCGCCGGCGGCTAGCGCAGCGAGGCGAGCGCGTCGAGCCGCAGCGCGGCGGGCTCCGCGCCGTGCTCGTAGCGGCCGGACTCGGCGAGCCAGTCGATGTGGGCGCGCGGCGTGTCCAGCAGCACCTTGACGACCTGCGCGGCGGCGGCGCGCTGCGCGACGGTCAGCTCCAGCCGGTCCAGCATCTCCGGCAGCCGCCGCGCCGCCGCCCACGCCTCCTCCAGCCGGTCGACGATCTTCTCGGCGACCGCGGCGGCGGCCTGCGCGGCGTCCAGCCCGTGCGCCCGGGCCAGCACGGAGGGCAGGTCGTGGACGTCGCCGCGGGCCGACTCCAGGTCGTGGGAGGCGAGGTCGTTGGACCAGGCCACGACGTCGGCGACGCCGTCGGCGAGGGTCTTCCAGCGGGGCGTGCGCAGCAGCCGCGCCGGCAGCTCGACGCCGAGGACGGGCTCCACCAGGTCGTACATGAACGGGCCGCACGCCCGGCGGCGCAGCGGCGCGTACTGCTTCTCCGTCGGTACGTGCCGGATCCGGCGGTTGACCGCCTCCTCGGCGCATCCGTCCCGGTGCGACTCCAGCTGCAGCATGAACCTGCGCCGCCAGTCGCGGCTCATGTCCTTGGCCGTGGCGTGCCACAGCTCCACCAGCGCCGCCTCCAGCGGGCGCGCCCCCGGCCGGGCGTGGCCCCGCCGCATCGCGCGCAGCAGGTCGTCGTACAGCGCGTGCACGGCGCTGCCGCTGTCGGCGAGCGGCGGGTGGTCCATCGTGTCGTCCAGCGCGAGCGTCCAGACCAGCCAGCGCGCGAGCAGGTCCACCCCGGCGAGGTCGGCGGACGGCAGCACGCGGGCGGCGAGCCGCTCGCAGCGGGCGCGGCCGAGCGGCGAGGTGTCCGGGTCCCCGAGCACCAGGCCCCGGCCGCGGGCCCAGGTCTCCACCTGCGCGCACAGCCGCCACGACTCCGGGTGCATGGCCGACGGGGTCGCCAGCGCGGGCACCCGGTCGCTCATCGAGAGAAGAAGAGAGATGTCCACGGCACTGACCACGCTAATGATCACTTCGTCGAGCGACCATGATCGCCGCGTCAAGTTCCGGGAAACGGATCGCGCGGCGGGTGATCGCCGACCCCGCGCACGAGCGGACCGGGGCGTTCCCGGCGCGGGCGCCCCGATCCGGCCGGTGCGCGGATCGAGGAGGGCGGCTAGTCGGATATGTTCCGTGCAGCGGGAAGGCCGGACGTAACGTCGCGGTAACAGCGACGGGGCATACTGCAAGGTAGCCGGACCGTCTCTCGCGGCCGGCATGCGTCCCGCCCGTCCCGCCGGCGGCACCGGTGGCAGGGCAGTACCTAGGGAGAGGGCTTTGGACCGTCAGCAGGAGTTCGTGCTCCGCACGCTGGAGGAGCGCGACATCCGCTTCATCCGGCTGTGGTTCACCGACGTGCTCGGGTTCCTGAAGTCGGTGGCCGTCGCCCCCGCCGAACTGGAGGGCGCCTTCGGCGAGGGCATCGGGTTCGACGGGTCGGCGATCGAGGGCTTCGCCCGCGTGTACGAGGCCGACATGATCGCCAAGCCGGACCCGTCCACCTTCCAGGTGCTGCCCTGGCGCTCGGAGTCGCCCGGCGTGGGGCGGATGTTCTGCGACATCCTCATGCCGGACGGCACGCCGAGCTTCGCCGACCCGCGCTACGTCCTGAAGCGCGCGCTCGGCCGCGCCGCCGACCTCGGGTTCACCTTCTACACCCATCCCGAGATCGAGTTCTTCCTGCTCAACGACAAGCCGGAGGACGGCAGCGAACCCGAGCCCGCCGACGCGGGCGGCTACTTCGACCACACCCCGCACAGCGCCGCGCACGACTTCCGGCGCAACGCGATCATGATGCTGGAGGCGATGGGCATCTCGGTGGAGTACAGCCACCACGAGGGCGCCCCCGGCCAGCAGGAGATCGACCTCCGGTACGCGGACGCGCTCACCACCGCCGACAACATCATGACCTTCCGGCTGGTGATGAAGGAGGTCGCGCTGGAGCAGGGCGTGCACGCGTCCTTCATGCCGAAGCCGTTCACCGAGCACCCCGGCTCCGGGATGCACACCCACATGTCGCTGTTCGAGGGCGACCGCAACGCCTTCTACGAGCCGGGCGCCGAGTACAAGCTGTCCAAGGTCGGCCGGGCGTTCATCGCCGGCCTGCTGCGGCACTCCGCGGAGATCACCGCGGTGTGCAACCAGTGGGTCAACTCCTACAAGCGGCTGTGGGGCAACGTCGGCTCGGCCGCCGGCGCCGGGGGAGAGGCCCCGTCCTACATCTGCTGGGGGCACAACAACCGGTCGGCGCTGGTCCGCGTCCCGATGTACAAGCCGCACAAGGGCCACTCCACCCGCATCGAGTTCCGGTCGCTGGACACCGCCGCGAACCCCTACCTGGCGTTCGCGGCGATCCTCGGCGCCGGGCTGAAGGGCATCGAGGAGGGCTACGAGCTGCCGCAGGGCGCCGAGGACGACGTCTGGGCGCTGACCGTCGCCGAGCGGCGCGCCCTCGGCATAGAGCCGCTGCCGCAGAACCTTGACGAGGCCATCCACGCCATGGAGCGCAGCGAGCTGATGGCGGACGTCCTCGGCGAGCACGTGTTCGACTTCTTCCTGCGCAACAAGCGGCAGGAGTGGGAGGACTACCGCCGCCAGGTGACCGAGTTCGAGCGCAAGCGCCTGCTGGCAGTGCTTTGACCGGTCGTCCGGCCCCACCCGCCGCCGTTCCATGGACGAGCGCTCGACGCCCTCCCGGTCTACCGTTGACGCTGTGACCGAGTCCCGGACTCCCGAACGCCGCTCCTCCCTCGCCGGGCGCCTTGCGCGGCTCGGCTTCACCGACGCGGCGCGCGCCGAGTGGCTGCTGCGGGACGCCGAGCGCGGCACCGGGTCGCGTCCCCCGGACGGCCTGCTCGACGCGCTCGGCGGCACCGCCGACCCCGACCTCGCCCTGGACGGGCTGCTGCGCCTCCTCGCGTCCGCCGACGAGAAGGGCGAGGGCGCCGAGCTGCGCGCGGCGCTCACCGCCGAGCCGGGGACGCGCGAGCGGCTGACCGCCGTCCTCGGGGTGAGCGCCGCGCTGGGCGACCACCTCGCGCGGCATCCCGGCCACTGGCGGGTCCTGCGCGACGGCACGGGGCCGGCCGGGGACCCCCGCGCGGAGCTGCTCGCCGCGGTGGGCGCCGACCCGTCCGCGGACGAGCCCGTGGCCGCCGGCGACTCCCTCGTCGCGCTCCGCGTCGCCTACCGCAGGCGGCTGCTGGCGCTGGCCGGCCGCGACCTGATCGGCGCCGCGGACGTCGCGGAGGTCGCCGCGGAGCTGGCCGACCTCGCCGCCGCCGCGCTGGAGGCGGGCCTCGCGATCGCCCGCGCCGCCGTCCCCGAGCACCGGACGTGCCGGCTCGCCGTGATCGGCATGGGCAAGGCCGGCGCCCGGGAGCTGAACTACGTCAGCGACGTCGACGTGATCTTCGTGGCGGAGCCGCGGGCCGGCGGGGAGGGCGCGGGCGAGGACGCCGCGCTGCGCACCGCGACCCGGCTGGCGTCGGCGATGATGCGGGCGTGCTCGGCCAGCACCGAGGAGGGCGCGCTCTGGGAGGTCGACGCGGCGCTGCGTCCCGAGGGCAAGGCCGGGCCGCTGGTGCGGACCCTCGCCAGCCACCGCGCCTACTACGAGCGGTGGGCCAAGACGTGGGAGTTCCAGGCGCTGCTGAAGGCCCGGCCCATCGCCGGGGACGCCGGCCTCGGCGCCCGCTACCTCGACATGATCACCCCGATCGTGTGGAAGGCCGCCGAGGGGGAGAGCTTCGTCGAGGACGTCCAGGCCATGCGGCGCCGCGTCGAGACCGACCTGGACCGGCGCACCGCCGACTCCGAGCGGCAGCTCAAGCTGGGGCCGGGCGGGCTGCGGGACGTCGAGTTCGCGGTGCAGCTGCTCCAGCTCGTGCACGGCCGCGCCGACGAGACGCTGCGCGCGCGGGCCACGCTCGACGCGCTCGCCGACCTGTCCCGGGGCGGCTACGTCGGGCGCGACGACGCGGCGGCGCTGGCCTCGGCGTACCGGTTCCTGCGGCGGGTGGAGCACCTGGTCCAGCTGCACCGGCTGCGCCGCACCCACCTCGTCCCGGACGACCCGGACGGCCTGCGCCGCCTCGGCCGCGCGCTCGGCCTGCGCACCGACCCGGTGGGGGAGTTCACGGCGCTGTGGCGGCGGCACGCGCGGGAGGTCCGCCGCATCCACGAGAAGCTGTTCTACCGGCCGCTGCTGCGGGCCGTGGCGCGGCTGCCGGGGGAGGAGGCGCGGCTCACCCCGGAGGCCGCGCGGGCCCGGCTGGAGGCGCTCGGCTACGCCGACCCGGCGGGTGCGCTCCGGCACATCGAGGCGCTGACCTCCGGCGTGTCGCGGCGCGCCGCGATCCAGCGGACGCTGCTGCCGGTGATGCTCGGCTGGTTCGCCGACGCGCCCGACCCGGACGCGGGCCTGCTCGGCTTCCGGCAGGTCAGCGACGCGCTCGGCACCACGCCCTGGTACCTGCGGCTGCTGCGCGACGACGTGACCGTCGCCGAGCGGATGGCGTGGGTGCTCGGCTCCAGCCGCTACGCCACCGACCTGCTGCTGCGCGCCCCGGACGCGGTCGCGCTGCTCGGCGGCGAGGGCGACCTGGCGCCGCGCCCGGACGAGGCGCTGCGCGCCGAGTTCCTCGCGGCCGTCCGCCGCCACGGGGGCGTCTCCGGGGGGCCGTCCGGCGAGGACGGCGCCGGGGGGAGCCGGTCCGCGGAGGAGGCGGTGGCGGTGGCGCGCGGGCTGCGCCGCCGCGAGCTGTTCCGCGTCGCGGTCGCCGACCTGCTCGGGCTGGCCGACGTCCGGACGGTCGGGGACGCGCTCACCGGCATCGCCGCCGTCACGGTCGAGGCCGCGCTGACGGCCGCCGTCAACAAGATCGAGATGGAGTCGCGGGAGCCGCTGCCGACCCGGTTGGCGGTCGTCGCGATGGGCCGGTTCGGGGGGCACGAGCTCGGCTACGGCAGCGACGCCGACGTGATGTTCGTGCACGACCCGCTGCCCGGCGCGGACGAGAGGGCCGCCGGGCGCGCCGCGCACGCCGTCGCCGAGGAGCTGCGCCGCCTCCTGGCGCTGCCCGCCCCGGACCCGCCGCTGGACATCGACCCGAACCTGCGCCCGGAGGGCCGGCAGGGGCCGCTGGTGCGCACCCTCGCGTCCTACGCCGCCTACTACGCCCGCTGGTCGGAGCCGTGGGAGGCGCAGGCGCTGCTGCGCGCCGACCCGCTGATCGGCGACGAGGGGCTGCGCGACCGGTTCCGCGCGCTGATCGACCCGGTCCGCTGGCCGGAGTCCGGCATCGGCGAGGACGCCGTCCGGCAGATCCGGCGGCTGAAGGCGCGGATGGAGTCCGAGCGGCTGCCGCGCGGGGTCGAGCGGCGGCTGCACACCAAGCTCGGACCGGGCGGCCTCGCGGACGTGGAGTGGGTCGCGCAGCTCCTCCAGCTCAAGCACGCCCACGACGTCCCGGGGCTGCGCACCACCCGCACGCTGGACGCGCTGGACGCCGCCGTCGAGGCCCGCCTCCTGGACGCCGCCGACGCCGAGGTCCTCTCGGCCGCCTGGCGCCTGGCCACCCGCATCCGGAATTCGATCATGCTGGTGCGGGGCCGCCCGTCCGACCTGCTGCCGACCGACCACCACCGGGAGCGCAGCGCGGTCACCCGCGTCCTCGGCTATCCGGGGACGGGCGAGATGCTGGAGGACTACCGGCGCCACACCCGCCGGGCGCGCGCCGTCGTCGACCGGGTCTTCTACGGCGCGGAGTGAGCGGTACCGCGGAAGCGGGAGCGGTACTGCAGAAGTGGTAGGCGTACTGCGGGACGCGTACGCCGGTCAGGACCGTCCGGCCCGGCATGCCGCGGCGGACCCGGCTCCGGAGCGGCTCGCGCCGCGCCCGGTCAGCTGCGCGAGCCGGTGCCCGGCGTGCGCCCGCGCGACGAGGAGCGGCGCCGGACAGCGCATGTACAGCAGCCACGACACCCACAGCGCGCCGCCGATCAGCGCCATCCCCGCCACGGCGTCCAGGACGTAGTGGTTGGCGGTGGACAGGATCACGAACACGGTCGTCGCCGGGTACAGCGCGCCGAGGATCTTCGCCCACAGCTGCGTCGCCAGCCGGACCATGATGATCCCGCACCACAGCGACCAGCCGGCGTGCATCGACGGCATCGCCGCGTACTGGTTGGTCAGGCTCCCGGACGCGTCGCTGGCGTACAGGCCGAGCGAGTGCAGCGCGGTCACCGGGTCGACGAAGCCCTCGCTGTGCAGGAACCGCGGCGGGGCGAGCGGGTACAGCCAGAAGCCGATCAGCGCCAGCCCGGTGGCGATCATGATGGACGTGCGGAGCCACCGGTAGTGCTGCGGCCGGTAGCGGTACAGCCAGACGACGATGCCGAGGGTCACGATGAAGTGCATCGTCGCGTAGAAGATGTTGGCCGTCCGCGCGAGCCACGGCACGGCCAGCAGCGTGTGGTTGAGGTGCAGCTCGAAGTCCAGCCCCAGGGCGCGCTCGAAGCGCAGGATCTCTTCCGCGTGGGCGAACGCCGGACCGGTGCCGTCCTGAACCAGGACGATGCGGGTCAGCGTATATCCGGTGTAGAAGAGGACCACCAGCAGAAGCTCACGCCAGACCGGCGGCGCGGTGAGCACCCGGTGCCGCATTCTCGCGGCGGCCTGGCCTCTGCGGGCCTCTGGGGGGGCGGTTTGAGCCATGCTACCTATCTTTGCCTCGGGGCCCCCTGAATGAGATCACCGCAATGAATGGTCTTCATCTCAGCCTTGAGTAGTACGACCCTGATGCGGCATCCGGACTTTCGGGGGAGGGGGCTCGGGGACACCGGGCGGATCCCCCCGTCCTCCCCCCTCGCGCGGAGCCTATGGAGTTGATCAGGAGTCAGCATAGGAGGCCCTGGGTAGGCCGTGATCGCCCCCCGTGACTCGAACGGAGGGACGAATGGCCAGATTGTGGGCCATACCCGGCATCGCGCTGGTGTCCGCGGTCGCGGTGGCCGTTTCCGGACTGGCATCCCTCTCGGGAGTGACTGGACGGCAGCGTACGACCGTAGGTGTACGGCGCGCGGCGGCCGGCGCCCCGCCGGCCCTGCCCCCCGTCCCGCCGCCGCGCTGGAGGCGCTGCACCGGCCTGCCGTCCCCGCCGCCCGGCGGCGCGCCGGCGCCGGCCGGCGTCCGGTGCGCGACGCTCCGGGTGCCGCTCGACTACGCCCGGCCGTCCGGCGCGAAGGTCGACCTGGCTCTCCTCAAGGTGCCGGCGGCCGACCGGCGGCACCGCATCGGCTCGCTGCTGTTCAACTTCGGCGGCCCCGGCGGCGAGGGCGTCGACACCCTCGCGCGGGCCGCCGGCGAGTACGCCTCCCTCCGCACCCGCTACGACCTGATCGGCTTCGACCCGCGCGGCGTCGGGCGCAGCACCCCCGTGCGGTGCGCGGGCGACCGGCGCCTGGACCGGCTCGCCGCCATGGACGACAGCCCCGACACCGCCGCCGAGGAGACCGCCTACATCGGCGCCCGCGCCGGCTACGTGCGGCAGTGCGCGGCGCGCTCCGGGGCACTGCTGCCCCACGTCGGCACCGTGAACGCCGCCCGCGACATGGAGATGATCCGCATCGCGCTCGGCGACGACAGGCTGCGCTACTTCGGCGTCTCCTACGGCACCCGGCTCGGCGGCGTCTACGCGCACCGGTTCCCCGGCGGCGTCGGCCGGGTCGTCCTCGACGGCGCCGTCGACCCCCGGATCGGCGGCGCCGACCTCGCCCTGCAGCAGGCCGCGGCGTTCCAGCGCGCCCTCGGCGGGTTCGCCGCCGCCTGCGCCCGCCTCGGCCGCAAGGCGTGCCCGCTCGGCGCGGACGGCCCGCAGGTCGTCGCGTCCATCGGCCGGATCCTCGCCGGGCTCGACCGGAAGCCGCTCGCCACGTCGTCCGGCCGGAAGCTGACCCAGAGCCTCGGCACGACCGGCGTCGCCGCCGGGCTGTACTCCCGGAACGCCTGGCCGTACCTCGCCCAGGGCCTCGTCGACGCGGTCAAGCGCCGCGACGGGTCGCTGCTGCTGATGCTGGCCGACGTCCAGAACGGCCGGGCCGACGACGGGACCTACAGCAACCTGTCCGCCGCCAACACCGCCATCACCTGCGCCGACACCGCCGACCGCTTCACCCCCGCCGACGTCCGCCGCCTCCTGCCCGCGTTCCGCGCCGCCTCGCCGGTCTTCGGGGCGTCGATGGCGTGGGGCCTGCTCCAGTGCACCGGCTGGCCGGTGCCGGGGGACGACGCGGCCCGCGAGGTGTCGGCGCCGTCCGCCGCGCCGATCCTCGTCGTCGGCAACACCGGCGACCCGGCCACCCCCTACGCCTGGGCGCCCGCGCTGACGCGGGAACTCGGCGGTCGGGCCGTGCTCCTCACCCTGCGCGGGGAGGGGCACGGAGCCTACGCCACCGGCGACCCCTGCGTCCGCGAGGCCGTCGACGCCTACCTCCTCCAGGGCCGGCTGCCGGCCGCGGGCGCCGCCTGCGGCTAGGAGGTCCCGGCCTCCCGCTACACGACCTGCTCGACCTTCATCGGCTCGCGGAGGGCGCTGCCGACCGTGCAGTACCTCTCGTGGACGCGCGCGGCCACGGACTTCAGGACGTCCTCGGCCTTCTCGTCGCCCTCGGGGAGCTCGACGTCGTAGGTGACCGTGATCGTGCCCAGCGTGCTCGTCGCGATCTTGTCCGCCTGGACGGTCGCGGCGAGCCGCGCCATCCGGTGCCCGCGCTGCGCCGTCAGCGGCTCGACCGTGACCAGCTCGCAGCCGCCGAGCGCCGCCAGCAGCAGCTCGACCGGGGTGAAGACGCCCTCGGTGTCGCCGTCGCCGATGGCGACCTTCGCGCCCCGCCCGTTGACGGCCTGGAACCCGTCGCCGGTGCGCTCCACCCTGACCTCGGCCATGGCATCTCCCTTGATCGTCTGGTGTCCGCCCACGTGAACGCGGGGGCGGGGCCCGTTCTTCCCCCGCTGATCAGGGTTTCACGGGCGGTCACCGGGTACCCGGCGCGTGAGGCGGCCGCGCACCCGGCCGCCGGAGGAGAGACGTCATCGATTCGGGGGACCGATGGGGCACATCAAGACACGCGACGGCACAGAGATCTACTACAAGGACTGGGGGCAGGGGCAGCCGGTCATCTTCAGCCACGGGTGGCCGCTGAACGCGGACGCGTGGGACGACCAGATGAAGGCCGTCGCCGACGCCGGGTACCGCGCCATCGCGCACGACCGCCGCGGGCACGGCCGCTCGTCCCAGCCCTGGCGGGGCTACGACTTCGACACCTTCGCCGACGACCTCGGCGACCTGATCGACGCCCTCGGGGTGTGGGACGTGGTCCTGGTCGCGCACTCGATGGGCGGCGGGGAACTCGCCCGCTACATCGGGCGCCACGGCACGAGCCGCGTGTCCAAGGCGGTGCTGCTCGCGGGGATCCCGCCGCTGATGATGCAGAGCGACGCCAACCCCGCGGGGGTGCCCGCCCAGGTGTTCGAGGACATCAAGAAGGGCATCCTGAACGAGCGGTCGCAGTTCTGGAAGGACATGTCCGAGGCGTTCTTCAGCGCCAACCGTCCCGGAACCGCCGCCACGCAGGGCAACCGGGACGCGTTCTGGTTCATGGCGATGCAGGAGAGCGTCAAGGCGGGCGTCGACTGCGTCACCGCGTTCGCGGAGACCGACTTCACCGAGGACCTGCGCCGGTTCGACGTCCCGACGCTCATCGTCCACGGCGACGACGACCAGATCGTCCCGATCGACGCGACCGCCCGCAGGTCCGCGGAGATCATCCCGGACGCGACCCTGAAGGTCTACGAGGGCGCGTCGCACGGCCTCGCGATGGTGCCCGGCCACAAGGAGCGCTTCATCGGGGACCTTCTGGAGTTCCTGCGGAGCTGACACGCCGCCGGCGGTTCGGGGTCCGCCCGGACTCAGCGGGTCCCGAGCCGCTCCTGCTCCTCGGCGACGATCTGCCGCGCGAGGGCCTGCTCGGAGACGTCCACCGCGTCCGGGGTCTGCTCGGCGAGGTCGCTGCGCCGCGCGTACTCGTCGAACAGCAGGGTCTTGACGTGGAGGATCTCCAGCATCCGCTCGTCCACGCTGCCCGGCGTCAGCAGCCGGTGCACCTGCACGGTGCGCACCTGCCCCATCCGGTGGGCGCGGGCGACCGCCTGCGTCTCCATGGTCGGTTTCACCTGCGGCTCGCAGAGGATCACCACGGAGGCCGCCTGCAGGTTGAGGCCGACCCCGCCCGCCTGGATCTGGGCGAGCAGGACGGCGTGCCCGGGTTCGGCGGTGAACGCGTCCACGATCTCCTGCCGCCGCTCCACCGGGGTGTCGCCCGCGATCGGCCCCCGCGCCTCGGGGCCGATCGCGTCCCGCACGGTGGCGAGCACGTCGCGGAAGTAGGAGAACACCACGACCTTCAGGTCGTTCTCGGCGGCCTCGTCCACCAGCTCCTTCAGCCGGGCGAGCTTCGCCGACTTCTTCGGGACGGCGTACGCGGCCCTGCGCATCGCCATGAAGTTTCCGGCGGCGACCGCCCGCCGGTAGGCGGCCGCGTCGGCGCGGCTGAACTCCTCCAGCTCGTCCACGTGCACGACCTCGGGGAGCTCGACCAGCACGTCCCGCTGGTTGCGGCGCAGGTAGACCGGCGCGACCGCGGACCGGAACGCCCGCGGGCCCAGCGCCGCGTCGCTCGGCCGCACCTGCTCTGCCACCTCGGGCCGCAGGTGCGCGACGAGGCTGCGGAACTCCTCGACCCGGTTCTCCATCGGCGTGCCGGTCAGGAACAGGACGCGCTCCGTCCGCCGGCACCACCGCGCGACGGCCTGCGCGCGCCGGGTCTCGTGGTTCTTGGCGTAGTGGGCCTCGTCCACCACGAACATCCCGACCGCGACGTCCGCGGGGACGTCGAGCGCGTGCAGCGTGGACAGCGTCGTGACGGCGATGCCGCCGTCCCCCGCCCACTTCTTCAGCGCCGCGCCGCGCCCCGGGCCGTGCAGCGGATGCGCGGCCAGCGCGCTGCGCGTCTCGATCTCCCGCACCCAGTTGATCAGCACGCTCGCCGGGCACGCCACCAGGAAGTGCGTCGCCCCCTCGGCCCGCAGGTGCGCGATCGCGGCGATCGCCTGGATCGTCTTGCCCAGCCCCATCTCGTCGCCGAGGATCACCCGCCGCTGGACGAGCGCGAACCGCGCCCCGAACGACTGGTAGCCGCGCAGCGACACCCGCCGGAACGCGTCGTCCAGCGGCTGCGCCTTGACCCGCGCCGCCAGGTCGCCGGGCAGGAAGCCCTCGGCGGCGCCGCGCTCGGGGTCCAGCGCCGCCAGCTCGGCCAGCAGGGTCTGGTAGTCGGAGGCGCGCAGCTCGAAGTCGATCCACGCCTCGTCGGGGGACGCGGCGGGGCGCAGCAGGTCGACCGACGCCTGCGAGATCAGCAGCCGGGTGTCGCGCCGCGCCTCGTCGCGCAGGGCCTCCGCCAGCTCGCCGACGGCCCGCCGCGCCCGCTCCCGCCGCGCCGGACCGGCGATGAGCCGCCGCCACCACGACCCGGCCGGCCGCGCGTCGCGCACCAGCGGCGCGAGCCGCTCGTCGACCGCGTCGGCGGCGGCGCGCGCCTTCGGCAGGTCGGGCCCGGCGTTCACCAGCCGGTGCAGCGCGACGACGACGGGCGTCATCGCCTCGTCCCGCCGCTCGACGTCGATCCGGACCGTGGCCGACCGCTCCGCCGCCTCCGCCAGGCTGCCCGCCGCCGCGTGCAGCTGCCGCGCGGTCTGCGGCCCGATCCCCGGCAGCAGCTGCAGCCGGTACGGCGTCGCCTCAAGGACGTCGGCGACGCTGGCGTAGCCTTCCTCCTCCAGCGGGCCGAGCCGCAGCCGGCCGTCCGTGACGTCCTTCAGCCGCGCGAGCGGGATCTCCCGCAGCTGCTCCTTCGCCGCCTCGGCCCGCAGCGGCTTCAGCGCGGCGTGCACGTCCGCGAGCGCCCGCCGGTGGTCGGCGACCAGGTCGCGGGCGGCGCCGAGCAGCGCGTAACCGCCCCGCAGGACGCTCTTCGCCTCGTCCGCCATCGCGCTCCCAACCAACGTGTACCGGCACATGATGCCAGCGGCCTAGGACGGTCCCCGCCCGTCCGCGCACAGAGGGCCGGCGCCCTGCCCCTCCGTCCGCCGGGAATCCGCCGCCTCCCGCGCCCAGCCTGGAACGCGACCGACACTGGATCCACGAACCGCCGAGGCTGCACGCGTGGGACGTGCGGGCGCGGGACGCCGCCCGCGTCCGGGGCGGTGACGCGATCACAACGTCGTCGTACCGGGGTTCGGCGGGCGGCCGACGAGCATCATCAGGGTCTCGGTCAGTTCGGCTATGGCGGCGGCGCGGGCGGGCTCGGGGAGGTGGGTGCACCAGGTGGGGGCCTGGCTCATCGCGGCGTGCATGCACTGGAGCGTGGTGCCGACGCCGGTCACCGTGAACTCGCCGGAGGCCACGCCCTCCTCGATGACCGCGCGGAAGATCTCGTTGTGGCGGCGGCGCAGGGCCTTGATGCGGGCGGCCGTGGCGGCGGGCCAGTCGCGCGGGACGAGGAAGAGCCGCAGCCCGGCCGGGTACTCGCGGACGGCGATGCTGATGTGCTCGTGCAGCAGGGCGCGCAGGCGTTCGGCCGGGCTCCCGGTCCGGGCGGCGGGGAGCCGCTCCAGGCGGTCGGTCCAGTCGTTGCCGAGGTACTCGATCGCGGCGGTGCCGAGTTCCTCTTTGCTGCGGAAGTAGTAGTAGAGGGAGCCCTTGGTGACGTCGAGCCGCTCGGCGACGTCCTCCAGGCTGACCGCGTCGTAGCCGCGCTCGCCGAACAGCTCGGCCGCGGTCGTGAGGATCTCCCTGGTGCGGCGGCCGCGCCGCCGCTGCACCCGGCCCGAGGCCGGGGTGTCCGCGAGCGCCTGCCTGCCGCTGGTCAACGCCGCCCCTCTCCGGTGAATCGACCCGAGGGTATCAGTTTGACCCATGGGCCAACTATTGACCCTGGGGTCAAAGTTTGCCACCTTGGTCGGCGGAGGGCTCATGGACTTCGCGTTCACCGCCGGTGAAGAGGCGTACCGGCAGGAGGTGCGGCGGTTCGCCGCCCGCGCGCTGGCGCCGCACTACCAGGCCGGCGACCGGGCCGGGCGGCTGCGGGACGGGCTGGTCGCCGAGATGGCGGCGATGGGGCTGACCGGGCTGCGCGTCCCGGAGCGGTACGGCGGGCAGGACGCCGGGGCGGTCGTCGCCGGCATGGCCGCCGAGGAGGTCGGGCGCGCCGACGTCAACGCCACCTACGTGATCGTCCTGACCGCGCTGATCGGCGACATCCTGGTGCGGAACGCGACCGAGGCCCAGTGCGCGGAGTGGCTGCCGCCGATCGCCGAGGGGCGGGTGCTGCCCGCCCTGTGCGTGACGGAGCCGGAGCACGGGACGGACGCGGCGAACCTGCGGATGAGCGCCCGGCCGGACGGGGACGGGTGGCGGCTGGAGGGGGAGAAGACCTCGATCACCCTGGGCGCCGACGCGCACACGGCGGTCGTCCTGGCGCGCACCGGAGGGCCGGGGCCGCGCGGCGTCAGCGCCTTCTACGCCGAGCTCGACGACCGGTACGTCTCCAGGGTGCGGTTCGACGACCTGGGCGGGCGGTCGATCGGGCGGGCGTCGCTGCACTTCGACGGGCTCCCGGTCGAGGCCGGGCGGATGGTCGGACGGCCGGGGGACGGCTTCGTGGCGGTCATGCAGGGGTTCGACTACTCCCGCGCCATCATCGGGCTCGCCTGCCTCGGCGCCGCCGCGGCGTCGCTGGACGAGGCGGTGGCGTGGGCGCGCGAGCGGGAGGCGTTCGGGCAGCCGATCGGGCGGTTCCAGGGCGTCTCCTTCCCGCTCGCCGAGCACGCCGCCCACCTGCGCGGGGCGCGGCACGTCTGCTACGAGGCGCTGTGGCGCAAGGACAGCGGCCTCGGCCACGCCGCCGAGGCCGCCATGGCGAAGTTCTGGGCGCCGAAGCTCGCCGCCGAGGTCATCCACCAGTGCCTGCTGACGTTCGGGCACACCGCGTACTCGGCGGACAACCCGATCGGGCAGCGGCTGCGGGACGTGATCGGGCTGGAGATCGGCGACGGCACCGCGCAGGCGTCCAAGCTCGTGATCTCGCGCCACCTGCTCGGCCGCGCCTACGCCCCGTGACATCCGGAGTGCGGCGCACTCCCCGACTGTGAGGACCAGCGATGGGAAGACTGCAGGGCAAGACCGCGATCGTGACCGGCGCGGGCCGGGGCATCGGGCGGGCGATCGCGGAGAAGCTCGCCGCCGAGGGCGCCGCGGTCGCGGCCACCGACGTCGACGAGGCCGCCGCGAAGCAGACCGCCGCCGGGCTCGGCGGGGACGCGCTCGGGCTCCGCGCGGACGTCACGTCCCGGGAGTCGGTGGCCGCGATGGTCGAGGACGCCAGGGCGCGGCTCGGCCGCATCGACGTGCTCGTCAACAACGCGGGCTGGGACGTGGCGGGCCGGTTCGTCGACTCCGACCCGGCCGACTGGGACCGGATCATGGCGGTCAACCTCTACGGCGTCCTGCACGCCTGCCACGCGGTGCTGCCGGTCATGGCGGCGCAGAAGTCCGGCGCGGTGGTGAACATCGGGTCCGACGCGGGGCGGGTCGGCTCGTCCGGGGAGGCGGTCTACTCCGCCGCCAAGGGCGGGGTGATCGCGTTCACCAAGACGCTCGCCCGCGAGCACGCCCGGCACCGGGTGCGGGTCAACTGCGTGTGCCCCGGCCCCACCGACACCGCGCTGTTCGCCTCGATGGGCGGGGACGACCCCGGGCTGCGCGAGGCGCTCATCCGGGCGATACCGTTCCGCCGGCTGGCCGAGCCCGCCGACATCGCCGCGGTGGTGGCGTTCCTGGCGTCGGACGAGGCCGGCTTCGTGACCGGGCAGACCGTCAGCGTCAGCGGCGGCCTCACCATGAGCTGACCGAGAGGGAAGACCGATGAAGTACGAGGAGTACGAGCAGCTGCGGTTCGAGCGGCGGCCGAACGGCGTCCTGCTGATCACCATGGACCGGCCCGAGAAGTACAACGCCGCCGACGAGGGGATGCACACCGAGCTGGCGCGCGTGTGGACGGACGTGTCCGCCGACCCGGAGACCAGGGTCGCGGTGGTGACCGGCGCGGGCAAGGCGTTCTCGGCGGGCGGCGACCTCGGCATGGTCGAGCGCATGACCGGCGACCACGACCGCGTGGCGCACATGCTGGGGGAGATGCGCGACCTCGTCTACAACATCGCCGACTGCGAGAAGCCGGTGGTGTCGGCGATCAACGGGGTCGCCGTCGGCGCCGGGACGGTGGTGGGGCTGATGGCCGACATCTCCATCTGCGCCCGGGAGGCCAAGATCGGCGACGGGCACGTGAAGCTCGGCGTCGCCGCCGGCGACCACGCGGCGATCATCTGGCCGCTGCTGGTCGGCATGGCCAAGGCCCGCTACTACCTGATGACCGGGGAGATGATCGACGGCGCCGAGGCCGAGCGGATCGGCCTGGTCAGCAAGGCCGTCCCCCGCGAGGAGGTGCTGCCGGAGGCGCTGCGCGTCGCCGACGCCCTCGCGACCGGCTCGCAGACCGCGATCCGCTGGACCAAGCGCTCCCTCAACGGCTGGCTGCGCATGGCCGGTCCGATCTTCGAGCAGTCCGCCGCCTACGAGATGCTCGGCTTCCTCGGCCCCGACGTCGTCGAGGGCGCCGCAGCGCTCCGTGAGAAGCGCGCTCCCCGCTTCCCGTCAGCCCCGCCCATGACCACCTGACGCCCCGAGGAGGGCAGCGATGACGGGCTACGATCCGACCGCGTACCGCCGCTACTTCGAGCACGAGTTCACCTATCTCGCGGGTTTCCGCCGCAACACCCACCGCTACGCGCGCCGCACCGCCCTGCACGACCCCGCGACCGGTACCGGCCTCACCTACGCCGAACTCGGCGCCCTGGTGGACCGGCTGGCCACCGGCCTGGCGGACGCCGGCGCCGGGCGCGGCGACACCGTCGTCTACCAGCTCTGCAACGGCCCGGAGTTCGCGCAGCTCTACCTCGCCGCCCAGGTGTGCGGCGCGATCGGCTCCCCGGTGAACTTCCGGCTCGCCCCCGGGGAGACCGCCTACGTGCTGGACGACAGCAGGCCCGGGGTGTTCGTGTACGACACCGCGTTCACCGACCAGGTGAGCGCCGCGCTGGAGCGGGCCGAGCACCGCCCCGCACTGGTCGCGGCCGTCGGGGACGGGACGCCGCTGCCGGGCGCGGTGCCCTTCGCCGACCTCTACGCCGCGGAACCGCGAACCCTCCCCGGCACCGAGTCGACCTGGGCGGAGACCACCCGGCTCTACACGTCCGGCACCACCGGCATGCCGAAGGGCGTCCCGGTGAACAGCGTCGCCGAGGTGTTCACCGCGCACGACGTGATCATGCACTTCCCGCTCACCCCCGAGGACCGCACGCTGAACATGACGCCGTGGTTCCACCGCGGCGGCCTGTACTCCGGCGGCCCGAACCCGGTCTTCTACGCCGGGGCGCAGGTGGTGCCGATGCGCGTGTTCGACCCGGACCGCTGCCTCGACCTCGTCGAGGCGCTCGGGCTGACCTACCTGATCGGCGCCCCGACCAACCTGGCGATGCTGGCGCGGGCGCAGACCGAGCGTCCCCGCGACCTGTCCACCCTGCGCGGCATCGTCACCATGGGCGCGCCGCTGGAACGCGAGGCGTGCCTGCATTACCAGAAGACCCTGACCCCGCGGATCTTCAACGGGTACGGCACCACCGAGGCGTTCTGGAACACCTTCCTGCGCCCCGCCGACCTGCCCGAGCACGCGGGCAGCGCGGGCCGCGCCTGCACCGACGACGACGTCGCGGTGGTCCGGGTCTACGAGGACCGGCTCGCCGAACCCGACGACCACGTCGCCCGCGACGGCGCCGAGGTCGGCGAGGTGATCGTCCGGTCGCCCAAGTGCGGGCAGGCGTACGCCAACGCCCCGGACCACCAGGCCCGCCGCTTCCACCGCGGCTGGCTCTACATCGGCGACCTCGCCACCTGGGACGCCGATGAGTACGTCACGATCGTCGGCCGCAAGGACGACATGATCATCTCTGGCGGGGAGAACGTGCACCCCGTCCAGGTCGAGGAGGCCCTCAACGGGCACCCCGGCATCGCCGACAGCCTCGTGGTGGGCGTCCCGGACGAGAAGTGGGGGCAGCGGGTCGTCGCCTACGTCGTCCCCGCGGACACGCCGGAGGGGGCCGCGCTGACCGCCGCCGACTGCGACCGGCACTGCCGCGAGCACCCGATGCTCGCCCCGTACAAGCGCCCCCGCGCGTACCGGTTCGTGGACGCGCTCCCGCTCACCGCCACCGGCAAGAAGATCCACTACCGGGCGCGCGAGCAGGCCGTCGAGGACATGGCGAACGGCCTGTTCGACCCGCTCCCGGGCGCCGTGTCGCCCTAGCGGCGGGTCAGCCGGCGCGGTAGCGGGACGCGAGCTCGGGGCTCTGCCCGGCGAAGGCCGCCAGCTCGGCCTCGAAGACGGTGTCGAGGAGGGCGGCGTCCTCCACGCCGGGGGCGCAGACGACCTCGCCGAGGTCCAGGCCCCGCAGGGCGGCGGTGACGACGTCGTCGGCGCTCATGCGGGGCAGGGCGCTCAGGTCGATGCCCTGGCGCTCGTGGAACTCGGTGGCCACCACGCCGGGGCAGACGACCTCGACCCGCACGCCCGTCCCGCCGAGTTCGGCGCCGAGCGTCTGGGACATGGCCACCAGGTGGGCGAGCGCGCCGGCGTAGAGCGCGCGGCGCGGCATCACCGAGCCGGGCGCGGGACCGCTGAAGGCGATCATGCCGGCCACGTTGACGACGGCGCCGCGGCCGCGGTCCAGCATGCCCGCGACGGCGGCGCGGGTGAGCAGGCTGGGCGCGAGCACCTTGACGTTGACCAGCTCCCGGGCCTTGTCCTCGGGCAGGTCGGCGAGCGGCATGTAGTGGGCCACGCCCGCGTTGTTCACCAGCATGGTCAGCGGCTCGGACGCGCAGATCCGCGCGACCGCGTCGATGCCCCGGCCGGTGGACAGATCGGCCACGACGGGGCGGACCTCGACGCCGGTGCAGGCGGCGGCGAACTCCTCCAGGCGCTCCCGCCGCCGTCCGACGATCACCAGGTCGTGGCCGCCGGCGGCGAGGCGCGCGGCGAACGCCCTGCCGATCCCGGACGTGGCGCCGGTGACGAGTGCGAGGTCTCTCATGATCGTTGTCCTTCCAGCCGGTGGGCCGCGCGGCGGCCCCGTCACGCCCCGACACTGGAGCGGAAACGCCGGTGCAGGAAGCGGACCCGCTTTCATGGGAACGCCGGTACCAGGCACGCGCCCGGCCGCTGCGCGACACTGTCGGCATGGCGACGACAGAACTCGGCGCGGCCCTGCGGCGCTGGCGCGACCAGGTCCCGCCCGGCGCGGTGGGCCTTCCGGAGGGCGGCAGGCGGCGCGCCGCGGGGCTGCGCCGCGAAGAGCTGGCCCAGCTCGCCGGGATCTCCGTCGACTACATCACCCGCCTGGAGCAGGGCCGGGCCGCCAACCCCTCCACGCAGGTCGTCGAGGCCCTCGCCCGGGCGCTGCGGCTCGGCCGGGACGGGCGCGCCCACCTCTTCCGGCTCGCCGGCCGCGTCCCGCCCGGCCCGGAGACGGTACCGGCGTACATCACGCCCGGCGTCCAGCGGATGCTGGACCGGCTCACCGCGACCCCCGTCGCGGTCTTCGACGCCATCTGGACCGAGCTGCTCGCCAACCCCCTGTACACGGCGCTGATGGGGGAGCGGCACGGCGGCGAGCGGAACGCCGTGCGGCGCAACTTCCTCGGCGCGGGCACCCGCGTCCGCCACACCCCCGAGTCCCTGGCCGCGCTGCGCGCCGCGCAGGTCGCCGACCTGCGCGCGACGGCGGGCCGCTACCCCGCCGACCGGCGGCTGCGCCGGCTCGTCTCCGAGCTGCGCGCGGGCAGCGCCGAGTTCGGGCGGCTGTGGGAGTCCGGCGCCGTCGGCCGGCACGAGTCCGCCCGCAAGACCATCGACCACCCCGAGGTCGGCGCCGTCACGCTGGACTGCGACGTGCTCGCCGCCACCGGCGGCGACCTGCGCATCATGGTCTACACGGCCGAGCCGGGCAGCCGGGACGCCGAGCGCCTCGCCTTCCTCGCCGTCACCGGGACGCGGGCGCTCACCGGATAGCCCGCGGCCTCAGGCGGCGCCCCGCCGGGACGAAACGAGCGAGCCGGCCGGCGTTCCCGCCGGCCGGCTCGCTCGTGCCCCCAAATCAGATGTCGTAGTACAGCTCGAACTCGTGGGGGTGCGGGCGGAGGCGGATCGGGTCGATCTCGAACTCGTTCTTCATCGTGATCCAGGTCTCGATGAGGTCCGGGGTGAAGACGCCGCCTTCGAGGAGGTAGTCGTGGTCGGCCTCCAGGGCCGCGAGGACCTCCGGCAGGGAGCCGGGGACCTGCGGGATCGCGCGGGCCTCCTCGGGCGGCAGCTCGTAGAGGTCCTTGTCGACCGGCTCGGCGGGCTCGATCTTGTTGCGGATGCCGTCCAGGCCCGCCATCAGCATGGCGGAGAACGCCAGGTACGGGTTGCAGGACGGGTCCGGCACGCGGAACTCGATGCGCTTGGCCTTCGGGTTCGAGCCCGTGATCGGGACGCGGATGCACGCCGAGCGGTTGCGCTGCGAGTACACCAGGTTGACCGGCGCCTCGAAGCCCGGGACGAGCCGGTGGTAGCTGTTCACCGTCGGGTTCGTGAACGCCAGCAGGGACGGGGCGTGCTTCAGCAGGCCGCCGATGTAGTAGCGGGCGTTGTCGGACAGGCCCGCGTAGCCCACCTCGTCGTAGAACAGCGGCGCGCCGTCCTTCCAGAGGGACTGGTGGCAGTGCATGCCCGAGCCGTTGTCGCCGAAGATCGGCTTCGGCATGAACGTGACGGTCTTGCCGGCGGCCCGCGCCACGTTCTTGACGATGTACTTGTAGAGCAGCAGCTGGTCGGCCGTCTTCAGCAGGGTGTCGAAGCGGAAGTCGATCTCGGCCTGGCCGGCGGTGCCGACCTCGTGGTGCTGCATCTCGACGTGGATGCCGACGTTCAGCAGCTGCGACACCATCTCCGAGCGGAGGTCGGTGTAGTGGTCCATCGGCGGGACGGGGAAGTAGCCGCCCTTGTAGGGGGGCTTGGCGCCGAGGTTGCCGCCGGGCTCCTCGCGGCCGGTGTTCCAGGCGCCCTCGACCGAGTCGAGGTAGTAGTAGCCGGCGTTCTGCCGCGTCTCGAAGCGGACGTCGTCGAAGATGTAGAACTCGGCCTCGGGACCGAAGTAGCAGGTGTCGGCGACGCCGGTGCCGCGCAGGTAGTCCTGCGCCTTCTTCGCCACGTTGCGCGGGTCGCGGCTGTACGGCTCCCCGGTGAGGGGGTCGTGGACGAAGAAGTTCATGTTCAGGGTCTTGTGCTGCCGGAACGGGTCGACGACGGCGGTCGTCGGGTCCGGGAGCAGGAGCATGTCCGACTCGTGGATCTCCTGGAAGCCGCGGACGGACGAGCCGTCGAACATCAGCCCCTCGGTGAAGACGCTCTCGCCGAAGCTCTCCACCGGGAACGTGAAGTGCTGCATCTTGCCGGGCAGGTCCACGAACCGGCAGTCGACGAACCGCACGTCCTCGTTCCTGATATAGCTCAGGACCTCTTCGGCGCTGCTGAACATCCGGCCTCCTCAAGGCGCATCTCGGCTACCCGGAAAAGCTACGGCCGCGCCGTTTCCCGGCCGTGTCCCATATGTTTCCGCTGTGTTACGCGTCACTCCATGGTGGGGCGGAGCCGCGGCGGGACGGCGCGGCGGGCGGGATAGCGTAGAGGCCATGAGCGGTGGCAAGGGGCAGGGCGCGCCCCGGCAGGGCGCGCCCCGGTGGACGCAGACGTGGCTGAGCGGCGCGGGGGCCGCGGGCGCCGATCTCGGCCGGCCCGGCGAGCGGCTCGGGCTGCCGGAGAGCGGCAGCGGCGCCGTCGCCTCCTACGGCCGGCGGCTCGTCGCGCTGTTCGTCGACTGGGCGCTGTCGATGCTGGTCGCGAGCCTGCTGGCGCGCGGGCTCGGCTGGGAGGCGGCCGAGCGCAGCCTGGCGACGCTGCTCATCTTCGGGCTCCAGGCGTGGGTGCTGACCGCGCTCCTCGGCGTGACGATCGGCAAGCGGCTCTGCGGCATCCACGTCGTCCGGCCGGACGGGCGGCCCGCCGGCCTCCTCCTGGGCCTGGCCAGGACGCTGCTGCTCCTCCTCGTCCTGCCCGCGCTGTTCTGGGACCGCGACTACCGGGGCCTGCACGACCGCGCCGCCGGCACGGTCGTCGTCAACATCTAGCCGGGCCGGCGGCCGGCCGGACACGAGAAAGCGCCCCCGCGGGGGCGCTCTTCCCACGGCGTTCTCAGCGCATCTTCGGCTTCGGGCCCTTGGGCATCTTCGCGCCCCGCGGGATCGGGCCCTTCGGCATCTGCATCGAGCGGGGCAGCGCCTGGAGCCGGTCGTTCAGCTCCGCGACCTGCCCCTTGGTGAGGTTGCGGGGCAGCTTCATCAGGTGGCGCTGCAGCTTGTCGACCGGGATCTGGCCCTCGTCGTCGCCGACCTGCACGTCGTAGATCGGCACCTGCTGGGCGGCGCGGGAGATGCGCTTCTTCTCGGCGCCGAGCAGCTGGCCGACGCGGTTGCGGGGGCCCTCCGACACCAGCACCACGCCGGGGCGCCCCACCGCGCGGTGCACCATGTCGAGGTTGCGGTTGCCGCTCACGGCCTCGGTGACCGTCCAGTTGCCGCGCATGTTCTTCAGGATCGCGGCGGCCGCGCCCGGCTGCCCGGCGATCACCTTGTACTGCGCGCGCTGCGCCAGCTGACCGAAGACGATCATGCCGACCGCGAGCGCCGCCAGGACCGCGAGGGGGACGAAGAACCACAGCTGCCCGGCGAACAGCCCGATGACGATGACGACCACCAGGGTGCCGAGCGCCGAGGCGAACACGATCGGCAGCGCCTTCGGGTCGGCCTGCCGGAGCACCTGGGCGACCATGCGGATCTGCTTGAGACGGCCCGGACGCTCCTGGGCACCGTCCGTGGGCTTTTTCGACATGAATCCAAGGATAGTCGGGTCAGCCGCCCGACCCGACATCCCCGGCTAGGCGCGCGCCTCGATCGCCTGCTTGTAGAGGCGCCCGGCGCGGTAGCTGGACCGGACGAGCGGCCCGGACATGACGCCCGCGAAGCCGAGCTCCTCCGCCTCCGCCGCCAGCTCCACGAACTCCTCCGGCTTCACCCACCGCTCGACCGGGTGGTGGAGGGGGCTCGGCCGCAGGTACTGGGTGATCGTGACGAGCTCGCAGTCGGCGTCGCGCAGGTCGCGCAGCGCCTGCGAGATCTCCTCGCGGGTCTCGCCCATGCCGAGGATCAGGTTGGACTTGGTGACCAGGCCGGCCTCGCGCGCGTTGGCCAGGACCTCCAGGGACCGCTCGTAGCGGAACCCGGGCCGGATCCGCTTGAAGATCCGCGGAACCGTCTCGATGTTGTGCGCGAGCACCTCGGGCCGGGAGGAGAACACCTCGGCGAGCTGCTCCGGGTCGTTGTTGAAGTCGGGGATGAGCAGCTCGACGCCGCAGCCGGGGATGGCCGCGTGGATCTGCCGCACGGTCTCCGCGTACAGCCAGGCGCCGCCGTCCTCCAGGTCGTCGCGGGTGACGCCGGTGACGGTCGCGTACTTCAGGCCCATCTTCGCGACGGACTCGGCGACGCGGCGCGGCTCGTCCCGGTCGAGCGGCTCCGGCCGGCCGGTGGCGATCTGGCAGAAGTCGCAGCGCCGGGTGCACTGGTCGCCGCCGATCAGGAACGTGGCCTCCCGGTCCTCCCAGCATTCGTAGATGTTGGGGCAGCCGGCCTCCTGGCACACCGTGTGCAAACCCTCGGATTTCACCAGGCCGCTGAGCTCGCGGTACTGCGGGCCCATCTTCAGCCGGGTCTTGATCCAGTCGGGCTTGCGCTCGATCGGGGTCTGGCTGTTGCGCGCCTCGACGCGCAGGAGCTTGCGCCCCTCAGGTGTCACCGTCGTCACGCGTCCCAGACTACGTCGCGATCTCCGGTGCGGCACACGGGGCCCGGCCGCTCCCGCGGCCACCCGGCGGGCAGGGCCTCAATGCCGTATCGGAGCGATCTCGAACGTATGACAGTACCCCGTTCGACTGGCGTATTCGCGTGTTTCGGCCATGCTCCACAGTGGATCTCTCTAGGGTGACTCCCTGTCGTCACGCAACAGCGTTAGCAGGAGGACCGCAGTGGGTCTGGCAATGTCGTACCTCAGGGTGCCGCCGGTGCTGGAGGGGGAGCCGGATCCCGGCCGCATCGCCCGCCACATCTTCGGTGCCGCCGACTGGCGCCGCCGCGGCGCGTCGGGACTGTTCGAGCTCGGCTGGGCGTGGCAGGCGATGCACTACCTCGTCACCGGCGACCCGTGGGACGGGCGGCAGCCGGAGGCGGACGTCGTGTGCGGCGGTCGGCTCCTCACCGAGGACGGCGCCGACGAGCTGGGCATGGACGTCATCTACCTCGCGCCGGACCGGGTGAAGCCCACCGCGGACCACCTGGCCGCGACGCCGTTCGGCAAGGTGGCCGGGCGGTACGACCCGGCGGCGATGGGCAAGGCCGGCGTGCAGGACGCGCAGCGGCTGGACGGCGCCGCCCGCGACAAGGTCCTCAAGCCCGCCTACGAGGGCCTGGCGGAGTTCTTCAAGGCGGCCGCCGCCGAGGGCCAGGCCGTCTACAAGGTCATGGCCTAGCGCCCCGCGCGCTCTTCTACACGCCGAGCTGCGCGGTGGTGCGGTGGAACGTCTCCTCCGCGCCCAGCGCCGCGGCGAGGTGCCGCTCGACCAGCGGGACGACTTCGGCGACGGTGACGTCGCGGCCGAGTTCCCGGCTGAGGTTCGTGGACCCCACGTCCCGGATCCCGCAGGCCACGATCTTGTCGAACCAGCCCATGTCGTTGTCGCAGTTGAGCATGAAGCCGTGCATCGCCACGCCCCGCGCCACCCGGATCCCGATGGAGCCGATCTTGCGGTCGGGGGCGCCGGGCACCCACAGCCCGCTGCGGCCCTCCACCGTGACGGTCTCCAGGCCCAGGTCGGCGCAGACGTCCATCATCATCTGCTCCAGCAGCCGCACGTAGCCGACGACGTCGACGGGATCGGGCAGCCGGACGATCGGGTAGCCGGTGAGCTGCCCCGGGCCGTGCCAGGTGATCTTGCCGCCGCGGTCGACGTCGATCACGGGGGCGCCCGGGTCGCCGAACGGGCGGTCGAGCGCCTCGGTCCGCTTGCCCGCCGTGTAGACCGGCTGATGCTCCATCAGCAGGACGGTGTCGGGAATGGCGTCGTCCACCCGCAGCGCGTGGGTGCGCTTCTGCAGGTCCCAGCCGGCCTCGTAGGGGACGGCCGCCGCGCCGAACCCCGCGTGCACCACCACCAGCTCGCGTACGTCCACATCCACATCGCTCACCCGGCCAGCTTATGCCGCCTACCGGCGGGTAGCCGACGCGGTCAGAGCGCGGCGAGCAGGCGCGGCTCCAGCCGGGTCTCCTTCGCCTTCCCCGGCCCGTCCGGCTCGATGCGGTAGGCGCCCGCCTCCTGCCGGTAGGAGACGGCCTGGACGAACTCGGTCCCCACGTAGTGCAGCGCCACGGACTCGTCGGCCGCGTACCCGCCCGGCAGCGTCCCCGCGCCGACGAGCTGCTGCAGCAGCGGCCGCCGCTGCGGCTCGCTGTCGTAGTGCACGCCGCACGAGTACGGCAGCAGGCCGAGGCCGTCGGTCATCGGGGTGAGCTCCGGCCCGAACGAGTCGGTGTTGCCGCCGGCGTGCCAGCACAGCGCGCCCGCGCTCTGCCCGGACAGCACGACGCCCTCCTGCCACGCCTCCCGCATGATCGCGTCGAGCCCGTGCAGCCGCCACAGGGCGAGGAGGTTCGCGACGCTGCCGCCCGACACGTACACGAGGTCCTGGGTGAGGAGGTGGGCCCGGACGTCCTGGACGTTCGGCATGGGGAAGAGCGCCAGATGGCTGACCTCGGCGTCCATCGAGGAGAACGCGGCGTAGAAGCGCGACACGTACTCCGCGGCGTCGCCGACGGCCGTCGCCAGGAAGCAGACCCGGGGCCGGTCCTGCCCGGTCAGGTCGAACGCGTAGCGCAGCAGCGGGCTCGGGGCGATGCCGCCCCGGCCGTCCGGCACGAACGTGCCCCCGCCGATCGCGAGGATGTGCGGCTGTCCGTCGGTGCTCATTCGCCCTCCTCTTGAGCCGAGCTGTCCCAATGTCACCGTATGGCTACCGAATGGGGCCGGCCGGGACTTTGACGAATCTTGGGGCTCACAGGACGGCGGCGAGAGCCTCGTCCACGTGCTCGTGGGCGAACCGGAAGCCGGCCTCGCCCAGCCGGCGCGGCAGCACCCGCTGGCTGATCAGCGGCCCCTCGTCGGCGAACCCGCGCAGCGCCGCGCGCAGCGCGAACCGCGGCACCGCCAGCCGCGCCGGCCGGTGCAGGACGCGGCCGAGCGCCCGCGTGTACTCCTCGTTCGTCACCGGGTTCGGCGCGGTGAGGTTGACCGGCCCGTCGATCTCGTGGTCGATGAGGAACCGCAGCGCCGCGATCTGGTCGGCGATGGAGATCCAGCTCGTCCACTGCCGTCCGTCGCCGAGCCGCGCGCCCAGCCCGAGCCGGAACAGCGGCAGCGTCCGCCCGAGCAGACCCCCGTCGGGGGTCAGCACCACCCCGGTGCGCGGCAGGACGAGCCGGACGCCCGCGTCCCGCGCCGGGGCGGCCGCGGCCTCCCAGTCGCGGACGAGCGCCGCGAGGAACCCCCGCCCCATGGGGGACTTCTCGTCCACCTCGCGGCCGCCGGTGTCGCCGTAGTAGCCGATCGCCGACCCGCACACGAGGACGCGGGGCCGCGGGTTCGCCGCCGCGATCGCCTCGGCGAGCGTCCGGGTGCCGACCACCCGGCTGTCCCGGATCTTCTGCCGGTACGCCTTCGTCCACGGCCGGTCGCCGACCGCGGCGCCCGCCAGGTGCACGACGGCGTCCGCGCCCTCCAGGGAGTCCTTGTCGACGCATCCGTCGGCGGGGGACCAGCGCGCCTCGTCGTCCCGCTCCGGCTCCCTGCGCACCAGCCGGACGACGTCGTGGCCGTCCTCCCGCAATGACTTCACCAGCGCCGAGCCGATGAGGCCCGACGAGCCCGTGACGGTGACCCTCATGTCCCCACCCTAGGCGGACGGCGCCACCGGTTGCTGAGATTCTCAGCCGGGTTCCGCGTTTCCCCGGACGCGCGGTACCCCCGCCGCGCCGTGGCGGCGCGGCGGGGGTACCGCCGGGCGGGAGGAGTACCGCGGAAGGAGTGCTAGAGCCCGAGGTCGGCCTCGAAGTTGCCCTCCTCCAGGCGGTGCTTCACCGTGGCGAGGAAGCGGGCGGCGTCCGCGCCGTCGATCAGCCGGTGGTCGTAGGTCAGCGCCAGGTAGACCATCGACCGGACCGCGATGACCTCGCCCAGCTCCGGGTCGTCGATGACGGCCGGGCGCTTCACCACCGAGCCGGTGCCGAGCATGCCGACCTGCGGCTGGTTGAGGATCGGGGTGTCGAACAGCGCGCCGCGGCTGCCGGTGTTGGTCAGCGTGAACGTGCCGCCGGCCAGCTCGTCCGGGCTGACGTTGCCGCCGCGGGTCCGCTCGGCGAGGTCGGCGATCCGCTGCGCGAGGCCGCCGAGGTTCAGCTGGCCCGCGTTGTGCACGACCGGGACCATCAGGCCGCGCTCGGGGACGTCCACCGCGATGCCGAGGTTCTCGACGTCGTGGTAGGTGACCTCGTTGGTCTCGCTGTTGATGACCGCGTTCAGCTTCGGGTGCGCCTTGAGCGCCTCGACCGCCGCCTGCGCGAAGAACGGCAGGAACGACAGCTTGACGCCCTCGCGGGCCTCGAAGTCGGCCTTCGCCTGCTCGCGCAGCCGCGCGATCTTGGTGATGTCCACTTCGACGACGGTGGTGAGCTGCGCGGACACCTGCAGCGACTCCACCATGCGGCGCGCGATCGTCTGCCGCATCCGGGACATCTTCTCGGTGCGGCCGCGCAGCGCGAGCTGCTCGGCGGGGGCGCCGGCGGGCGCCGGGGCGGCGTGCCGGCCGACGGGGGCCTGCGGCGCGGCGGGGGCCGGGGCGGGCGCGGCGGCCTGCTGCTGGGCGGCCTGCTGCGCCGCGCGGGCGGCCTCCAGGACGTCCTGCTTGCGGATGCGGCCGCCCACGCCGGTGCCCTTCACCGTGCCGAGGTCGACGTTGTGCTCGGCGGCGAGCTTGCGCACCAGCGGCGTGACGTACGGGCCCTCGCCGGACGGCGCCTCGGGCTGCGCCCGGCCCGCGGGGGCGGGCTCGGGCGCCTGCGGGGCGGGCTGCCCCGGCGCCTGCTGCGGCGCGGCCGGAGGAGCCAGCGGGGCGGGCGGGGCCGGGGGCTGCTGCTGCGCGGGCGGCGGCCACGCGGCGGGCGGCGGCGCCTGCTGCTGCGGGGCCTCCGGCTGCGGCGGCGCCTGCGGGGGGGCCGGCGGGGCCGGCGCCTCCTGGGCGGGCGGGGCCTGCTCCGCGGCGGCGGGGGCGCCGCCGCCGGACGGCGCGTCCCCCTCGTCGCCGATGACCGCCAGCTCGGCGCCGACCTCGACGGTCTCGTCCTCGGCGACGGTGATGCTGGTCAGGATGCCCGAGGCGGGCGAGGGGATCTCGGTGTCGACCTTGTCGGTGGACACCTCGAGGAGCGGCTCGTCGGTCTCGACGCGCTCGCCCTCCTTCTTGAGCCAGCGGGTGACGGTGCCCTCGGTGACGCTCTCGCCGAGCTGGGGCATGGTGACGGAGACCGGCATGTCTCAGCGACTCCTTCGTATGACTGGTGCGGCGTTCAGCCGTGCACGTGCAGTGGTTTGCCGGCGAGGGCGAGGTGGGCCTCGCCGACCGCCTCGGACTGGGTCGGGTGGGGGTGGATCAGCTGGGCGACCTCGCCCGGCAGGGCCTCCCAGTTGTAGATGAGCTGGCCCTCCGCGATGAGCTCGCCGACGCGCGCGCCGACCATGTGCAGGCCGAGGACGGGACCGTCCACGGAGGCGATCACCTTCACCTCGCCCTGCGTCCCCAGGATCTTGCTCTTGGGGTTGCCGGCCAGGTCGTAGGTGAACTCCTTGATCTGGTGCCCGCGCTCGCGGGCCACCGCGGACGTGATGCCGACCGAGGCCACCTCGGGGTCGGAGTAGGTGATGCGGGGCACGCCGTCGTAGTCGATCGGCGCCGGGGCGAGCCCGCTCAGCCGCTCGGCGACGAGGATGCCCTCGGCGAATCCGACGTGCGCGAGCTGCGGCGTCTGGATGAGGTCGCCGACCGCCGAGATCGTGGGGACGTTCGTCCGGCAGTACTCGTCCACCTTGACGAACCCGCGCTCGGTCTCGACGCCGGCCTCGGCCAGCCCGATGCCGTCGGAGACCGGGCCGCGGCCCACCGCGACGAGCAGCAGCTCGGCGTCGACGGTCTTGCCGCCCTCCAGGGTGACGGAGATGCCGCCCTGCGTCGTCTTGGCGCCCTCGAACCGGGTGCCGACCTCGAACTTGATGCCGCGCTTGCGGAACGCGCGCTCCAGCCGCTTGGAGCTGGACTCCTCCTCCAGCGGCAGCAGGTGCGGCAGGGCCTCCACGATCGTCACCTCGGCGCCGAACGAGCGCCACACGCTGGCGAACTCGACGCCGATGACGCCGCCGCCGAGGATGACGACGGAGGCCGGGACGTGCTCCAGCCGCAGCGCGTGGTCGCTGGAGATGACGCGCTCGCCGTCGATCTCCAGGCCGGGCAGCGTCTTCGGCTGCGATCCGGTGCCGAGGACGATGTGCCCGCCCTCGATGACGGTGGTCTGCCCGTCCGGCGCGGTGACCTCGACCGAGGTCGGGCCCGTCAGCCGGCCGGTGCCGTGCACGATCTCGATGCCCCGGGACTTGATCAGCCCGGTGAGGCCCTTGACGGTCGTGGACACGACCTTGTCCTTGTAGGCGTTCACGCCGGCGACGTCGATGCCCTCGAACGTGGTCCGGACGCCGAACTTCGCCGCCTCGCGGGACTGGTCCGCCACCTCGGCCGCGTGCAGCAGCGCCTTGGTGGGGATGCACCCGCGGTTGAGGCACGTGCCGCCGAGTGTCTCGTCCCGCTCGATGAGCGCGACCGACCTGCCGAGCTCGGCGGCGCGCAGCGCGCACGCGTAACCGCCGCTGCCGGCTCCCAGGACGACGATGTCGAAGGGGCCGCTGTTGGCCACTGGACGCTCCCTTTCCCCTGTCGTGGCGCCGGCGTGGACCGCGGCGCCCTGGCCCTCAGGGCGGGGCGGGGCGCACCGTCACCCGGGCCCCCGCCGCCATGAGAAACCTATTGTGTTCTCCGCCGGGTGACAGCGGCGGGGTTCGCTACAGAATTCCCGCGGCGACGTCCTCGGCGATCTGCACCAGCGTGCGCGTCGCGGCGCCCGTGCCGCCCTTCGGCGTGTACCCGTACGGCTCGCCCTTGTTGAACGACGGGCCCGCGATGTCCAGGTGCGCCCACTTGACGCCCTCCGGCACGAACTCCTTCAGGAACGTCCCGGCGACCAGCATGCCGCCCCACCGCTCGCCGCTGATGTTGGCGATGTCGGCGACCGACGAGTCGAGGCCCTTGCGCAGCTCCGCGGGCAGCGGCATGCCCCACGACGGTTCGCCGGCGCGCTCGGCCGCCGCGACGACCTTCGCGCGGACGTCGTCGTCGTTGGCCATGACGCCGGCGGTGCGGGTGCCGAGCGCGACGAGCTGCGCGCCGGTGAGCGTGGCGACGTCGACGATCAGGTCGGGGGAGTCCTCGCCGGCGCGGACGAGGGCGTCGGCCATGACGAGCCGCCCCTCGGCGTCGGTGTTGAGGACCTCCACCGTCTTGCCGCCGTAGATGCGCAGCACGTCGGACGGGCGCTGCGCGGTGCCGCTCGGCATGTTCTCGGCGATCGCCAGGTAGCCGACGACGTTGACCTTCGGGCCGAGCTCGGCGATCGCGGCGAGCGCGCCGAGCACGGCGGCGGCGCCGCCCATGTCGGACTTCATCCAGTCCATCGCGTCGGTCGGCTTGAGGGACAGGCCGCCGGAGTCGAACGTGATGCCCTTGCCGACGAGCGCGAGCGTCCGGGACGCCTCGGCGTGGGAGTAGGCGAGCCGGACCAGCCGCGGCGGGTTCACCGAGCCCTGCCCGACGCCCGCGATGCCGCCGTAGCCGCCCTCCACGAGCGCCTTCTCGTCCAGCACCTCGATGCCGAGGCCGGCCTCGGCGGCGACCCGCCCGGCCTCGGCGGCGAGGTCTTCGGGCGTCAGGTGCGACGGCGGGGTGTTGACCAGGTCGCGGACGAGCTTCACCGACGCGGCGAGCGTCCGGGCGCGCTCGACGGCGGCCTCCTCGGCCGCGGGCGCCAGCAGCCGGATCTCCTCGACGGGGGCCTTGCGGCCCTCGCCGTTGCGGTAGGCGTCGAACGAGTAGGCGCCGAGCAGCGCGCCCAGCGCGACGGCCTCCACGCTCTCGGCGGTCTCGGCGGGCAGCGCGACGGCGGCCCGCGCGGTGCCGGCGAGGGACCGGAGGGCGGCGCCCGCGGCGCGGCGCAGGTCTTCGGCGGTCGGGTCGGCGCCCAGCCCGGCGGCGACGATCACCTTGGCGGGGACGGCGCCGAGCGACGGCAGCCGGGTGATCTCCCCGGCCTTGCCGGTGGCGCCGAGCGCGGTCAGCGCGTCCGCGAGGCGGCCGTCCATCGCGCGGTCGAGGTCCGCCGCGCCGGCGGCCGGTGCGGCGCCCTCCCCGTCCGGGGAGACGCCGATCACGATCGCGTCGGCGTCGAGGCTGGCCAGGGGTGCGCTGTCAAGGCTGATGCTCGTCACGTAGCACGATGTTAGTCCTCCCGGTGACCGGTTTCGTCCTTTTGGATCAAGCATTGCCGGCGCCGGCGACCCGGCGGACCGGCGGCTCAGCCGGCCGGGGCGGCGAGGACGACGAGCGCGGCCGTGCCGGCGGTCTCCACCAGCGCGCCGAGGACGTCGCCGGTGACGCCGCCCAGGCGGCGGACGGCGTGCCGGAGCAGCACCAGCGCCGCGGCGAGGCCGGCGAGCACCGCGGCCGCGGCGTGCGCGGCTCCGCCCGGCCCGCCGGCGGCCGCTCCGGCGCCCGCGGCGGCGGCCAGGACGGCCGCCGTGGCCGCCAGGGCGGCGCGGGTGCGGACGGTGCCCGCGACCAGGGCGCCCAGCCCGCCCGGACGCGCGGACGGGACGCCGGTCCGGCACGCCCAGGGCAGCGCGAGCCGCCCGGCCGCGGCCGCGATGAGCGCCGCGGCGGCCGGATGCGGCGCCGAGGCGAGGGCGGCGACCTGGATCAGCAGCGTCAGCAGCAGCGTGACGACGCCGAACGGGCCGATGTCGGACCGCTTCATGACGCCGAGGGCCTCGCCCGCCGGGCGGCCGCTGCCGAGGCCGTCCGCGAGGTCGGCCAGGCCGTCCAGGTGCAGGGCGCGCGTCGCCGCGGCGGTCGCGGCCACCGCGAGCGCGGCCGCCAGCGGGGCGGACAGGCCGAGCAGGCCGCCGGCGAGCAGCACCAGCGCGGCGGCGCCGCCGGTGATCAGGCCGGCGGCCGGGGCGAGCAGCATCGCGGCGCGCGCGGTGTCCCGGTCGGCCCGCGCCCGGCCGGCCGGGACGACCGTCAGCAGCGTGACCGCCAGCCGCAGCCCCTCGATCACCGGAGCTCCGCGACGCGTCCGGCCACGACCAGCGCGGCCTCCTCCGACTCGGCCGCGAGCCGCTGGTTGACCAGGCCGAGCATGTCGCGGAACGCCCGCCCCGACGCGGTCGGCGGCACCAGGGAGAGGCCGACCTCGTCGCTGACCGCGACGACCCGCGCCGCCGTGTCCCGCCACGCGGCGACGAGGCCGTCGATGCGGGGGCGCACCAGGGACGGGTCGTCCCAGGCGCCGGTCTCGTCCATCGCGGCCGCGAGCCACGTGCCGAGGCCGTCCACCAGGACCGCGCCGGTCTCGGACGCCAGCACGTCCGCCAGACCGGTCGTCTCGACCGTGCGCCACCAAGCCGGGCGGCGGAGCCGGTGCGCGGCGACGCGCCGCGCCCACTCCGGGTCGCCGTCGCCCGCCGGGCCGGTCGCGACGTAGAGGACGTCCGGGCACGCGGCCAGGCGCAGTTCGGCCTCGGCCGACTTCCCCGACCGGCTCCCGCCCAGCAGCAGGGTGCGGAACGGGCCGGGCCGAGGCCGGGTCCAGAAGGCCATGCGGCGCTCCAGTTCGGCCTCGGACGGCAGCCGGTGGTCCACGTGCACGGCGAACACCCGCGTCGTGGACGCGACGGCCCCGGTGCGGCGCAGATACCCGAGGTGCTCCGGGGAGCCCGCGAGGTCGAGCAGGACGGCCGCGTACTCCGCCCCGGGAACCGGCTCCGGCCGCGCCCCCGGCCCCGCGGCCACCAGGACGAGGCCGCCGTCCGGGCCGCGCACCTCATACCCGCCGGGCACGTCCGTCCGCGGCAGTTCGTCCAGCGGCACACCGTCCACGCGGGCCGCGAACGGCTCGTGCCGGACGCCGGCGGCGCGCAGCCGGCCGCAGGACGCGCACCGGCACCCCGGCGCGGGCCAGCCCCGCGCCGCGGCGATGCCGCGGAGTTCGATGTCCATAACGGTCGGAACTCTACGGTTACGCTCGCCCTGGAACGATCGCGATGCCCCGCAGGAGGAGACCGGTGGGCAACCCCCCGAACGCGCCATGGCCCCACCAGCCGGGACCGCAGGGCCCGGGCGGCCCGCCGCCCTACGGCCCTCCTCCCCTCCCGCCGGGCGGACCCGCGCCGGCCGTGCCCGGCGGTTTCGGCCCCCCGCCCGGCCCGCCGCCGCCCCCGCGCAAGGGCGGTGGCGGAGGCATGGCGCTCGCGCTGGTCGGCGGCGGGCTCGTCCTCGTGCTGGTCATCGCCGCGGTGGTCGTGCTCGCCCTGCAGAGCGGCGACGACGGGGGCGGGGGCGGCGGCACCGGGCTGCGGGTCGGCAAGATCGCCGGAGGCGCGGAGGCCGCGCCGCAGGAGGACGGGAGCCTCGTCATGTCCCGGCCGGGGGTCGCCTCGCCCGTCGTCGAGATCTACGAGGACTTCGCCTGCCCGCCCTGCGGCGAGTTCGACCGCAGGCACGACCCCATGCTGAAGCAGCTGGTGGTCGCGGGACGCGCCAAGGTCGTGTTCCGCCCGATGGTGATCTTCGGCGAGAGCGTCCAGCCGGCGCACGACAACTCGCTGCGGGCGGCGGCCGCGCTGCGCTGCGTCGGCGACGGCGCGCACTGGCTCTCCTACCAGGACGCCCTCTACGAGCACCAGCCCAAGAGCGAGAGCACCACCGGCTACACCACCGGCGAGCTGCTCTCCGCGGCGGAGCCGCTCGGGCTGACCGGCGACGACTTCACGTCCTGCGTGAAGAACCAGAGCCACGCGGCGAGCGTGCAGGAGGTCAGCAAGGGCTACATATCGTCCGGCCTGCGGGGCACGCCCACCGTGCGGGTCAACGGGCGGACGCTGGCCTCGTCCGACACCGAGAGCCCCGAGGCGCTCCGCCGCGCCATCGAGGCCGCGTCCTGAACCGGCCCGCGAGCCGCTAGTCTCACCGCGACGAGGGAGGACGACGCGATGGCGTGGAGCTGGCGTTTGGAGAAGGCCGACGGACGCGCGGTCGGCATGTCGGAGGAGACCTTCTCCACCCAGGCGGACGCAGAGAGCTGGCTGGGGGAGAACTGGCGGGGACTGCGCGCCGACGAGGTCGACAAGGTCGTCCTGCTGGACGGCGAGACGCTCGTCTACGAGATGAGCCTGCTGGACCCGGAGTGAGCCGGGATCGCTGAACGGGGGCCGCGGGGCCGGAGCTCCGCGGCCCCCGTTCAGCGCCGGGCCGCGGCGCGCGTCAGGGGCGCTTGCGCGGGCTGACGGTCTTGGCGGGGTCGCGGATGACGACGTCGCCGAGGACGTCGTCGACGCGCTTCAGCACGTCGGCCTCCAGCTTCACCCCGGCGGCCTTCACGTTGTCGACCACCTGCTCGGGGCGGGACGCGCCCACGATCGCCGCCGACACGTTCGGGTTCTGCAGCGTCCAGGCGATGGCGAGCTGCGCCATCGACAGCCCGAGCTCGTCGGCGATCGGCTTCAGGTTCTGCACGCGGGTCAGCAGGTCGTCGTTCAGGTAGCGCTTGATCATGTCCGCGCCGCCCTTGTCGTCGGTGGCGCGCGACCCCTCCGGCAGCGGCCGCCCCGGCTTGTACTTGCCGGTCAGCACGCCCTGCGCGATCGGCGACCAGACGATCTGCCCGATGCCCTCGCGCTCGCACAGCGGGACGACCTCCGCCTCGATGACCCGCCACAGCATCGAGTACTGCGGCTGGTTGGACACGATCCGGTCGAAGCCCATCTCATCGGCGATCTTGAGGGCGCGCTCGATCTCCTCCGCCCGCCACTCCGAGACGCCGACGTACAGGACCTTGCCCTGCCGGACGAGGTCGTCGAAGGCGCGCAGGGTCTCCTCCAGCGGCGTCTCGTAGTCGAACCGGTGGGCCTGGTACAGGTCCACGTAGTCGGTGCCGAGACGGCGCAGGGAGCCGTGGATCGACTCGAAGACGTGCTTGCGGGACAGGCCCCGGTCGTTCATGCCGGGCCCGGTGGGCCAGTAGACCTTGGTGAAGATCTCCAGCCCCTCGCGGCGCTGCCCCTTGAGCGCGCGCCCGAGGACCTCCTCGGCGCGCGTGCCCGCGTAGGCGTCCGCGGTGTCGAAGGTGGTGATCCCCTCGTCGAGGGCCGCCCGCACGCACGCGCGCGCCGCGTCCTCCTCGACCTGGGAGCCGTGGGTGAGCCAGTTGCCGTACGCGATCTCGCTGATCTTCAGACCGCTCCGGCCCAGGTTTCGGAACTCCATGCCCTCGACCCTAGCCCGGAGATGATCGGCGAAACGCCGCCGGAACGTCCGGTGGAGGCCGCCGGCCCCCGCGCCCGGACCCTGCCTCCCGGACCCCGCCGCTCAGACCCCGCCGCTCAGATCTTGTCGGTCTCGCCGATGCGCACCTGCGGGTTCGGGATCCGCAGCCGGCGGATCTGCATGGCGCGCATCGCGGCGTACATCCCGACGCCCTTGGCGTCCTCGCCGGGGTAGCGCTCGGCGGCCAGCTTCTTGATGCCGCGGCTGAGCAGCAGCCCCTCGCCGAACACCACGAGGAGCAGGACCGGCGGCGCGAACAGCACGAGCAGCCGGGCCGCGGGGATCGGCAGCATGCTCAGCAGCACGATCACGAACATGGCGTACATGAGGTACGAGCCCACGGTGCGGCGCGAGTCGACGTAGTTGCGGGCGAGCCGGCGCACCGGGCCCTTGTCCCGCTTGAGCAGGTGCTTCTCGTCGCCCTTGGCCATCCCCTCCCGGGCCTTGGCGCGCTCCTCCGCCAGTTGCGCCCGGCGCCGCTTGTGGGCCTCCTTGCCGGTGGACGGGGCGGTGATGGGCTGGCGGCGGCGCTTCTCGGCGTCCCTCCGCTTGGGCGTGGGACGGCCCTTGCCGCCCGGCTTTACTACCTGAGGAGGATTCGCCGGGGCCTCAGGGGTACGACGCTTGAACACGGGATCAGCCTACCGGCTGCGAACATCATGGCTGCCTCGCGCGTTAACGCGTAGGGTGATAAGAACCCCAGCAGTGGTCATTGAGCCCAGTTCACGACTGAGGCGACAGCACGAAGGGACCGGCGCCGCGCGATGAGCGTGATGAAGCGAATGTCGATGATCTTCAAGTCCAAGGCGAACAAGGCATTGGACCGGATGGAAGATCCTCGGGAGACCCTCGATTACTCCTACCAGCGCCAGCTGGAGATGCTGCAGAAGGTTCGTCGCGGGGTCGCCGACGTCGCCACCTCGCGCAAGCGTCTCGAACTGCAGATCAACCAGCTCGAGCAGCAGCAGAGCAAGCTGACCGACCAGGGCAAGAAGGCGCTGCAGGTGGGCCGGGAGGACCTCGCCCGCGAGGCGCTGACCCGCCGCGCCGGGCTGGAGAGCCAGCTGAACGACCTGCGCGGCCAGTACCAGCAGCTCCAGGGCGAGGAGGAGAAGCTCACGCTCGCCTCCCAGCGGCTGCAGGCCAAGGTCGACTCCTTCCGCACGCGCAAGGAGACCATCAAGGCGACCTACACGGCCGCCGAGGCGCAGACGAAGATCAACGAGGCGTTCTCCGGCATCTCCGAGGAGATGGGCGACGTCGGCCTCGCGATCCAGCGCGCCGAGGAGAAGACCGACACGATGAAGGCGCGCGCCGGCGCGATCGACGAGCTGCTGGCCTCCGGCGCCCTGGAGGACTTCTCCGGCCCCAAGGACGACATCCAGGCCGAGCTCGACCGGATGGGCTCCGGGCCCGGCGTCGACCTGGAGCTGGAGCGCCTCAAGGCCGAACTCGGCCAGGGCCCCGCGCCCAAGGAGCTGAACCAGGGCACGCCGACCGCGCAGCCGCAGCAGCAGCAGCAGGACACCCCGCAGCAGGCCCCGTGGCCGAACAACCCCGGGGGTGCCCAGTGATCGTCCGCCTGATGGGCGAGGGCCAGCTGGACGTGGCCGAAGAGGACCTGTCCTCCCTCAACGCCCTCGACGCCGAACTGGAGTCGGCGATCGAGTCGGGCGACGAGACGGCGTTCCGCGCCGCGCTGCACGCCCTGCTGGAGAACGTCCGGAAGGTGGGCAAGCCGCTCCCGGCCGACAGCCTGGAGCCGTCCGAGCTGATCCTCCCCCCGGCCGACGCGCACATCGACGAGGTGCGCTCCATGCTCGGGGACGAGGGGCTCATTCCGGATTGACCCCCGCGAACGGGGGATCTGGGGGTGTTCCCCAGAACGACGCCGCGGGGCCCCGGGGGAGTGCCGGTCCGTTATGGACACTCAGGCACAAAACCCGGGTCTCGTGCGTTGATACAAATGAATAAGAGCAAGGAACTGGGGGTGGCCGCATGGCCAGGACGCGCTACGCCTCCGACCGGGGGCTGACATCGCGGATGCTCGTGACGATGTTCCTGCTGGGGCTGGTGTACGTCGTCTTCGTCGGAGCATTCTTCGTCTTCGTGCCCGAGTGGGCGTTCGTCGCGCTCGGCGTCGCGGTGGCCTTCCTGTTCGCGCAGTACTTCTTCTCCGACCGGATGACGCTGTTCGCCATGCACGGCCGCGTCGTCTCGCCCGAGGAGGCGCCGGAGCTGCACGGCGTCATCGACCGCATCTGTGCGATGTCGGACGCCCCGAAGCCGAAGGTCGCGATCGCCGACACCGACGTGCCGAACGCGTTCGCCACCGGCCGCAACCAGAAGAAGGCCGTCGTCTGCGTCACCACCGGGCTGCTGCGCCGGCTCGACCCGGTGGAGCTGGAGGGCGTCCTCGCGCACGAGATGGCGCACGTCGCGCACCGGGACGTCGCGGTCATGACGATCGCCTCGTTCCTCGGCATCTGCGCCGGGCTCATCACCCGCTTCGGGCTCCAGTGGGGCCTGTGGGGCGGGTTCGGCCGCCGCAGCAACGACCAGAACACCGGCCTGATCCTGCTCGCCGTGGTCGCGGCCAGCGCGCTCGCCTACGCGGTCAGCTTCCTGCTCACCCGCGCCCTGTCGCGGTACCGCGAGCTGTCCGCCGACCGCGCCGCCGCGCTGCTGACCGGCCGCCCGTCGGCCCTGGCCAGCGCGCTGACGAAGGTCAGCGGCGAGATCGCGCGGATCCCGACCAACGACCTGCGGTCGGCGCAGGCGTTCAACGCGTTCTTCTTCACCCCGGCGTTCGGCAAGGGCTTCAGCGTCTCCACGCTGTTCTCCACCCACCCGCCGCTGGACAAGCGCCTCGCGCAGCTCTCGAAGATCTCCGACCAGCTCAGCAGGGGAGTCTGATCCCGTGGGTTTCCTCGACACGCTGCTCGGCCGCTCCAAGCCGGTCAAGCCCGACCTCGACCAGATCTTCGGGCTGTCGTCGGCGGCGATCACGCTGGAGGCGGCGACGGGGTTCCGCCCGACGGGGCGCGGCTCGGTCTGCTTCCGCGCGGCGGAGGGCGGCGCGTTCGCCCGGCTGCAGGCCGACGTCCAGGAGCTGCTGGACGCCGACCAGGGCCCCAAGGTAGAGATCAGCAACGACTCCTACGGCTACACGTGGCTGCTCGCCACGCACCCTCCCGAGGAGCTGCCCGCCCTGGTCACCGACCTGCACGCGGTGAACTCGACCCTGGAGTCCGGCGGGTTCGGCCCGCACCTGCTGTGCTCGCTGGCGGGGTTCCGCGGCCCGGAGGGGCAGCGCCTCGCCCTCGTCTACCTGTACAAGCGCGGCACCTTCTACCCGTTCGCGCCGCTGCCCGGGGACAAGCGCGACAACGCGCTCGAGCTCCAGGTGCGCGGCGCGATCGGCGCCGACCTCCCCTTCGAGCAGGACCTCGGCCGCTGGTTCCCCGTCTGGGGCGCCCCCGGCCTGTGACTCGTTCCCGGTGACCCGTTCCCGGTGATCCGCCGCCTCTGATCCGTTTCTGCGTCATCGGACGCTGTGCGGCGGTCCATCGCGGTCTAACGTCGGGGCATGACGCCCTCCCGCGACACCGGCGAGCGGAGCCTGACGTGGCGGATGCTCGCCGCGATGGTCCTGGTCGCGCTCGTCTACGCGGCCGCCGCGCTGCCCGCGTTCCTGGCCGGCCCGGTCTGGGGCGCGGCGGCGGTGGCGGCCGCCGTGACCGTCGCGGTCTTCTCGGCGCGCGCGGCGGACGGGCTGGTCCTGCGCGCGATGGGCGCCCGCCGGGTGACCGCCGCCGAGGAGCCGGAACTGCACGCCGTCCTGGACCGGCTGTGCATGTCGTCCGGCCTGCCCAGGCCGCGGCTCGCCGTCTGCGCCGTGCACGCGCCCAACGCGTTCGCCGCCGGCTCCGGCCCCGGCTCGGCCGAGGTGTGCGTCACCGAGGGGCTGCGCGCCCTGCTCGGCCCGGCCGAGCTCGCCGCCGTCCTCGCGCACGAGACCGCGCACGTCGCCAACCGGGACGTGCTCGCCGGCTCGGTCGCCGAGTTCCCGAGCGCCGTCGCCGACCTCTTCCTCGGCTGGTGGGCGGACCTGTTCACCGCCCGCGGCAGAGGCGCGGCGAAGAGGTCCGCGGGCATGCTCGCCGGGGTCGTCCTGCTGCCCCTCGCCGCGGCGGCGGCGGTGCTGTACGCCGCCGGCACGCTGGTGCTCCTCGCCTTCTCGCGGCACCGGGAGCTGTGCGCGGACTCCACCGGGGCGCTGCTGACCGGGCGGCCCGCCGACCTCGCGTCCGCCCTCGAAAAGATCACCGAGGAGCTGCGCAGGTCGTCCCGGGAGGACCTGCGGGCGCTGCGCCCGGCGGGCCACCGCTCCGTGGTCGCCGCCCGCGGCTCCGGCGCGTCCGGCCTGCTGTCCACCCATCCGCCGCTGCGGCGGCGCCGCGAGCGGCTGGCCGCCCTGTCCTGGCGGCTCGCGGGCGGGGGCTGACGGTGGGCATCGTCGACGCCCTGCTCGGCCGGCCCGCGCCCGCCCCGCCCGGCGCCGGGCTGCTGCTCGCCCTGCCCGCCGCCGCGCCGGCGCTGGAGGCGGCGACCGGGTTCGTCCCGACCGGTGAGGGCGGCGTCTGCCACCGGCTCGTGGAGGGCGGGGCCTTCGGCGCGTTCGGGCGCGCGCGGCGGGAGGTCGCCCGGCTGCTGCCCGCCGGCGGGACCCGCCGGACGGAGACGGCCGACGACCCGCACGGGTGGGGCTGGACGCGCGTCACCCGCCCGCCGGGCGACTTCGGCGGGCTGGTCGCGGACCTGCACCTCGTCGAGGCGACCCTGGCCGCCGCCGGGTACGGGCGGTACCTGCTGTGCTCGGTCGCCTGCTTCCGCAGGGGCGAGGGGCTGCAGCGGCTCCTGCTCGTGCACGCGCCCGTCCGGGGAGCGTTCTACCCGTTCGCGCCGCGCCCGCCGGACGGCCCGCAGGACTCGCGCCGCCGCAACAACCTGGTCGAGACCCGCGCCCGGGACGCGCTCGCGGAGCACCTGCCCATGGAGCCCGACACGGCCCGCTGGTTCCCGGTGCGGGACGCCCCCGGGCTGTGAGGCCGGGGGCGTCCCGCGAGAACGGCTAGGGCAGGGCGAGCATCTGGTCGAGGGCGGCGCGGGCGTAGTGCGCGGTCTCCTCGTCCACCTCGATGACGTTCTGGACGTCCCCGGCGGCGAGCGACTCCAGCGACAGCACCAGGTGCGGCAGGTCGATGCGGTTCATCGTGGAGCAGTAGCAGACCGTCTTGTCGAGGAACATGACGTTCTTGTCCGGGTGGGCGTTCGCCAGCCGCCGGACGAGGTTCAGCTCCGTGCCGACCGCCCAGGACGAGCCGGGCTCGGCGGCCTCGATCGTCCGGATGATGTACTCGGTCGAGCCGATCTGGTCGGCGGCCGTGACGACCTCTTGCCGGCACTCGGGGTGCACCAGGACGTTCACGCCGGGGACGCGCTCGCGGACCTCGTCCACCGACTCCCTGGTGAACCGGCCGTGCACCGAGCAGTGCCCGCGCCAGAGGATCATCTTGGCGTCCCGCAGCTGCTGCGCGGTCAGCCCGCCCTCGCGCCGGTGCGGGCTGTAGACCACGCAGTCGTCCAGCGAGAAGCCCATGTCCAGCACGGCGGTGTTGCGGCCGAGGTGCTGGTCGGGCAGGAACAGGACCTTCTTGCCCTTGGCGTAGGCCCACTCCAGGGCGCGCTTGGCGTTGGACGAGGTGCACACCGTGCCGCCGTGCCGCCCGACGAACGCCTTGATGTCGGCGGAGGAGTTCATGTACGTGACGGGGACGACGTCGTCGGCGACGCCGGCGTCCTCCAGCACGTCCCAGCAGTCCTCGACCTGGTCGAACGTCGCCATGTCCGCCATCGAGCAGCCGGCGGCGAGGTCGGGCAGGATCACCCGCTGGTGCGCGGCGGTCAGGATGTCGGCCGACTCGGCCATGAAGTGCACGCCGCAGAACACCACGAACGGCGCCTCGGGCCGGGCCGCCGCCTTCTGCGCCAGCTTGAACGAGTCGCCGGTGACGTCGGCGAACTGGATCACCTCGTCCCGCTGGTAGTGGTGGCCGAGGACGAACACCCGGTCGCCGAGGGACGCCTTGGCGGCGCGGGCGCGTTCCACCAGCGCGGGGTCGGAGGCCGGCGGCAGCTCGCCCGGGCAGTCGACGCCGCGCTCGCTGTCCGGGTCGGCGCCGCGGCCGAGCAGCAGCAGCGGAAGGTCGCTTACCGGGGTGGTCATCGGGAGTCTCCCTTCGCGACGGAGGCTTATCGTCGCTTTGACGACTAATGATGGCACATCCTCGGGCCGGCGGTACTGTGACGTAGAACGCACCGCGTTCCGGTGTTAGACCCGGCCGATAAGCGGAATGGGCTGCCGGGGAGGTACGTTGTCCTACGGGAAGAGGCGTACGACGTCCTCGGACAAGCGACAGGCCGCCGCACCGCGGCGCAGCGAGACCCGGGAGCTGAACACATGACGGTTTCAGGCGAGACCACGCAGGAGACCACGCAGCAGGGCGTCATCCTCACCGACGCCGCCGCCGAGAAGGCCAAGGGCCTGCTCGAGCAGGAGGGCCGCGACGACCTTGCGCTGCGTGTCGCCGTGCAGCCGGGCGGCTGCTCCGGCCTGATCTACCAGCTCTTCTTCGACGAGCGGGAGATGGACGGGGACCTCGTGCAGGACTTCGGCGGCCTGAACGTGCGCGTCGACCGGATGAGCGCGCCCTACCTCACCGGCGCCACCATCGACTTCGTCGACTCGATCGAGAAGCAGGGCTTCACGATCGACAACCCGAACGCGTCGGGTTCCTGCGCCTGCGGCGACTCCTTCAACTGAGCGTCCGCGACGCGAGCGGGACGTCCGCGGAGGGCGGTCCGGGCCGGTGCCCGGGCCGCCCTTTTCGCGTCTTCCCGCTGCGCTCCGGCGGTGGTCCGTGGTGCGATGGGGAAGTACTAGTCTTGCCGGGTTCGAAACAGCCGGTGAACAGCCGGACGACCACGACGAGGAGAGCGACGCCGTGCGCATCGCCGTGACCGGTTCCATTGCGACCGACCATCTGATGACCTTCCCCGGAAGGTTCACCGACCAGCTCCTGCCCGACCAGCTGGACCGGGTGTCGCTGTCCTTCCTGGTGGACGAGCTGGAGATCCGCCGCGGCGGCATCGCCGCGAACATCTGCTTCGGCATGGGCAGCCTCGGCAAGGAGTCGATCCTCGTCGGCTCGGTCGGCGACGACTTCGCCGACTACCGGTCCTGGCTCGAGCGGCACGCGGTCGACACCGAGTCCGTGCACGTGTCGGAGATCCACCACACCGCCCGGTTCCTGTGCACCACCGACCAGGACCAGAACCAGATCGCCACCTTCTACGCCGGCGCGATGAGCGAGGCCCGGTCCATCGAGCTGAAGCCCGTCGCCGACCGCGTCGGCGGCCTCGACCTCGTCGTCGTCAGCCCCAACGACCCCGACGCCATGCTCCGGCACACCGACGAGTGCCGCACCCGCGGCATCCCGTTCGCCGCCGACCCGTCCCAGCAGCTCGCGCGCATGGACGGCGCCGACGTCCGCCGCCTCATCGACGGCGCCGCGTACCTGTTCAGCAACGACTACGAGAAGGCGCTCGCCGAGGAGAAGACCGGCTGGAGCGGCGAGGAGATCCTGTCCCGCGTCGGCGTCCGCGTGACCACCCTCGGCGCCAAGGGCGTCGTCATCGACCGCGCGGGGGAGGAGGGCGTGCACGTCCCCTGCGTCCCCGTCGAGAACATCGCCGACCCGACCGGCGTCGGCGACGCGTTCCGCGCCGGATTCCTGTCCGCGACCGCGTGGAGCCTGCCGCTGGAGCGCGCCGCGCAGGTCGGCTGCGCCATCGCCGCGTACGCGCTGGAGGCCGCGGGGCCGCAGGAGTACGCGCTCGCCCGCGGCGACTTCCTCGACCGGTTCGCCGCGGCCTACGGCCAGGACGCGGCCGACGAGATCGCCCCGCACGTCAGCTGCCCGCACCCGTGACCCGACGCGTGCGGAGGGCCGCGCGCGGCGCGGCCCTCCGCACGCGGTCAGTACGTCCGGCGTATGTGGAAGCCCCAGCCGCCCTGCTGGAGCGTCTCCTCGCCGACGAAGTCCTGGGACTTCATGCGGCACCAGGCGGGCACGTCGGTGCGCGCGGCGGCGTCGTCGGCGAGGACGGCGACCACCTGGCCGACCGGCACCTCGCGGATCCGCTCGGCGAGCATGATGATCGGGATCGGGCACTTGCGGCCGAGCGCGTCGATGACGAGCACGGGCGGCGGGCCGGCGGGGGGCGCCTGGCCGGGCGGCGGCGCGCCGTCGGGCGGCGGCGTCCCGTTCCTGGCGCGGCCTCGGAACCTCATGGGCGCGACCGCCTCCCCGTCTCGAAGGTGTTCATCGTCCGGCCGTCCTCATCGTCTCGCGCAGGCGGGCGACGGCGCCGGGGAGCACGGTGAGGAACCGGTCGACGTGCGCCGCGTCGACGCCACGCGGCAGCGATACCCGCACGTTCCCATGGGTAACCACTCCCATCGCCTCCAGCACGTGACTGGGACGAAGCGTATCCGCCGTGCACGAGCTGCCGGACGAAACCGCGAAACCCAGCCGGTCCAGTTCGGTCAGCAGCGCCTCGCCCTCGACGTACAGGCACGAGAACGTCACCAGGTGCGGCAGCCGCCGGACCGGGTCGCCCACCACCTCCACGTCGGGGACCCGCCGCGGCACCTCCGCGCGGATGCGGTCCACCAGCGCCGAGACGCGCGGCGCGTCCGCCGCCATGTCGGCACGGTACGCCTCCAGCGCGGCCGCCGCCGCCGCGATGGCCGGAACGTTCTCGAATCCGGGGACGCGGCGCCCCTCCCGCTCGTCGTCCGGCAGCGGCGAGCGCCACCGGACGCCCTTGCGGACGGCGAGCACCCCGACGCCGGCCGGGCCGCCCCACTTGTGCGCGCTGCCCGCGAGGAACGACCAGCCGCCGGGGACGTCCGCCCGCCCGAGCGACTGGGCGGCGTCCACGAACAGCGGGACCCGGGCGGCGCGGCACGCCTCCGCCGCCTCGGCGACGGGCTGGACGGTGCCGACCTCGTGGTTGGCCGACTGCAGGCACGCGAGCGCGGTGTCCGCGCGCAGCGCCGCGGCGAACTCCGCCGGGTCGACGCGGCCCGCGCGGTCGACGCCGACGACGGTGACCTCGCCGCCGTCGCGCTCGTGCCGCTCGGCGGCGTGCAGCACGCTGGAGTGCTCCACGGCGCTCACCACCAGGTGCCGGCCGACCCGCCGGCGCGCCTGGAGCCCCCCGAGGACCGCCAGGTGCACCGCCTGGGTGCCCGACGAGGTGAACGACACCTCGTCGGGGCGCGCGCCGAGGACGCCGGCGACGCGCGCGCGGGCCCGGTCCAGCACCAGCCGGGTGGCGCGCGCCCTGCCGTACAGCCGGGCGGGATCGGCCCACGCCGCGTCCAGCGCCTCGAGCAGCGCCGCGCGCGCCGCGGGGTGCGGCGGCTCGGTGGACGCCGCGTCGAAGTAGGCGGCGTCTGCGCGGGAGGCGCCGGAGGGGCCGCCCGCCGTGCTCGGATCTGCCACGCTGAAACACTAACCGGGCACCCGATCGGGGGTGTGCGCGACCCTCGCGCTAGGGTGTCCACCACACGTGTAAACAGTGATCTCACCGCCCGGCCGACCGGGCTTCATCCGTGGGGAAGGCATTCCGTGAGTCCGACCCGCTCTGGGGAGCGGCGTACGCCTGTGCGCAGTCGCCGCGCATTGAGAAGCGCCGGTGCGCTAGGGCTGCTTGCGCTGTCCGCGACCGGCTGCAGTGGTACCCGGCTGGGCCTGCCCGAGCCGATCAGCGTCCAAGGCGAGCGCATGCTGCACCTGTGGCAGGGCTCCTGGATCGCGGCGTTCGCGGTCGGGGCCGTCGTCTGGGGCCTGATCATCTGGGCGATCCTGTTCCACCGGAAGCGCTCCGACGACCTGCCGCCGCAGGTCCGCTACAACATGCCGATCGAGATCCTCTACACGGCGGTCCCGTTCGTCATCATCGCGGTCCTGTTCTACTTCACCGCCCGCGACGAGAACTTCGTCGAGAAGACCACCGACAACCCGCAGGTGGTCGTCGACGTGACCGGGTTCCAGTGGAGCTGGCGGTTCGACTACAAGCAGGGCGACGAGACCGTCGCCTCCGTCACCGGGGTGCCGGTGGCCCCCAACGGGCCCGCCTACGGCAAGCCCGTCCTGACGATCCCCGCCGGCAAGACCGTCCGGGTGCGGCTGCACTCCGACGACGTCATCCACTCGTTCTGGGTACCCGCGCTGATCTACAAGAAGGACGTCATGCCGGGGTACACCAACGAGTTCGAGTTCACGGCGACCAAGCTCGGCACCTACGAGGGCCGCTGCGCCGAGCTCTGCGGCGTCGACCACAGCCGGATGCTGTTCCAGCTGAAGGTCGTGACGCCGGAGCAGTACGACAAGTTCATCGCTGATTCGAAGCAGCGACTGGCCGCGGGAGGTGGCAAGTGACCGCCACGAGTCACGCCCCGAGCGCGCCGATCACCGCGCCGCGGACGAGCAAGGGGCGCCTCATCGCCTCCTGGCTGTCGTCCACCGACCACAAGGTGATCGGCTACCTCTACCTGATCACCTCGTTCTTCATGTTCCTGTTCGGCGGCGTGCTGGCCCTGATCATCCGCACGGAGCTGTTCGATCCGGGGCTGCAGGTCGTCAGCAACGAGCAGTTCAACCAGCTGTTCACGATGCACGGCACGATCATGCTGCTGATGTTCGCGACGCCGCTGTTCGCCGGCTTCGCCAACGTCATCATGCCGCTGCAGATCGGCTCGCCGGACGTGGCGTTCCCGCGGATGAACATGCTGGCGTACTGGCTGTTCCTGTTCGGCAGCCTGATCGCGCTGTCGGGCTTCCTGACCCCCGGCGGCGCGGCCAGCTTCGGCTGGTTCGCCTATGCCCCGCTGTCGGACGCGGTCCGCTCGCCGGGCGTGGGCGGCGACCTCTGGGTGATGGGCCTGGCCATGTCGGGCTTCGGCACCATCATGGGCGGTGTCAACTTCATCACCACGATCCTGTGCATGCGGGCGCCCGGCATGACGATGTTCCGGATGCCGATCTTCACCTGGAACGTCCTGCTGACCTCCATCCTGGTGCTGCTGGCCTTCCCGCCGCTGGCGGCGGCGCTGCTGGCCCTTGAGGCCGACCGCAAGCTCGGCGCGCACATCTTCGACGCCTCGCACGGCGGTGCGCTGCTGTGGCAGCACCTGTTCTGGTTCTTCGGGCATCCGGAGGTCTACATCATCGCCTTGCCCTTCTTCGGCATCGTGACGGAAGTCCTCCCGGTGTTCAGCCGCAAACCGGTCTTCGGCTACATCGGCCTGGTCTTCGCGACCATCAGCATCGCGGGCCTGTCCATCACCGTGTGGGCCCACCACATGTTCGTCACCGGCCAGGTGCTGCTGCCGTTCTTCTCCTTCATGTCGTTCCTCATCGCGGTGCCGACCGGCATCAAGTTCTTCAACTGGGTGGGAACGATATGGCGAGGACAGCTCACGTTCGAGGCGCCGATGGTGTTCTCGCTCGGCTTCCTCGTGACGTTCCTCTTCGGCGGGCTGACCGGCGTCATCCTGGCGTCCCCGCCGATGGACTTCCAGCTGTCGGACACCTACTTCGTGGTGGCGCACTTCCACTACGTCGTCTTCGGCACCGTCGTGTTCGCGATGTTCTCGGGCTTCTACTTCTGGTGGCCCAAGTTCACCGGCAAGATGCTGAACGACCGGCTCGGCCACGTGCACTTCTGGATGCTGTTCATCGGCTTCCACGGCACGTTCCTCGTCCAGCACTGGCTGGGCGCCTCGGGCATGCCGCGCCGGTACGCCGACTACGCGGCCGAGTTCCACGGGCTGAACGAGGTCTCGACCATCTTCTCGTTCCTGCTCGGCGCCTCAATGCTGCCGTTCTTCTACAACGTCTACATCACGTGGAAGAAGGGCAAGAAGGTCGACGTGGACGACCCGTGGGGCTACGGCAACTCGCTGGAGTGGGCGACGTCGTGCCCGCCGCCCCGGCACAACTTCAACTCGATCCCGAAGATCCGTTCCGAGCGGCCGGCGTTCGACCTGCACCACCCCTACGTGGGTGCGAAGGGCGAGCTCGCCGGGACGAAGGGGGAGTAGCCGATGCGCGTCCAAGCGTTCATGTTCTACGGCACGGCGGTCTTCTTCCTCGCCACCGACGTCGTGTACTGGCTCTGGTCGAACGACTGGACGGGCACCTCGGTGCTCGGGCTGGCCGTCGGCCTCGCCGGGCTCATCGGGTTCTACATCCACTTCACGGTGCGCCGCCTCGAGCGCGCGAACGCGGGCCCGCTGTACGAGGACGACCCCGAGGGCGAGATCGCGGACGCCGCCGGCGAGGTGGGCTTCTTCAGCCCGCACAGCTGGTGGCCGCTGTTCGTGGCGCTGTCGGCCGCGGCCGTCGCGCTCGGCATCGTGTTCGGCTGGTGGCTCGTCATCTTCGGCGTCTGCTGCGCGATCCTGACCACGCTCGGTCTGGTCTTCGAGTACTACCGGGGTCATTTCGCCCACTAGTCGGTAAAAGAACCCCATCAAGGGCCGGTGTCCGCATTTAGCGGGTACCGGCCCTTTCACATACTGGGCGCCGTTCCAGCGACCGGGCTGGGCAGGCGGACCGATCGCCCAGGAGGACGACCGGGGGGACCACATGCGGGTGGGGGGCTCGGGACCGGGATGCGGGGGGCGGCGCGCCGCCGCCGTGCTCGTAGGCGCGACCGTCGTGGCGGGGGCCGCGGCGTGCTCGGGGCGCGAACCGGACGCCGTGGAGACCGTGCGGCTCGCGGTGTCGCCCGCGAGCGGCGGCGGGAAGCTCAAGCCGGACAGCCGGATCGACGTCCGTGCGCAGCGCGGGACGATCGAGAACGTCACGGTGTCGACGAAGGACGGCGTGGTCGAGGGCGACCTCAGCGCCGACCGGACGCAGTGGCGGTCGCGCTGGTCGCTGGAGCCGGGCAGGACGTACACCGTCGCCGCGACGGCGCTCGGTGAGGACGGCAAGACCAGGACGGTCTCCAGCCGCTTCACCACCGCCGAGGTCGAGAAGACCAACGACGTGACGATCGAGGCGCCCTACGACAAGGAGACGGTGGGCGTCGGCATACCGATCGTCATGAACTTCGAGCGCCCGGTGAAGGACCGGGCGGCGGTCGAGCGGGCGCTGGAGGTCACCGCGGACAGGACCGTGGAGGGCGCCTGGCACTGGTTCGGCGACCAGCAGGTCGTGTTCCGCACCAGGCAGTACTGGCCCGCCCACACGAACGTGAGGTTCACGGCGCACCTCAGCGGCGTGCGCACCGGCGGGAACGTGTACGGGGGCCGCAACTACTCCGTCGACTTCAAGATCGGCGACTCGCACGTGTCCACGGCGGGCGAGGACACCCACAAGATGGTCGTGATGGTCAACGGCAAGAAGGCCCGCACCATCCCGACCAGCATGGGCAAGGGCGGCGCGCGCATGTACACGACCACCAACGGGGTCCACCTGACGATGGCGAAGGAGGACCCCACCACCATGACGTCGGAGTGGATGGGCATCAGTCCCGGAAGCCCCGGCGGCTACAGCCTGACCGTGTACAAGGCCGTGCGGATCTCCAACAGCGGCGAGTACGTGCACAGCGCGCCGTGGTCCGTCGGCTCCCAGGGGCACGAGAACGTCAGCCACGGGTGCATCAACATCAGCCCGTCCAACGCCAAGTGGTTCTACAAGCTCAGCCAACGCGGCGACGTGGTGAAGGTGACCGGCAGCAAGCGGGAGCTGGAGCCCGACAACGGCTGGGGCTACTGGCAGCTCGGCTGGAACGACTGGGTGAAGGGCAGCGCGCTGAAGCGGCCGGTGACGACCGCGCCGCACGCGGACGCGGCGACGCTGTCCTCGCAGCAGGGCCGGAACCCCGAGGCGCCGGCGAAGCAGGGCGCCGAGGGGAACTGACCGCCGCGCGTCCCGCCGCCGTGCCCGTTCAGCGGAGCGGCGGCGGGACCCCGACCCCGTTCATGCGCGCCCAGTCGCGGGCCATCGCGATCCGGTCGGGCCCGGACGGGTGCGTCATCCAGAGGACGTACTCCAGGGCGTCGGGGCTCAGGTCGGAGATGTTGCGCACCGACAGCTCGTGCTGCATGGACACGAACGTCGACGGGTCGCGGGTGAGATTCAGCGCGTGCGCGTCCGCGCGGGCCTCGATGCGCCGGCTGACCAGGTTCTGCACGGGCGCGGCGAGCTGCGTCCCGGCGGTGACGAGCGCGAGCAGCAGCGCGATGGTGCGCGGGTCCGCCGCGCCGCGCCGGCCGTCCGGCTCGTCCGGCGCGCCGCCGGGATCGACCCCCGCGCGCCGCAGGAGCCGCGGAGAGGTCATCAGGAGGTAGAGGAGGCACAGGGCCCCCGCGATGCCCAGCGCGCCCACGAGCGTGCCCCACAGGACGTCGTCGCGTTTGGCGTGGCCCAGCTCGTGCCCCACGATCGACTCGATCCGCGGGCGCGGGGACCTCAGCAGCGTGTCGTAGAGGACGATGCGGCGCGTGGAGCCGAACCCGGACACGTAGGCGTTCAGCGACGTCGTCCGGCGGGAGGCGTCCGCGACCAGGACGTCCTTCACGGGCACTCCGTCCCGCTCCGCCATCGCGAGGAGCTCGGTGCGCAGCCGCCCCTGCCGCAGCGAGTGGAAGTCGTTGAACACCGGCTCGACGACCACCGGGTAGATGAACGACACCAGCACCACGAGGAGGAATCCCCCGGCGGCGGCGCCCGTCCACCAGTAGCGGGGGAACCGGCGGACGAGGGCGTACAGGAGCAGCAGCGCGATCGTGCAGATGACCCACGTGACGCCGAGCGACTTCAGCTGGTCGACGAGCCACGCGGGCCAGCTCTGCGTGGACAGCCCGTACCGGCGCAGCACCGACTCGCGCCACACGTCGAACGGCAGCCCGGCGACGCGCAGCAGCGCCGTCAGCGCCGCCGCCGCGACCATGACCTTGAGGGGGCGGCGCCGGGTGCGGGCGGTGACCAGGCCGATGAAGCGGGCGCCGAGCGGCGTGAAACCGAGGACGAGGATCACCGCGACGCCGGCCAGGAGCCCCGCGTACGCGGGCGGGTTGACGGCCGAGTCGAACGCCCTGGAGCGGGCGATCTCGGCCGGCGTGAAGTCGAGCGCGGGATCGGCCCGCACGCGGCCGCCGGGCACATGCCCCGGCAGCGGGTTCCACGGGGTGGTCAGCGCGAGGACGGCCGCGACGGCGGCGAACAGCACGGCGGCGGCGACGGCCGCGGCGACGCGGGGCCGCCGCGCCCGCGCGGCACCGGACGCTCCGCCCTCCGCGCTCTCGCCCCGCGCCTCGCCCGCCCGCTCGTCCGCCCGTTCGTCCGCCAGGTCCTTCATGGGGGGACGGCCCCCGGCGTCCTCCGGATCGCTTCGCTCGCTCATCTGAGCAGCTCCTTCTTCACGTAGTCGCGCCAGAGGGCGGTGAAGCGGTCCCGGGTGAGACCGAGCACGTCGCGCAGCGCGGCGGCCTCCGAGACGCGCCCGGCCGTCCGGTAGAGCCGGACGAGCGCCGCCTCACCGTACCGGTCGGCGACCATCCGGCAGGCGAGCCAGGACTCCTGGTACGCCTGGGACAGGCGCGGGGAGCCGCCCGCGAACGCGGCCGCCGCGGGCAGCGCGGCCGGGACCCGCCCCGCGGCGACCTCGCGGCGCAGCTCGCCCGCCGCCGACCGCACGCTGATCTTGACGCGCCGGTACCCGACGTAGTCGGCGAAGCCCTCGATGAGCCACAGCGGGGTCCGCCGGTCGCGGGCGCCGCCCATGGCGACGTGGGTCAGCTCGTGGGTGAGGACGACGTCGCGGCCGAGGCCGTTGAGGCGGCCGAAGGTGCCGGGGGAGACGATGACGCGGTCCTCGCCCCGGCCGGCGCCCGCCGCCGGCACGACGGTCGCGAGCGCGGCGATCTCGTCGAGGCTCTGGCCGGGGCCCGCGAGCGCCGACGCGAGGGCCGTGTCCGCGGGGACGAGGGCGACGACCCGCTGCGCCCACCCGCGGCCGACGACGCTCGTGACGACGGGCACGGCGGCGTCCAGGCGCTCGGCGATGCCTTCGAGGCCGCCCGCGTCGCCTATGACGAGGCCGGCGCGGCCCTTCACCACGCTCAGGGGGCCGCCGTCCCAGATGCAGGCGTCGTCGGTGAGCCCGTGGGACGCTCCGTCCCCGACGACCGTCCAGGAGCCCGAGCGCGGCGCCAGGGCGAGGTAGCGGGTGCGGGCCGCGTAGCCCCTGTCGTAGCCGCGCAGCCTGTAGCGCATCTCCGTGCGGACGACGGCGCCCCTCCCGTCCGCCGCCTGGGTGGCGACGACGCGCTCCTGCCAGCCCTCCAGGGGAAGCCTGCGGAGGTTGTCGAACATGCGGGACTGGACGTCCTGGAACGCCCGGGGCGCACTGCCGACCGTGGCGAGGAAGGCGGCGCGGTCGCCGTCCCGCACGGCTCGCGCGCGGTTGGCGAAGAGGGGGGCGGCGGCCTCGGGCGCGAACGCCCCGGCCGCGCCGGACGGATCGCCGCGGGAGGCGCGGTCCCGCGGCGGCGCGCCGCCGCCCGGCCGGGCGCCGAGGAGGCCGGCGCCGCCCGCCAGCAGCGCGGCGGCGCCGCCCGTGCCGAGGGCGAGGACCCTGCGCCGCGACAGGGAGCCCCCGCGCTCCGGACCGTCCTCCATGGCCGCGATCCTATGCAGCCCGCGCCGCCCGGAGCGCCGTCATGACCGGTAGTCGGGGTATCCGTAGCCGACGACGTCGTCGGCCGAGCGCTTCTTGATCTTGACGGCGTTGCCGGTGTTGCCCTCGACGGCCTCGATGGTGTCGCCGTCGATCTTCTTGACCACGATGCCGACGTGCCGGATGTCCTTGACGGCCTTGCCGCCGCTCCACGCGTAGAAGACGATCGCGCCGGGCCGCGGCTCGGTGCCCCAGCGGCCGTGCTGCCGGAACCAGCGGGCGTGGGCGACCGTCCAGGCGTCGATGCCGATCTGGTCGGTGAAGCCGAGCTGCTCGCCGACCCAGGAGACGAACATGTCGCACCACTGCGCGTCGCTGTAGCCGCTGATGGAGCCGCCGTCGCGGGCGACGGTCTCCTTGGCGCGGGCGGTGCCCATGTACCACTTCTGGAACTTGGTCTCGCCGCCGCCGTCCTCGGTGACGCCCACCTGCGACTTGGCGATCTCGATGGCCTCCTCGGCGGTGGGCCGCGCGTCCCCGGACTTCCCGGGGGCGGCCGCCTTCGGCTTCTTCGCCGGCCCGCCCCGCGGGCGCTGGCCGTCCGGGCTCTTCCCGGGCTTCCCGGGGGCCTTCTCCGCCGTCCGGGCCGATCTGTCCTTGGACGCGCCCTTGGACGAGCCGCCGGCGGCCTTCTTCGCCGTGGTGACGCCGGCCGCCGCGGCGGTCGCCGGCGCGGAGGCGAACGGCAGGACGGACGCCTGCGCGGTGGCCGCGGCGGTGCCGAGGACGGCGGCGCCGACGAGCACGCCGCCGGTCGTCCGCCAGGTGACGGACAGGGTGGAGGGCTTGCGGTGCTTGCCCGCGGTCTTCTTGCGATGTGCGCCTGGCACGGGGGGACATCTCCTCGACTTCCATGCCGCCTACCGGGTTAGCTGACGGGTTCGGGCGTGGAAGCCGCCCTACGGCCGCCCATGGCGGGCATGCCGATTCACCCCGAAAAAGGACACGATGGGTCCCCGGCTCCGCGTCCGGGCGCGCGTGTGCGCGCGGCGGACCGCGGACTCGGCGGTGGCGTGCCGGAGGGCACGCCGGTTCGGATGGGGGCTCCGCGGGACGGGGGCGTCCGCGGAGTGCAGTGTGCTCGGGCGTGGCCGCGCGTCGGGCGGCCACGCCCAGGCAACGCTGCGGAACTCACTCCTTCGTTCTTCCAGACGCCTACCGGGTTAGCTGACGGGTTCGGGCGTGGAAGTGGCCCTACGGCGGGCTCTACCGGAACGGGGCCGGGAGAGACGCACCGATTCACCCCGGGTGCCGGAATGCCCGTCCGGGAGGTCTCCCGGACTCCGGCGGTGTGGGTCCCCGGTTCCGCGTTGACGCGGACTCGGCGCTGCCGCTGCGTTCCTGGGGGCGAGATGGGGCCCGGCGCGGGACCTGTCTCCCGCGTGCGAACGAGCGGCTCCTGATGTTGTGCGCGGACGCCGGCCGTTGCCGGGGCGTCCTGGGGGCCTGACCCGCGAGGACCGCCGTGGCTGCGCTCTCAGCGCCATGCACGCCGTGAGCGTGCGCACGGTGGCCGGGCCGGCCGCGGTCCGGGGGCGGACCGCCGCGGCACCGTCCGGTGCCGCTGGACGGCACGTGGATCGTGTCGCCCGGGGAGGGAGGACGGCGCGTGGCTCGCGCCGCCGGTACGCGGCGGCTGGATGCGCCGCGTGGGACCGAGGCGCCTGGTGGGCGCCGCGGGGCCACGGCGTCTGGAGGGCGCCGGGGTGGTGACAAGGTACCAAAGCCCCAACAGAAGGCAAACCCCCCAAAATCAACAACGGACCAGGTCAGACCTGGTCCGTCGTCGGGGAGAGCTCCGTCACACCCGCGGGGGGCGTGCGGGGCGGGGCGTCAGGGGCGCCCGGCGCCGTAGTAGTTGCTCAGGTAGTAGCCCGAGGTGATGCTGACCACCTCGACGGTCTTGCCGGTGCGCGGGGCGTGGATCATCTTGCCGCCGCCCACGTACATGCCGACGTGGCCGAGGCCGCTGAAGAAGACCAGGTCGCCGGGCTGCAGGTCGCTCTTCGCCACCCGCTTGGTCGCGGCGTACTGCGAGTTGGTCGTGCGGGTGATGTTGACCCCCGCGGCCGCCCACGCCTTCATCGTGAGGCCGGAGCAGTCGTAGGAGTTCGGGCCCTCGGCGCCGTACTGGTACGGCTTGCCGAGCTGCGCGTAGGCGAAGTCGAGCGCCTTGCGGGCCGGGCCGCTGGCCGGGCCGTTGTAGGTGCCGCCGGTGCCGCCCGAGGACCCGCCGGAGGAGGTGCCGCCGCCGAGGCTGCGCAGCAGCTTCTTCTGCTTGGCGACCTCCTTGTCGAGCTTGTTCTTCTTCGCCTGCAGCTCCTTGGTCTTGGCCTTGACCTCGTCGAGGGCGGTCTTGGCCTGCGACTCCTCGCGGCGGAGCCGCTGGGCGGTCGCGAGGAACTGGGTGAGCTGGGAGCTGCGCTCGTGCGACAGGTGGGAGAACACGGCCGCCTGGTCGAGGATCGCCTGCGGGTCCTTGCTGCCGACGAAGCCCGTCACGTCCGCGGAGTCGCCGTTCTTGTAGGCGGCGGCCGCCATCTGGGCGATCTTGGAGCGCTGCTCCTCGAAGGCCGCCTGCTCCCGCTTGGCCGCGTCCGCCGCGTTGTCGAACTTCTTCTTGGCGACCTTGAGCTTCTCCCGGAGCTGGTTGTACTGCTCGACCAACTGGTCCGTCTGCTCGGCGAGCTTGGTGAGCTTCTTCTGGACCTGCGCCCTGGTCGGCTTGGGGTCGGCGTGCGCCGCCATCGGGGGAGACGCGAGGGAGGCCGTCAGGGTGAGGCAGGCGACGGCCGCCATGCGGCGCGAAGCGCCTCTTCTCGCCGAGCCGCCTCTCCGGTCACGCCCCTTCGCTGGTGCCCCGATGAGATCTTTGGCCACGGTCGGTTTCGCCCCTCTCGTCCACGACGTCAGCGGACGACATTAGCGACGGGCAACACCCGTCACAACCGGTTCGTCACTCTTTAATTGACATCGACGATCATTGTCTCGTTTTCGTGACGAAATGATCACGGAGTGCGACCCGTCCCTTATCGCAGCCTTATGGCTTCCTTATGCCGGTGCGGCCTAGGACCGGCCCAGCCGGCGCAGCAGGAGCGTGGACGGGCAGGGCCGGGCGTCGGCGCGGCGGGCCGCGTCGGCGACCTCGCGGTCCGAGGACACCACGACCACGGGGCGGCCCGGCGGCTCGGCCCGCACCAGCTCGGCGATCAGCTCGTCCGCCGTCTGCCCCGGGGCGCTGAACTTCACCCGCACGCCGCGCGGCGCCGCGATCGCCACCGGCGCGTCCAGCTCGGCGCCGTCGAACACGCACGTCACCTCCGCGCGGGTCTGCGCCGCGAGCCCGCCGAGCCCGGACACCAGCCGGTTGCGCTGGTCCGCCAGCGGCAGCTCGCCGTACCCGGTCTTCGTGACGTTGTAGCCGTCCACCACCAGGTGCACCTGCGGCAGGGTCAGCAGCCGGTCGAGCAGCTGCGGGTCGCCGTCGGACAGCGCCCGGCCGGGCAGCGCCCGGTGCGCCTGCCCGCCGACCAGGTCGGCGGGGCGCCCGATCGTGGACGGCAGCGCCAGCTCGCGGCGGACGCCCTGCGCCGCGTCCACGAGCGTGTCGAGCAGCATCCGCAGCCGCACGTCGTCGACGTTGCGGCCCTCGCGCGCGGCCCGCTTGGCGGCCTCCGCGGCGGCCTCCGCCCGCGCGGCGCGGGCCCGCAGCCTCCGCAGCTCCTTCTCGGACGCGGCGGTCGACTCGCGCGCGGCGGCCAGCTCCCGCTCGCTCTCGGCCGCGAGCGCGTCCGCGCGCTCCTCCGCCGCCCGGAACCGGGTGCGGGCCTCGTGCAGCTTGCGGCGCAGCTCGGCCACCTCGGCCTTGGTCTCGCGCAGCTCGGCGCGCACCTTGTCCAGCTCGGCGGAGCGCGCCGCGCGCGCGGTGGCCAGCTCCTCCCGCAGCGCGGCGACGCGCCGCTCGGCGGCCTCCTCCTCCGACGCGGTCGCGGAGCGTTCCAGCTCGGCGCGCGCGGACTCGACGAGCCCCGTCCAGCCCGGGGGCCGCAGCAGGTAGGCCAGCACCGCGACGCGCACCGGGTCGGCGGCGGGCGGCACGCTGCCGCCCTCGACGGCCTCCACCAGGTCGGCCTGCGCCTCGCGCAGCGGCTCGGCGACCCGCGCCCGGAAGCCGGGGTCCTTCTCCAGCACCGCCGCGATGTGCTGCCCGGCGAGCTTGGCGCGCTTGCGCCGCTCGAAGCGCGCGAACCGGCGCAGCGGCGCGGGGACCTCGTCGGGGGCCAGCGCCCCGATCAGCTCGGCGGCCGCCTCCACCACGGACTGCCGCACCGGCTCGGGGAGGGGCCGGTTCAGCCGCTCCTCCCGAGGGGGCTCAGGGGCCGCCCCCGCGGGACGGGGGGCCTGCCCGCCGGACTCCGCGCAGCCGGGGGTCGCTTCGGGGCCGCTGTCGATGATCCCGCTCCTTCCGGGCTACGCCGCCGGTGGGCTGTGTCTTCCCTGCCGCCCCTCGTCCTAATCGGCGAGCGACCAGGGCGGACGTGCGCCGGGCGGATCGCGCCGGGCTCCCCCGGACCGGCCCCGCGGCCCCCCGGCGCGCCGGGACGCGCGGGCGCCCCCCAACCCTAGCGGCCCGGGCTTCTGTCGGTGGCGTCCTCTACGGTCGCGCACATGACGGCTGCGCACGGTGTCCAGGGGCCCGGGATACAGGGGACGCTGGACGACCTCGGCACTCCGCTCTCCGAGGTCACCTTCGTGGTGGTCGACCTGGAGACGACGGGCGGCTCGGCCGCCGACTCGGCCATCACCGAGATCGGCGCGGTGAAGGTGCGCGGGGGAGAGGAGCTCGGCGAGCTGGCCACGCTGGTCGACCCCGGCGGGCCGGTACCGCCGTTCATCACGGCGCTCACCGGCATCACCACCGCGATGGTGACGGCCGCGCCGCGCATCGAGTCGGTGCTGCCCGCCTTCCTGGAGTTCGCGCGCGGCTGCGTGCTCGTCGCGCACAACGCCCCGTTCGACATCGGCTTCCTCAAGAGCGCCTGCGCCGCGAACGGCTACGCCTGGCCCGCGTTCCCCGTGGTCGACACCGTCGACCTGGCGCGCCGCGTCCTGTCCCGGGACGAGGTGCCCAACTGCAAGCTCGGCACCCTGGCCCGCTTCTTCCGCACGTCCAACGAGCCGACGCACCGCGCCCTCGCCGACGCCCGCGCCACAGTGGAGGTCCTGCACGGCCTCATCGAGCGGCTCGGCTCGTTCGGCGTCACCTCGCTGGAGGAGATGCGGAGCTTCGCCAAGGCGCCCACCCCCGAGCAGCGCCGCAAGCGCCACCTCGCCGACGACGTGCCGAGCACCCCCGGCGTCTACCTCTTCGAGGACCACGCCGGCGAGGTCCTCTACGTCGGCAAGAGCGGCGACCTGCGCTCGCGCGTGCGCAGCTACTTCACCGGCTCGGAGACGCGCTGGCGGGTCCGCGAGATGGTGGGGCTCGCCGAGAACGTCCGCACGATCGTGTGCGCCACCGGCCTGGAGGCCGAGGTCCGCGAGCTGCGGCTGATCGCCGAGCACAAGCCGCGCTACAACCGCCGCTCGAAGTTCCCCGAGCGGGCCATCTGGCTGAAGCTGACCGTGGAGCCGTTCCCGCGGCTGTCGATCGTCCGGGAATGCCGCGCCGACGGCGCCCGCTACCTCGGGCCGATCCCGTCCCGGCGGCAGGCCGAGGAGGCGCGCGCGGCGCTGCACGAGGCCGTCCCGCTGCGCCAGTGCACCCAGCGGCTGACGCTCCGGCTCATCGAGCGCGGCAAGGCCCGCGCGTGCGCGCTCGCCGAGATCGGGCGCTGCGGCGCGCCCTGCGACGGCCGCGAGTCCGCCGACGCCTACGCCGTGCACGCCGAGACCGCGCGCTCGGTCATGGAGGGCGACGTGCGGCCCGTGGTGGCCGCCGCGCGGGTGCGCATCGACCGGCTCGCGGCGGAGCTGCGCTACGAGGAGGCCGCCGCCCAGCGCGACCGGCTCGCCGCGTTCGTCCGCGCCGCGGCGCGCGGGCAGCGGCTCGCCGCGCTGGCCCGGCTCCCGCAGCTGGTCGCGGCGCGGCCCGCGTTCGACGGCGGCTGGGAGCTGTCGGTCGTGCGGTACGGGCGGCTCGCCGCCGCCGGGACCGTCCCGCCGCACGCCCAGCCCCGCCCGTACGTGGACGCGCTCATCGCCACCGCCGAGACGGTGTTCCCTCCGTCCGGCGAGGCGCCCGGCGGCGTCGCGCTCGGCGAGCCCCCGTCCGCGGGCGCCACCGCCGAGGAGATGGAGTGCGTGCTGCGCTGGCTCGACCTGCCCGGCGTCCGGCTCGTCGAGGTCGACGGCGCGTGGACGTGCCCGGCGCACGGCGCCGAGGGGCTGCGCGAGTGGATCGACCGCGCCTACGACCGGGTGTACGAGCCGCCCGAGCCGTCCCGGACGAGGGCCGGGCGCCCACTAAGGTGACCCTGTGGCACTGCCCCTCTACGACAGCCAGCCGGCGCGCCGCGTCCCGTGGGTGACGTACCTGCTGGTCGCGGCCAACGTGGTGGTCTTCCTGCTCACCCCCATGTCGAACTTCGCCGCCTGGTACGGCGAGGACGCGGTCCGCCAGTGCAAGGCGGCGCACTTCACCTACGAGTACGGCGCGGTGCCCAAGGAGCTGACCACCGGCGACCAGCAGCCGCTGCCGACCGAGATCGTGCACGAGTGCGGGCCGGCCGGGTTCCACAAGGCGCCCTGGACGTCGGCGTTCACCTCGATGTTCCTGCACTCGGGCGCGCTGCACCTGCTGGGCAACCTGGTCGCGCTGTTCGTCGTCGGCATGGGCGTCGAGGACCGGCTCGGCCGGTGGCGCTACCTCCTCGCCTACCTGGCGTTCGGGCTCGTCGCCGTCTACGGGTTCGCGTGGACGTCGCCCGACTCGACCGTCCCGCTGATCGGCGCGTCCGGGGCCATCGCCGGGGTGATGGGCGCCTACGTGATCCTCAACCCGCGCGGCCGCATCGTCAGCTGGGTGCCGCCGGTCATCGTGGTCCGGCTGCCGGTGTGGGTGGTGCTGGGGTACTGGTTCGTCCTGCAGTGGCTGTCGCTCGGCGACGAGAAGAGCAACGTCGCCTACACCGCGCACATCTACGGCTTCGTGGCGGGGGTGGCGTTCGCCCTCCTCGCCCGCCGCGCCGGCCCGGCCGGGCGGCTGGCCGCCCTGAGCCGCGGCTGATCCGGGCCCGCCGATAGGGTCGGTGGCAGCCGACTGTACGGGAGGGTGAAGTGGTCACTGCGATCGTGTTCGTCAAGGCCGACGTCGCGCGCATCCACGAGGTGGCCGAGACGATCGCCGCGCTGGACGGCGTCAGCGAGGTCTACTCCATCACCGGCGGCCACGACCTCATGGCGATGGTCCGGGTGCGCCGGCACGAGGAGCTGAACGACGTCATCCCGGGCCGGCTCAACAAGGTCGACGGCGTCGTCGGCACCGAGACCCACATCGCCTTCCGCACCTACTCCCAGCACGACCTGGAGCAGGCGTTCGCGCTGGGCCTCCCCGACGCCGACTGAGGCCCCGCCCGCGGTGACGGGGGGCTCGGTGACGGGGGGGCTCTCAGCCCGCGGTGACGAGGGACAGGGACAGGTCGCCGCACCGGTGCGCCGAGTGGGCGGGGTTCGCGCGGTAGGCGGCCCCCGGCGGCCAGCTCGCGGTGTTGGACGCCATGACCCGGCCGGGGGCGTTGACGACGAACGCGGGCGCCGGGATCTCGCGCAGCGCGGGGACGATCTCGTTCTCGAACGTCCGGGCGAAGACGTCCGCCGCGGCGACGCCCGCGAAGGCCCCGGCGACGTGCACGGGCACCGACAGCGTCAGGACGTACTCGTCGCTGCACAGGTAGTCGACGTAGGGGCCGCAGACGGTCCGCTCCGCGCCGCTCTCCGGCCCGGTGAACCACTCCCAGCGCGTGTAGTCGTAGAGGGCGCTGCGCTCGGGGTCCAGGTCGCGCAGCAGCTGGGACGGGCGGCCGCCGGGGCCGGTCTGCCACCACTCCATGTACCAGGCGGCGTCGGCGAGCAGCTGCGGCGCGGCGATGAACCCGAGGCCGCAGATCAGCGGGCCGAGCCGGGCGAGCAGCAGCGGGCGCAGCGCGGCCAGGTCGGCGCGGACGGGGGCGCGGCCGGCGCGTCCGGCGTCCGCCAGGCACCGGGCGGTCGCGTCGCGGACCCGGTCGACGGCCGCGAACACGCCGTCCAGGGTGGCGCGGACGTGGGCCGCCGCCGCGCCGACGGCCGGTGGCTCGGCGGGCATGGGACCCCTCTCAGAGTGCGAGCCGTCGTTCAATGAGACGTTCTACCGCATTCAAGACGTGACTTTCAGCTACATCGCGGGCGCGGGCATCGTCCGCGGCCTCGATGGCGTCGACGATCCCGGCGTGCTCGGCGTCGACCCGGCCGCGCCGGTCCGGCAGGTCGTGCACGGCCCACACCAGCGGCCCGATCTCGGCCTGCAGCCGGATCTCCTCGCGGGTGAGCCGGCCCGACTGGGACGCGGCGGCGACCTCCAGGTGCAGCCGACCGTCCAGCCGGCACATCCCCGCGCCGGCCTCGGTGGCCGCCATCTCCGCGAGCGAGCGGCGCAGCCGCCGGACGTCGCCGGGCAGCGAGCGCAGCGCGGCCAGGCGGGCGGCGGCGCCGGCGATGGCGGCGTAGTGGTCGCCGAGATCGCGGAGCTCTTCCGCGCTGAGCGAACCGAGCCGCTCGTCGAGGTCGAACGGCCTGGCCGGCGCCCGGACAAAGCTCCCGCCGCCGCGCCCGCGCCGGGTCTCGATGAGCCCTTGCTGACGCAAGGCCATCAGCGCTTCGCGTAGTGTGACGGTCGAGACCCCGAGATGCGCGGCGAGGTCGGTCTCGCTCGGCAGCTGCTCGCCGTCGCCGAGGAGGCCGAGCGCGATCGCGTCGGTGAGCCGCCGCACGACCGCGTGCACCCGCGCGGTGTTGTCGACGGGAGCGAACACGACCAGGTGCGCGCTGTTCATGGCCCCCCTCCCGGTGTCGCACACAGTGATACCGGAACATCACTTGAACTGAAACCTATGAATCCATATGTTTTCGGTCATGCCGGTGACAGCGGTGAGGCTCCGCGATCTGCGCAAGACTTTCGGCTCGGTCGAGGCGGTGGCGGGCGTCGACCTCGACATCGGGGACGGCGAGTTCTTCTCGATGCTCGGCCCGTCCGGATCCGGGAAGACGACGGTGCTGCGGCTCATCGCGGGCTTCGAGCGCCCCACGTCCGGGACCGTCGAGCTCGGCGGCAGGGACGTGACCGGCCTCCCGCCGTTCGACCGCGACGTCAACACCGTCTTCCAGGACTACGCGCTCTTCCCGCACATGGACGTGCTCCGCAACGTCGAGTACGGGCTCAAGGTGCGGCGGGTGCCGCGCGCCGAGCGCCGCGAGCGGGCGCTGGAGGCGCTGCGCGGCGTCCGGCTGGACGGGCTGGAGGCGCGCCGCCCCGCCGAGCTGTCCGGCGGCCAGCGGCAGCGGGTGGCGCTCGCCCGCGCCCTGGTCAACGAGCCGAAGGTGCTGCTGCTCGACGAGCCGCTCGGCGCGCTCGACCTGAAGCTGCGCGAGGAGATGCAGGTCGAGCTGAAGAGCCTCCAGCGGCGGGCCGGCATCACCTTCGTGTTCGTCACGCACGACCAGGAGGAGGCGCTGACCCTGAGCGACCGGGTCGCCGTCCTCAACGGGGGCCGGATCGAGCAGGTCGGCACGCCCGCCGAGGTGTACGAGCGGCCCGCGACCGAGTTCGTCGCGGGGTTCGTGGGGACGTCCAACCGGATCGGCGGCGTCTGCGTCCGGCCGGAGAAGATCCACGTCGCCGCGCAGGGCGGCGAGCCGGACGGGGACGCGCCCGGCGCGGGGGAGCGGCGCGCGTCCGGCACGGTCGCCGAAGTCGTCTACGCGGGCGCGGTGACCCGCTTCGTCATCGACCTGGAGTCGGGGGACCGGGTCGTCGCGCTGCAGCAGAACCTGCGGACCACCTCCATGGACGTGCTGGGCCGCCGCGGCGCGCGCGTCCGGATCAGCTGGCACGAATCGCACGAGTTCCACGTCTCGGACGCCGGCACGGGCACCGACCCGGCGCCGGCGCCCGCCTCCTGATTCACCCCCAACCCCCGAAAACAAGGAGTTCCCCATGTGGTCCACGCGCATGGCGCTCGCCGCCGCGGCGACGCTGGCGATCGGGCTGACGGCAGCGGCCTGCGGCGACGGCGGCTCGGGCGGCCGGGCGTCCGGCGCCGGGCAGGGCGGCTTCACCGTCCCGAAGATCCCGATGCAGCAGTCGCTCGGCGCGGGCGAGGGCGAGGTCGACCTGGTCGCGTGGGCGGGCTACGCCGAGGACGGCTCCAACGACCCGAAGGTCGACTGGGTCACCCCGTTCGAGAAGCAGACCGGCTGCAAGGTCAACACCAAGGTCGCCGGGACGTCCGACGAGATGGTCACGCTGATGAAGACGGGCGAGTACGACGCGGTCTCCGCCTCCGGCGACGCGTCGCTGCGGCTCATCGCCTCCGGGACGGTCGCGCCGGTCAACACCGGGCTCGTCCCGAACTACGCCGACGTCTTCGCCGGGCTGAAGATGAAGCCCTGGAACTCGGTGAACGGCGTCTCCTACGGCATCCCGCACGGCCGCGGCGCCAACCTGCTCATGTGGCGCAGCGACAAGGTGAAGCCCGCCCCCGACTCGTGGGGCGCGGTGTTCGACGCGAACTCGCCCTACAAGGGCGCGATCACCGCCTACGACTCCCCGATCTACATCGCCGACGCAGCCCTCTACCTCATGTCGGCCAAGCCCGAGCTCGGCATCAAGGACCCGTACGCGCTCGACCAGAAGCAGTTCGACGCGGCCGTCCAGCTGCTGAAGGCGCAGCGCGGGCTGATCGGCGAGTACTGGTCCGACTACACCAAGGAGGTCCAGGCGTTCAAGAGCGGCGACTCCGTCCTCGGGACGACGTGGCAGGTCATCGCGAACCTCGCCGAGGCGGAGAAGGCGCCGGTGAAGGTGACCCTGCCCAAGGAGGGCTCGACCGGCTGGTCGGACACCTGGATGGTCGCGGCGAAGGCGAAGCACCCGAACTGCGCCTACAAGTGGCTCGACTGGATCGTGTCGCCCAAGGTGAACGCGCAGGTCGCCGAATGGTTCGGTGAGGCGCCGGCCAACGCCAAGGCGTGTGAGGAGACCGCGGACGAGCACTTCTGCGACACCTTCCACGCCACCGACGAGAACTACTTCTCCAAGGTGCACTTCTGGACGACGCCGATCGCGCAGTGCCTCGACGGGCGCACCGACGTCAAGTGCGTCGACTACTCCAAGTGGACCCAGGCGTGGACCACGATCAAGGGATGACCGCCCCCGCCCTCACCGGCGGTGAGGGCGCCCGCCCGGCGCCGGGGGTCCGGCGCCGGGCGGCGGCCCTGCTGCACCGCCGCCCCCGGCTGCGGCTGTCGCTGCTGCTCTCGGCGCCGCTCGCCTGGCTGGTCGTCGTCTACCTCGGCGCACTCGCCGCCATCTTCCTCACCGCGTTCTGGTCGACCGACGTCTTCACCGGCGAGGTCGTCCGGCGGTTCACCCTCGCCAACTTCCGCACGCTGCTGGACGAGCCCGTCTACCGCACGGTCGCGCTGCGCAGCCTCGGCGTCGCGGTCGCCGTCACCCTGATCGACACCGCCATCGGCTTCCCCATGGCGCTGTACATGGCCAAGGTCGCCAGGCCGCGGCACCGGCCCTACCTGATGATCGCGATCCTGGCGCCGCTGTGGGCCGCCTACCTCGTCAAGGCGTACGCGTGGCGGGTGATGCTGCAGCAGGGCGGGCTGCTCGACGAGGCGCTGAAGCCGCTCGGGCTCGGCAGCCCCGGCTACGGCCTCACCGCGACCGTGCTCGTCCTGTCCTACCTGTGGCTGCCGTACATGATCCTGCCCGTCTACACCGGGCTGGAGCGGCTCCCGGACTCGCTGCTGGACGCGGCCGGCGACCTCGGCGCCCGGCCGCTGCGCACGTTCCGCACGGTGCTGCTGCCGCTGGTGTTCCCGTCCCTGGTGGCCGGGTCGATCTTCACGTTCTCGCTGTCGCTCGGCGACTACATCACCGTGAAGATCGTCGGCGGCTCGCAGCAGCTGCTCGGCAACGTCGTCTACGACAACATCGGCGCCGCCAACAATCTGCCGTTCGCCGCGGCCGTCGCCACGATCCCGGTCGTGGTGATGCTCGGGTACCTCGCCGCCGCCCGCCGCACCGGCGCGCTCAGGGAGCTGTGATGACCTTCCCGCCCGCCGCGCGGATCGCGCTGCGCGTCCTCATGGTCCTCGGCCTCGCGGTCATCTACGTGCCGCTGCTCGTCGTGCTGGTCAACTCGGTGAACGCCGACAAGACGTTCGGCTGGCCGCCGCCCGGCTTCACCGGCCGCTGGTGGTCGCAGGCGCTGGCCAACGAGGGCGCCCGGCAGGCCGTCCTCACCAGCGTCAAGGCGGGACTCGGCGCGACGGCCATCGCGCTCGTCCTCGGCACGATGGCCGCGTTCGCCGTGTCGCGGTACAGGTTCTTCGGACGCGAGACGGTGTCGCTCGTCGTCATCCTGCCGATCGCGCTGCCCGGCATCGTCACCGGCATCGCGCTCAGCAACGCCTTCCAGGTGGTGCTGAAGCCGCTCGGGATCGGGCTCGGCCTGTTCACCGTCATCGTCGGGCACGCGACGTTCTGCGTCGTCACCATCTACAACAACGTGCTGGCCCGGCTCCGCCGCACCGGCACGAGCCTGGAGGAGGCGTCCGCCGACCTCGGCGCCGACACCTTCCAGACGTTCCGCCTCGTGACGCTGCCCGCGCTGCGCTCGGCGTTCCTCGCGGGCGGCCTGCTGTCGTTCGCGCTGTCCTTCGACGAGATCATCGTCACCACGTTCACCGCCGGCCCGGGCGCCACCACGCTGCCGATCTGGATCTTCAACAACCTGTTCCGCCCCAACCAGGCGCCGGTGGTGAACGTCCTCGCCGCGGCGCTGATCGTGCTGTCGGTCGTCCCGATCTACATCGCCCAGCGCATCTCCAGCGGCGCCCGGAGCGTGGCCTGAGGGCGCCGCCGCGGGGCGGCCGAGGCCGGCCGAGGGGCGCGGCCGCGAGGTCAGCCGCGCAGCGCCTGGGAGGTCTCGATCCAGCGGTCGAGCAGGTCGCTCGCCGCGCCCGAGTCGACGGCCCGCGCGGCGCGGCCGTAGGCGTCGCCCAGCGCGGCGGTCAGCTCGGCGGCGGGCGGCGCGCCCTCGTAGGCGGTGATGAGCGCGGCCGCGTTCAGCAGCACCATGTCGCGGACCGGCCCCTTCGCGCCCGCGAACGTCTCGCGCGCCACCCGGCCGTTGAACGCCGCGTCGGCGCCGCGCAGGTCCTCCGGCCGCGCGGGCGGGATGCCGAGGTCGGACGGGTCGAACGTCGTCTCCGTCGCCGTCCCCTCGCGGACCACCCACACCGTGGAGGTGCCGGTGGTGGTCAGCTCGTCCAGCCCGTCGTCGCCGCGGAACACCAGCGAGGAGCAGCCCCGCCCGGCGAACACGCCCGCGATGACGCCCGCCATCCGCGGGTGGAACACGCCGACCGCCTGGGCGGCGGGACGCGCCGGGTTGGTCAGCGGGCCGAGGAAGTTGAACACCGTCGGCGTGCCGAGCTCGCTGCGCGTCCGGGACGCGTGCCGCAGCGCCGGGTGGTAGAGCGGCGCGAAGCAGAACGTGATGCCGAGCTCCCCGGCGATCCGCGCGGTGGCCTCCGGCGGCAGGTCGATGGCGACGCCGAGGTGCTCCAGCAGGTCGGCGGCGCCGCACGAGGACGACGCGGCCCGGTTGCCGTGCTTGACGACCCGGACGCCGGACGCGGCGGCGACCACCGCGGCCATCGTGGAGACGTTGACGGTGTGGGCGCGGTCGCCGCCCGTCCCGACGAGGTCGGCGATGGGCCCCGGCACCTCGATGCGGGTGGCGTTGTCCATCATCCCCTCGGCGAGGCCGGTGACCTCCTCGACCGTCTCGCCCTTGGCGCGCAGCGCGACCGCGAAGCCCGCGATCTGCACGTCCGTGGCCTCCCCGGCCATGATGCTGTTCATGGCCCAGGCGGTCTCCTCGCTGGACAGCGAGTCGCCCGAGAGCAGGGCGTTGAGCAGTGCGGGCCAGCTGGTGCGCGCGTCCATGTCCCCTACCGGGTCTCTGCCGCTTCTACAGGGCTGCTTCTACAGGGCTGCTTCCAAGGGCCGGGCCGGTGCTTCCCGGGCCGGGAGATGCTACGGGCCCGGGAGGTGCTACAGGGCCGGGAGGCGGCTCTCGCGGCGCTGCCGCAGCAGGCCGGCGAGCGCGTCGGCCAGCGCCATCGGGTCGATCGGCAGGCTCGCGACGGCGTCGGCGCGCGACCAGGTGGCGAGCCAGCCGTCGTCGCGGCGGCCGATGAGCGCGAGGAACGGCGGGCAGTCGTACACCTCGTCCTTGGCCTGCCGGCACACGCCCAGCCCGCCGGCGGGCTGGGCCTCGCCGTCGACGATCGCGGCGTCGATGTCGCCCTGGTCCAGCCGCGCCACGGCGGCGGGCTGGGTCGCGACCTCCACGAACTCGACCTTCGGCAGGTCGGCGGCGGGACGGCGCCCGACGGCCATGCGGATCTGGGCGCGGACGTTCGCGTCGTCGCTGTAGACGAGGACCTTCATCGGGCTCTCCGGGGCGGTGCTCATGCACGTGAGGGTACCGGGTCGCCGACCCCCGCAACACGCTCGGGGAACGGTAGGAGGGGGGTCATGCGCCACTCACGGGATGGGGGCGCAATAATGCTGCCCGTGACAGCATCCGCGATAGAGACAACACCTCACGCACGGGCGAACCGTCCCAATCTGGTCAGCGTGGGGACGATCGTTTGGCTGTCGTCCGAGCTGATGTTCTTCGCGGCGCTGTTCGCGATGTTCTTCACGATCCGCTCCGTGACGATCGGCCAGTCCGGTGAAGACGCGTGGCCGGGCGCCCCGCTGGACCTGCCGCTGTCGGCGGTCAACACGACCATCCTGGTGCTGTCCTCGGTGACGTGCCAGATGGGCGTGTTCAAGGCGGAGGCGGGCAAGGTCGGGCGCGACGGCAGCGTGTGGAACCCGGCGAGCTGGGGGCTGCGCGAGTGGTACGTCCTCTCCTTCCTGATGGGCGCCTACTTCGTCGCCGGCCAGGGCTACGAGTACTTCAACCTCGTCACCCACGACGGGCTGACCTTCGCGTCCTCGGCCTACGGCTCGGTGTTCTACCTGGCGACCGGTTTCCACGGGCTGCACGTGATCGGCGGCCTCGTCGCGTTCCTGTTCCTGCTCGGGCGCACCTACGCCGCCAAGCGGTGGACGCACGAGCAGGCGACGAGCGCGATCGTCGTGTCCTACTACTGGCACTTCGTCGACGTGGTGTGGATCGGCCTGTTCTCGGTCGTTTACCTGCTCGACCTCTGACCCCCATCCCGACGACATGACCCGAACGGGGATTTCCGTGAAAAGGATCACCGCATGGCGACGGCGCCCGTGGGCGGGCTACGCCGTCGTGCTGGCGGCCCTGGCGGCGATCGGCGTGATCTACGCCGGCTTCTCGCCGCAGACCGACCGCGCCGAGGCGCAGAGCACCGCGCAGGCCGCGGAGGACTTGAAGCACGGGCAGGCGCTCTTCAACCAGAACTGCGCGAGCTGCCACGGGCTGAACGCCGAGGGCACGAAGGACGCCAAGGGCAACTGGATCGCGCCCAGCCTCATCGGGGTGGGCGCCGCCTCCGTCGACTTCCAGGTCAGCACGGGCCGCATGCCCGCGATGAACCCGGACGCGCAGGTGCCGCGCAAGAAGCCGATCCCCGCCTTCAACACGCAGATCAAGACGGACTACGAGGAGAAGGAGAAGCGGGAGGCCGCCGAGAAGCAGAAGGCCCAGGCCGAGAAGAACCTGGCCGACCTGCGCGCCTACATCGCCTCCCTCGGCGGCGGCCCCGAGGTTCCGTCCGCCGCGGCCGTCGACCCGGCCAAGGGCGACGTCGCGCTCGGCGGCAAGCTGTTCCGCACCAACTGCGCGCAGTGCCACAACTTCACCGGCCAGGGCGGTGCGCTGACCGGCGGCAAGTACGCGCCTCCGCTCTCCAAGAGCGACGTCACGCCCACGCAGATGTACGAGGCCATGCTGACCGGCCCGCAGGCGATGCCGGTGTTCAACGACACCACGCTCACGCCGGAGGACAAGCGGGCGATCATCTCCTACCTCGTGCAGACGCGCGAGGAGCCCAACCCGGGCGGTAACGGCCTCGGCCGCATCGGCCCGGTGAGCGAGGGCCTGGTCGCCTGGCTGGTCGGCGTCGGCCTGATGGTGATGGCGGCCATGTGGATCACCGCGAAGAAGCCGAAGAAGCTGAAGAAGTCATGAGCGACGACAACAAGGAGACCGCGGGCTCGACCGGCCCGCGCGAGGACGGCGGCCGCCGCGAGCGCGTGATCGGCACGCCGTCCCCGGCGAGGGAGAAGGCCCTCCTCGCCGAGGACGACATCTCGGCGCCCGCGGGCGTCGGGGAGCAGCTGGACGAGCGGTCGGCCAAGCGCGCCGAGCGGATCGTGGCGGCGTTCTTCCTGCTCGCGTTCCTGTCGAGCGTGACGTTCATCGCCTACTTCATCGGCTGGAGCGGCCGCGACGGCGGCATGCACGGCATCTGGGACGCCCGCGAGGTCAACTTCTGGCTCGGCGGGACGATGGCCGTCGCGTTCCTGTCGATGGCGATCGGCGTCACGATCTGGGTGCGCCGGCTGATGACCAGCAAGCCGATCGTCCAGGAGCGGCACGAGCTGGCGGCCGACGAGGAGACCCGGGCGGCCTTCACCCGGGACTTCCTGGAGGGCGCGGAGGACAGCGGCGTCACCAAGCGCCCGCTGCTGCGCCGCACGCTGCTGCTGGCCGCCGCGCCGCTCGGCCTCGCGCCGCTGGTGCTGCTGCGCGACCTCGGCCCGCTGCCGGAGAAGAAGCTCCGGCACACCTTCTGGGGCGAGGCGGTCAAGCGGGCGCAGGCCGAGGGCAAGAAGGGCGTCCGCCTGGTGGTGGACGGCACCAACAAGCCGCTGCGGGTCAGCGACTTCGCCACCCCCGGCTCGATGATCACCGTCCTGCCGGAGGGGCTGGAGGAGCACGTCCCCGAGGACCAGGCCCTCACGCAGGTCGCGAAGGCCGTCACGATCCTCATCAACGTCCCCGCGGACGAGTTCAAGCCCGCCAAGGGACGCGAGAACTGGCACGTCAACGGGATCGTCGCGTACTCCAAGGTCTGCACGCACGTCGGCTGCCCGGCGGCCCTGTACGAGCAGACCACGCACCACATCCTGTGCCCGTGCCACCAGTCCACCTTCGACGCCACCGACGCGGCGAAGGTCATCTTCGGCCCGGCGGCGCGGCCGCTTCCGCAGCTGCCGCTGTCGGTCGAGGACGGCTACATCATCGCGACGAGCGACTACCAAGAACCCGTCGGCCCGAGCTTCTGGGAGCGCGGATGAGCGAGGCGACAGCACCGAAGGCGGTCGAGGCCCCGCTGACGTTCCTCGACGACCGCCTCGGCTCCACCACCTTCTTCAAGCGCAACATGAAGAAGGTCTTTCCGGACCACTGGTCCTTCATGCTGGGCGAGATCGCCCTGTACTCCTTCGTCATCCTGCTGCTGACCGGAGTGTTCCTGACGTTCTGGTTCAAGCCCAGCATGGGCGAGGTGGTGTACGACGGCTCGTACGCGCCGCTGAACGGCGTGAGGATGTCCGAGGCGTACGCGTCGACGCTGCACATCAGCTTCGACATCCGCGGCGGCCTGCTGATGCGGCAGGTCCACCACTGGGCGGCGCTGCTGTTCATGGCGTCGATCCTGGCGCACATGCTGCGGGTGTTCTTCACCGGCGCCTACCGCAAGCCGCGCGAGCTGAACTGGCTGATCGGCATCGGCATGTTCACGCTCGGCATGCTGGAGGGCCTCGCCGGCTACTCGCTGCCGGACGACCTGCTGTCCGGCACCGGCCTGCGCATCACCCAGGGCGTGGCCGAGGGCATCCCGATCGTCGGCACGTACGCGTACATGTTCCTGTTCGGCGGCGAGTTCCCCGGCCAGGACATCGTGCCCCGGCTGTACATGATCCACATCCTGCTCATCCCGGCGCTGCTGCTCGGGCTGGTCACCGCGCACATGATGATCATGTGGGTGCAGAAGCACACCGCGATGCCGGTCAAGCACCAGACCGAGAAGCAGGTGTACGGCTACCCGTTCTACCCGGTGTTCATGGCCAAGACGGGCGCCTACTTCCTGTTCACCTTCGGCGTCCTGGCGCTGCTCGGGGCGTTCGCGCAGATCAACCCGATCTGGCTGTTCGGCCCGTACGATCCGGGCGCCATCTCCTCGGGCTCCCAGCCCGACTGGTACATGGGCGTCCTGGAGGGCTCGCTGCGCATCATGCCGGGCTGGGAGTACGACTTCCTCGGGCACACGCTCACCCTGAGCGTGCTCATCCCGGCGGCGCTGCCGCTCGGCATCGTGTTCGGCGGCGCGGCGGTCTGGCCGTGGGTCGAGGCGTGGGTGACCGGCGACAAGCGGCACCACCACGTCAACACCCGGCCGCGCAACGCCCCGGTCCGCACCGCGACCGGCGTCGCCGCCGTCACCTTCTACGGGCTGCTGTGGCTCGCCGGCGCGAACGACGTCCTGGCGGACAAGTTCCACCTGTCGCTGTTCGCCACGACGTGGTTCTTCCGGGTCACGTTCTTCCTCGGTCCGATCATCGCGTTCATCGCCACCAAGCGGATCTGCCTGGGCCTCCAGCGCAAGGACGCCGACGTGGTGGCGCACGGCGTGGAGAGCGGCGTGGTCATGATGTCGCCGGACGGCAAGTTCTCCGAGCGGCACGAGCCGGCCCGCGACGAGGAGCGGCACGTCCTGCTGTCCAAGGAGAACGCGCGGCTGCAGCCGCCGGACCGGGACGCCCGCGGCATCCCGGCGCCCGGCGCCAAGGGCCCGCTCGGCCACCTGCGCTCGCGGCTCAACCGCGCGTGGACCTACGACGACATCCCCGTCGAAGAGCACGCGCACGGCGAGCACGAGCAGGAGCAGATCGAGGGCGGCCGCAAGTCGGAGGAGATCAGCCACTGATCGCACGCGCAGGGGCCCGCCGCCGCGTTCCGCGGCGGCGGGCCTCGCCGCGTTCCCGGCGGTCCGTATCCTGACCGGGCGATGACCAAGACCCTGTTCGTCACCAACGACTTCCCGCCCCGCCCCGGCGGCATCCAGGCGTTCGTGCACGGCCTCGCGGCCCGCCGCCCCGCCGGCTCGGTGGTGGTGTACGCGCCGGCGTGGAAGGGCGCCGCCGAGTTCGACGCGCGGCAGCCGTTCCCGGTCGTGCGGCATCCGGGCTCGCTGATGCTGCCGGAGCCGGGGGTGCTGCGCCGGGCCGCGGACGTGCTGCGCGCGGAGGGCTGCGACTCGGTGGTGTTCGGCGCGGCGGCGCCGCTCGGCCTGCTGGCCCCGGCGCTGCGCCGGCGCGGCGCCGCCCGGCTCGTCGGGATCACGCACGGGCACGAGGCCGGCTGGGCGGCGCTGCCGGTGGCGCGGCGCCTGCTCCGCCGCATCGGGGACGACGTGGACGTGCTGACCTACCTGGGCGAGTACACCCGCGCCCGGCTGGCGCGGGCGCTGGCGCCGGGGGCCGCCGCGCGGATGTCCCGGCTCGCGCCCGGCGTCGACGAGAAGGTCTTCCACCGGAACACCGGCGGCGAGGAGATCCGCGCCCGGTACGGCCTGGCGGACCGCCCGGTCGCGGTCTGCGTGTCCCGGCTGGTGCCGCGCAAGGGCCAGGACGCGCTGATCCGCGCGTGGCCGCGCGTCCTGCGGAGCGAGCCGGACGCCGCGCTCCTGCTCGTCGGCGGCGGCCCCTACCGGGGCGACCTGGAGCGCCTCGCCGCGTCCCTCGGCGTGCGGGGCTCCGTGGTGTTCACCGGCGGCGTGGCCTGGGAGGAGCTGCCCGCCCACTACGACGCCGGCGACGTGTTCGCGATGCCGTGCCGGACCCGCCGCCGCGGCCTGGACGTGGAGGGCCTCGGCATCGTCTACCTGGAGGCGTCCGCGACCGGCCTGCCGGTGGTCGCCGGCGACTCCGGCGGCGCCCCGGACGCCGTCCTGGACGGCGAGACGGGCCTCGTCGTGCCGGGCCGGTCCGTCCCGGAGATCGCCGCCGCGCTCACCGCCCTGCTGTCGGATCCGTCCCGCGCCCGCGCGATGGGGGAGCGGGGCCGCGCCTGGGTGGAGCGCGAATGGCGGTGGGAGGTCCAGGCCGCCCGGCTGGGCGCCCTGCTGGCCCCCTGAGATGGCAGGATGCGGCTATGGACATCGAGGACGCATGGGCCCGCGTTCCGGGGGAGGCCGCCCGGTGGCTGCGCGAGCTGGATCCGGGCCACGGCCACTCGGGGTTCGAGCCGCCGCGCCGCCCCGACGCCGCCTGGCTCCTGCACGCGATGTACGTGTGGGAGGAGGGCCTGGTCACCACGACCCACGACGATGTCCACCAGACGGTGGCGGCGGCGGGGCTGACCGGGCCGTCCGACATGGGCGACCTGCTGGAGGGCGCCATCGTCACCGGCGTCGACCTCGGCCGCAGCGGCGACCCGGGCGCGGGGTGGCGGCGGCTGCGCTGGCGGGAGCTGGCGCGGGGCTTCGGTGAGCCGGTCGTCCCGGAGGGGGCGCTGCCGGGCAGCCGCTGCCTGCGCCAGGGCCATCCGGCGGGGAGCTGGTCCGCCGCGGTCCGGCCGCCCGCGGAGGGCTGCCTGGACCGGGAGAGCTGGTACCGGCTGATGGGGATCCTGCTGCGGTACAGCCCGTCCGGCGCGGGCACCCGCTGCCTGGCGTACTACTGCCCGCTGGTCACCGCCGACTGGGACGACGACACCGTCCTCGCCGGCCGGCTGGGCGACGCGGCCGCCCTGTACGACCATCCCGGCCTGAGCAGCTGCCCGTCCAATCTGTGGCCCGAGGACCGGTCCTGGGTCGTCTACTGCGACTGGGACCTGTGGGGCACGAAGATCGTGGGTCCGGCGCCGCTCGTCGAGGCGGTGCTGACCGACCCGTCCCTGGAGGCGGTCCGCCTCCCCTGGACGAGTTGAGCGCCGAGTTGAGCGCCGAGCCGAGCGCCGGGCCGAGCGTTAGGGATCGCGCCCCGTGCTCCGGAGACCGATTCCCGCGGACCGCCCCTGCCGAGGTGGGGTGGGTGTGATCCGCCGCGGCCGGCCCGGCGCCCTCGTGGGGAGAACCTGGAGGTGGGGCGCGCCGGGTGGGCCGGTCCGCGGGGCGGGATCGGGTCCGCGTGAACGGGAGCACGGGGCGCGGCCCCGGCATCCGGCACCGCGGGGCTCGGTCCCGCGTCGGTGCCCGGCCGCGGGCGCGCGGGAGGCGGGGCGGCGGCCTTCGGGCCGATCCCGTGTCGCGGTGATCGTTTCATTGGGGCCACCTCCTGCCTCGCTCGCGTCCGCGGCCGCTGACGTTCCCGAAGCTAGGGCGGCCCGCGGCCGGCGGCAGCACCGTTAAAGCGCGCTTAAGGGGCGGATCAGTCGTCGCTAAGCCCCCTTCCAGCTTCGGCCGCGAACCGCGCCGTCCGGCCGGGAGGGGCGCGCCGCGCGGTGGCCGCGCCGCCGGCGCGAGAATTTCCGCGGCGGCCGCCGGAGGTACTGAACCCGGTGCGCTGTTCGTGCGTACTCGTCCGGAGAGCGCAAACGCCTGCGGGACAGGGGCTCACGGATTTTTCGGCGGCGATTGCGCCAGAGTGGCTCCTGGGGCGTATGCTCCCGGAGTGATCGGGCGGGTTCGCCGAGAATCCGTTCGGGGAACGCGGTGGGAGCGAGCGGGCTCCGACACCGCGGTCCCGTGATGTCTCAGCGGAACCGCCGCCGGGCGATGAGCCCGGCGGCACGGAACCACCGGCGTTCGCCGAGCCCTCCGCCTCCTCCACAGGAGAGGGCATGGCGCGACGCGATAACGGGCATGCGTCCCGGAGCAACACGCATGTTTCATCGTGGGCGGAGACGCCCGCGCGCCCCTCATCGAGACCGGCGACCGGGCAGGGCCGCTGGTCCGAGGAGCCCCAGTGGCCCGAAGGGTCCTGGTGGTCGGAGCAGCCGGACTGGTCCGAGCGCGGGCGCAAGTCGTCCCGGCGGGAGCCGAGCCGGCGCGAGGTGAAGCGGCGCGAGAGCGGTTCCCGCGCGCCGCGGGAGCGGCAGGAGCCGCCCGCCAAGCGGCGCAAGCAGCGCGGCGACCCGTTCGACGTGCGCAACCGCGGTTCCGGCCGGGACGACCCCTTCGAGGCCAGGAACCGGCGGCCCGCCGCGCGCCTCGACCCGCGCTCGGAGCGCGACCCGCGCACGGAGCGCGAGGCGCGCCCCGAGCGTCAGGCGCGCCCGGAGCGCGACGTGCGCGCGGAGCGGCCGGAGCCGCGCCGCCCCGACATGCGCGCCGCGCAGTCGGACTCCCGCGCCACGCGGAAAGACCTGCCGACGACGCCGCCGGCGGCGCGCACCGACGAGCGGACCGCATCCTTCGAATCTCTCATCGGCGCCCGGACCGACGCCCGCACCGCCCCGTTCGACGCGCGGACCGCATCGTTCGAATCCCTCACCGGCGCCCGGACCGACGCCCGCACGGCCCGGCCCGACGCGCGGACCGCGTCGTTCGACGCGCGCGGCGAGGGGCTCGGCCGGGAGCGCGACCGGTCCCGCGAGTTCACGCCGCCGCCGCGCCGCCCGGAGCGGCCGCGGCCCGAGCGGCGGCCGGAGAACCGGCGGCCGGCCCGCGCCGCGTCCCGGAACCTGGCCCCGCCGCGCCCCGGCCCGAAGGCCAAGCCGCGCCGCGGCCGCCGCCCCACCGACAAGATGAGCATCGGCGCGATCGTGCTGTCCACCGCCGTCGGCCTGTCGCTGCTCGGCATCGCCGAGCGGGCGCTGCTGGACGGCGGCCCCCTCGGCGGAGCGTCCGGCCCCGTCGGCTCCGAGCGCGCGATCCAGCCGCCGAAGCCCGGCACGGACACGCCCGCGCAGCCGCGGCAGCCGGGGGCGCAGCAGCCCGCCGGCGGCGCCCCGGGCGCCGAGCCGAACGGCCCCAGCCTGCGGGCGCTCGCCGCGCAGGTGCGGAAGCTGACCCTGGACGAGCGCGGCGCCGCCGCCCGGCAGGCCTACGGCGCCGCGCCGACGCAGGCGCCGATCGTGGGCGCGACCCGGACGAGCGCCGACCGCACCTGGGTGTTCGGCACGACCGCGATCCCCGTCCCCGAGTCCAGCACCGCCAACCCGGAGGTCGCGTTCTACGCCGCCCACTGGACCGGCAAGGAGTGGCAGGTCGGGCTGTCCGGCGGGAAGGCGTTCGCCGCCCTGCTCGGCGACGTGCCCGCGGCCGTCATGTCGGCGTCCGAGGTGCGGCTGCTGAGCAAGTACGGGGCGGTCTCCGCCGCGCAGGCCGCCGCCCTCGTCAACGGGACCCGGGCCGGCGACCGGCTCATGCTGCCGTGGAAGATCGGCCAGGTCTGGGCGATGACGACCTCGGACGGCTCCACGTCCCCGCGCCCGCTCGCCTCGCTGGCCTTCTCCGGCGGCGACGGCCGCGTCGTCGCCGCCGGAGAAGGCCGCCTCTACCGCTTCTGCGGCAACTCGTCCGGCAACGCGCTGGTGATGCTCGTGCACGCGAGCGGCCTCGCCACCACCTACTACGGGCTGAGCGGGGTGCCGAAGCTGCGCGACGGCAGCGTCGTCGAGCAGGGCGCCGCGCTCGGCCGCACCGGCACCGCCCGGCCCTGCGGCGGCGCGGCCGCGCCGCGCCCCGAGGTCGGGTTCGCGCTGCGCGCCGGCGCGGGCGCGGTCCCGCTGGACGGCGCCGAGATCGGCGGCTGGACGTTCCGGGAGCGGGCCAAGCCGCTCCTCGGGTTCGCCGAGCGCGGCGCCCTGCAAGTGCTTCCCGGGGGCCTGATGGCCAACCTCGGCCCGGTCCCCGCGGCGGACGAGGAGCCGCCGTCATCACCGTCCCCCAGCCCCGAGCCGGAGGACGGCACAGGATCGGCCGCCGCTCCGGCGCCGGCCGCCACCTAGGAAGAGGAGTCCGAACGGTGCGAACTCGCAGCAGTGATGATCCCGCGGTGCCCACCTGGGTACTGCGCGTCGTACTCGCCGGCGCGGTGCTGGTGCTCGTCGGCGCGGCGACCCCGCCGGGAGCGGTCGCGGTCGCGAACGTGCAGTACTTCCTCAACTTCTACGCGGGCGTCTTCGCCCTCGTCTCCTACACCACGGCCGTGATGTTCGGGCTGCTCGCCACCGAGCGCCTGATCCTGAAGATCCGGCACCGGGTGCTCGCGCAGGCCGTGCACCGCGCCGCGGCCGTCGTCGCCACGGCGATGCTGGTCGCGCACATCTCGGTGAAGGTGATGAACGGGCTCGCCCTGCCGAGCAACATCATCATCCCGGACGGCGGCGCCATCGGGCTCGGCACCATCGCGGCCGAGCTGATGTTCCTCGTGCTGATCACCGGGATGGTGCGGGCGAAGTTCGCGATCCGCGGCAAGACCTGGGTGTGGCGGTCGATGCACGTGCTCGCCTACATCGCCTGGCCGACGGCGATCGTGCACGGCCTCATCACCGGCCGGTCCGCGGCGAACTGGGTGGTGCTCAGCTACGTGATGAGCGTCGTGCTCGTCGTGCTCGCCCTGGTCACCCGCATGATCGTGGTGATCAAGCCGCGCGAGCTGCCCCGCGCCGGGGACGAGATCGACTCGTTCTCGCTGCCGGACGGCGCCGGGCGCGCCCGGTACCGGCGCGAGATGGCCGCGCGCGAGCACGCCGAGGGACGCGCCCGCGCGGCGGCCCGCGACCTCGACGACCGCGACTTCCCCGACCGGGACTTCGCCGACGACCCGCGCCGGACCGTCTCCGACACGCGCGGCATACCGGTGACCGGGCCGGGCCGTGACACCGAGGTCATGCGATGACGTCGACGGTCACCGTCTCGGGCATCGGCGGCCCCCGCCTGACGCTCGGGTTCGACCGGTTCGACCGGCTGGACATCGACCGGCACCTGGCCGTGCACGGCAAGCTCCGCGCGCCGGGGCTGGACGAGCTCGTCCGCATGGCCGAGCAGGTCGACATGCGGGGGCGGGGCGGCGCCGGCTTCCCGTTCGCGCGCAAGCTGATGGCCGTCGCGGCGCGGATCAAGCACCCGACCGCCGACCAGACGGCGCTGCTGCCCGGCGAGCGCGCGGACGAGCGCGGCTCCAGCGAGAACGTCGTCGTGGTGGTGAACGGCGCCGAGGGCGAGCCCGGCAGCGCCAAGGACAAGGTGCTGCTCTGCCGGGCCCCGCACCTCGTCCTGGACGGCGCGCAGATCGCCGCGTCCGCGCTCGGCACGCAGCGGATCGTGGTGGCCGTCGAGGACGACGAGGCCGCCCGCTCCGTGCGCGCCGCGATCAGCGAGCGGCGGATGCCGGCCCGCGTCGTCCGGCTGACCGAGCGGTTCATCTCCGGGGAGAGCGGCGCGGTGATCCGCGCCATCAACGGGGAGGTGCCGATCCCGCCGGGCGTCAAGGTCCGCGCGTCCGACTCCGGGGTGGACGGGTTCCCGACGCTGCTGTCCAACACCGAGACGTTCGCGCAGCTCGCGGTGCTGGTGTCGCTCGGCCCCGACCTGTACGCCTCGGCCGGGACGGAGGACGAGCCGGGCACCACGCTGCTCACGATCGGCGGCACGCAGGTCGTGGAGGCGCCCTACGGGACGCCGCTGCAGACCGTCCTCGACCACTGCCAGGTGCCGCCGTCGCCGGGCGTGCTCGTCGGCGGGTACCACGGCATGTGGCTCGACCCGGCCGGGGTGTCGCGGGCCGTGCTGTCGCGCGCCGGGATGCGGCGCGTCGGCGGGACGGTCGGCGCCGGCATCATCCTGCCGCTCACCCAGGGCACCTGCCCGCTCGGCGAGGTCACCCGGATCGCCTCCTACCTCGCGGCGCAGTCCGCCGGGCAGTGCGGGCCGTGCCGGCTCGGGCTGCCCGACGTCGTCCGGTCGCTGAACGCGCTCACCGAGGGCGCCGGGACGGTGGAGGACGTCCGCCGCGCCGCCGGCGTGGGCCGCGGGCGCGGCGCCTGCACCCACCCGGACGGGACCGCCAAGTTCGTGCTGTCGGCGATGGAGGCGTTCACCGCCGACATCGACGCGCACCGCTGGGGCGGCGGCTGCGGCCTGTCGACCTACGGCGTGCTGCCGCTGCCGGTGCCGGACGGCTCGGAGGGGAGGGTGGCGATCGACTGGAGCCGGTGCGACGGGCACGGCCTGTGCGCCTACCTCGTCCCCGAGCTGATCCAGCTCGACCGGTACGGCTTCCCCGTGGTGCTCGGCACGGACATTCCCGCATGGCTGGAGAAGGACGTGCAGAAAGCGGTCGCGATGTGCCCGGCATTGGCGCTGCGCGTCGTCGACGGCGTGCCGGGAGCGCCGTCCAGGCGATGAAATCCGGGTGCAGAAAAAAGACGACGAAAAGTGGACATCGTTGAACCATCCCGCTAGTGCGGTGCGTATTCATGGCGAGACCCGCGTCGTGTCCGCAGAAGCGATCCGGAGAGGAGGAGAGTGATCATGGGGAAGGCGTACGGAATGGCAGAGATGCGCAGGCTCCCGCGCCTTCGCGGAGGGCGTCCGCTGCTGATACTGGCGGTGGTCGCCGCCGCGGTGGCCGCCTACGTGGTCGTCATGAATCCGGTCGGCGTCCCCGCCAGCGGCGCGGCTCAGCTCGGCGGCACCGTGAACACCAAGTGGGGACGGCTGAGCGCCCTCGACAGAACGGTGCTCGTCAAGGTCAGGCAAGCCAACCTGTGGGAGACTCCCGCAGGCCAGCAGGCCCAGCAGCGTGCCGCGTCCCCCAGGGTGCGGGAGGTCGCCGGGATCATCTCGGCGCAGCACATGCAACTGGACGCCGCCACCCGCTCCACCGCGGAGCAGTTGGGCGTACTCCTCCCCGTCGAGCCCAACGGGGCGCAGAAGAGCTGGCTCAGAGAACTGTCGGGCAAGTTCGGCGCCGATTACGACAAGACCTTCGTGCTGCGGCTGCGCGCCGCGCATGGGCAGGTCTTCCAGCTCCTCGCGAAGGCTCGCGCGCAGACCGAGAACACCGTGATGCGGCAGTTCATCGAAAGCGGAATGAAATTCGTGAACACGCATATTTCGCTGCTGGAGAGTACCGGGCTGGTTCCCCGGCGCGCCCTGCACTGACGTACACATCCCACCCCGCAAAGGGAGACCTTTTCCATGGGACGAAAGAAGAAGGCCATCGCCGTGATGATCCCGGCGCTCGCCCTGGTCGCGACGGCCTGCCAGGAGACCCCCGGCGCCGTGGCCCAGCCGAACGGCCCGCAGACGAGCAAGGCGGCGAATCCGGCCGCCTACCCCGAACAACCCGCCGGGGGCAATGACGGCTCCGGCATCCCGAACCTGCAGGGCGGCGGCCAGCAGAACGGCGGGCAGCAGAACGGCGGCCAGCAGAACGGCGGCTACGGCCAGCCCACCGCCGACCCGACCGGAGGCGCGGGAGGCGGCGCCGGCGGCGGTCAGATGGGCGACGGTGGCCAGATGGGCGACGGTGGCCAGATGGGCGACGGTGGCCAGATGGGCGACGGCGGTCAGATGGGCGACGGTGGCCAGATGGGCGACGGTGGCCAGATGGGCGACGGTGGCCAGATGGGCGACGGCGGTCAGATGGGCGACGGCGGTCAGATGGGCGACGGCGGTCAGATGGGCGACGGCGGTCAGATGGGCGACGGCGGTCAGATGGGCGACGGCCAGAACGGCGACCAAGGGAACGGCGACCAGGGCGACGGCCAGAACGGTGACCAGGGCAACGGTGACCAGGGCAACGGTGACCAGGGCAACGGTGACCAGGGCAACGGTGACCAGGGCAACGGTGACCAGGGCCAGCAGCAGCCGCCGAACCCGGAGCTGCGCGCGGACCAGTTCGTCGACATCCGCAGGGCGCCGCGCGTCCGCCAGCCGCGCCGCACCCGCAACGCGTCCACCGGCGTGTTCTCGTCCAACTGCGGCGTGAACGAGGGCCAGGCGCACAGCAACCCCGACAACGTCCTCGCGGCGCCCGGCGTCGTGAACGGCGCGCACCACATCCACGACTACGTGGGCAACCTGGACACGAACGCCTTCTCCACCGACGAGACGTTCGCCGCTGCCGGGACGACCTGCACCAACGGCGACAAGTCGGCGTACTTCTGGCCGGTGATCCGGCTCCGCGACGGCGAGGACAACTCCGACCGGGCGGAGCAGAGCAAGGCGGACGGCAACGTCGGCAGCATCGTCACCCCGTCCAGCGTGAAGCTGCAGTTCCTCGGCAACCCGCGCACCAAGGTGGCGGCGATGCCGCGGTTCATCCGGATCGCCACCGGTGACGCCAAGGCCGTCACGAACGGCCTGAAGAACGCGCACGCGTCGTGGACGTGCAGCGGGTTCGAGAACCGCGCGTTCACCGACAAGTACCCGCTGTGCCCGCAGGGCAGCCAGGTGGAGCGCGTCCTGAACTTCCCGAGCTGCTGGGACGGGCAGAACACCGACAGCGCCAACCACCGCGACCACATCGTCTTCCCCGACCAGCGGACCGGCGCCTGCCCGCAGGGCACCAAGGCCGTCCCGCAGCTGCGGATGACGATCTCCTACGAGCTGCCGGCCAAGCCCCTGGCCTTCGCGCTGGACAGCTTCCCCGAGTCGGGCCACGACCCGGTGACGGACCACGGCGACTTCATCAACGTGATGAGCGACCAGCTGATGCAGCGCGCGGTCCAGACGATCAACTCTGGGCGCCGCCGCTGAGCGACGCCGGACGCGCGGCCGGTGGGGTTCGCCCTCACCGGCCGCGTCCGCGCGCGTCCGGGCGGCCGGCCGTTCTACGATCACGGCATGGACATTGCGATCGCGGGCGGGCACGGGCAGATCGCGCTGCGGCTGTCCCGGCTGCTGGCCGCGCGGGGGGACACCGTGCGCGGCATCATCCGCAACCCGGACCACGCGGCCGACGTCCGGGAGGCCGGCGCCGAACCGGTGGTGTGCGACCTGGAGGCCGCGGACACGGACACCGTCGCCGCCCGCCTGGCCGGCGCGGACGCGGTCGTGTTCGCCGCCGGGGCGGGCCCCGGCAGCGGCGCGGCCCGCAAGGACACCGTCGACCGGGCCGCGTCGGTGCTGATGGCGGACGCGGCCGAGAGCGCCGGCGTGCGCCGCTTCGTGCAGATCTCCGCGATGGGCGCCGGGGAGAAGCCCGCGCCGGGGCGCGGAGAGGTGTGGGAGGCCTACATCCGGGCCAAGGGCGAGGCCGAGGACGACCTGAAGGGCCGCGACGCGCTCGACTGGCTGATCCTGCGCCCGGGGCGGCTCACCGACGACCCCGGCACCGGGCTGGTGCGGCTGGAGGAGCCGCCGATCGGGCACGGCCCGGTCACCCGCGACGACGTGGCGGCCGTCATCGCGGCGCTGCTCGACGCCCCCGGCGTCCGCCGCCGCACGCTCGACCTGCTGAACGGCGGCACCCCGATCGGGGACGCCGTCGCCTCCCTCGGCTGACCGCCCCGCGCCCGGGCGGCGCGGAGCGGGCTACGCGGTGCAGGGGCTACGCGGTGCAGGGGCTACGCGGTGTAGAGGGACTCGATCTCGTCGGCGAAGTCCTTCATCACGACGTTGCGCTTCACCTTCAGGCTCGGCGTCATGTGGCCGGCCTCCTCGGTGAAGTCGACGCCGAGGATGACGTACTTCTTGATCGCCTCCGCGCGGCTGACCGACTTGTTGGCCTCGGCGACCGCGGCATCGATCTCGGCGACGAGGTCGGGGTCGGTGCGCAGCTCGTCCATCGTCATCGCCTCGGGCTTGCCGTGCTGCGACTTCCACGGGCCGAGGGCCTCCTCGTCCAGCGTGACGAGCGCGCTGATGAACTTGCGCCCGTCGCCGACGACGAGGCACTGGCTGACCAGCGGGTGGGCGCGGAGCCTGTCCTCCAGCGGGGCGGGCGCGACGTTCTTGCCCGCCGCGGTCACCAGGATCTCCTTCTTCCGCCCGGTGATCCGCAGGAAGCCGTCCTCGTCGAGGGAGCCGAGGTCGCCGGTGTGGAACCAGCCGTCCTCCAGGGCCTCCTTCGTGGCGGCCTCGTTGTTCCAGTAGCCGCGCAGCACGTTGATGCCGCGGACGAGGATCTCGCCGTCGTCGGCGATGCGCAGGTCCACGCCGGGGATGGGCCGGCCCACCGTCCCGATCTTGAGGGCGGTGGGGCGGTTGACGGTGGCGGGCGCGGTCGTCTCGGTGAGCCCGTAGCCCTCCAGGATCGTGATGCCGACGCCGCGGAAGAAGTGGCCGAGGCGCTCGCCGAGCGCCGCGCCGCCCGACACCGCGTACTCCACCCTGCCGCCCACGGCGGCGCGCAGCTTGCCGTACACCAGGACGTCGAAGAGCTTGTGCCTCGCCCGGAGCCCGAGGCCGGGGCGGCCCGCGTCCAGCGCGCGGCTGTAGGCGATCGCGGTCTCGGCCGCCGCCTTGAAGATCTTGCCCTTGCCCTCCGCCGCGGCCTTCTGCTCGGCGCCGTTGTAGACCTTCTCGAACACGCGCGGGACGGCCAGCAGGAACGTCGGCCGGAAGGAGGCGAGGTCGGGCAGCAGGTTCGGGATGTCGCTGTGCCCGAGGACGATGCCGCCCTCGATCGTCGCCACCTCGATCATCCGCGCGAACACGTGGGCGAGCGGCAGGAACAGCAGCGTGGAGCTGCCCTCGACCACGACCTCGGAGATCGCGCCCTGCACGGCGTTGCGGGCGGTCGACACGAGGTTCCCGTGGGTGATCTCGCAGCCCTTGGGGCGCCCCGTCGTGCCGGAGGTGTAGACGAGCGTGGCGATGTCGGCGGCGGTGCGGGACCGGCGGCGCTCCTCGACGACGTCGTCGCCGGTCTCGGCGCCGAGCGCGACGACCTCCTCGATCCCGCCCCCGTCGATCTCCCACACGTGCGCGAGGGCCGGCAGCCGGTCCCGGACCTCCGCGACCCGCGCCGCGTGCTCGGCGGTCTCGGCGAACACGGCCTTCGCGCCGGAGTCGCCGACGATCCACTCGATCTGCTCGGCGGACGAGGTCTCGTAGATGGGGACGGACACGGCCCCGGCCGTCCAGATCGCGTAGTCGAGGACGGTCCACTCGTAGCGGGTCCGCGACAGCAGGCACACCCGGTCGCCGGGCTCGATCCCGGCGGCCGCGAGGCCCTTGGCGACCGACGCGGCCTCGGCCGCGAACTCGGCCGCGGTGACCGCGCTCCACGCGTCGCCCTCCTTCCGGCGCGCCACGATGGCGCCGGGTTCCTCGGCGGCCCTGGTGAAGGGCGCGTCGGTGAGATTGGCGGAGTCGGGGACCTCCACCATCGCGGGGACGCTGAACTCGCGCACGGCCCACTCCCGTTGTCGGTCTTCCAGGTCGGCGGGAAATCGCCGGGCGCCTTCCCGCACCCGAATGATACCCATGAGTAGGGACGACGCCCGCCCAATGGCCGTGCCCGATCCGCGGCGGGGCGCACGCCGCCGGGTTAACGGCACGGCAAAGACGGCCCGCCGCCGCGCGGCCGCGGGCGCCGGGTCGCCTACGCTTGTCCCGCTCGCACAACGGACGCCGTTCGGGAGATCGCCATGTCGCTGCTCGAAGTGATCGCGCTGACCGCGGACGACGCGCGGGCCGCGCAGGACGGCGGCGCCGACCGGATCGAGGTCGTCGCCGACATGGCCGCCGACGGGCTCACCCCCGATCCCGACCTCGTCGCCGCCGTGCGGGCGGCCACGACGCTGCCGATGCGGGTGATGCTGCGCGCCAACGCCGGGTTCCGCACGACCGGCGCCGAGCTGGACCGGCTCCGCCGGGCCGCCGCCGACCTCGCGGAGGCCGGCGCGGACGGCTTCGTGCTCGGCTTCCTCGACTCGGCCGGGCAGGTCGACGCGGCCGCCACCGGCAAGCTCGCCGCCGTCGCCGCGCCGCTGCCCTGGACGTTCCACCGCGCGCTCGACCACGCCGCCGACCCCGCCCAGGCGTGGCGCACCGTCCGGCATCTCGGCGGCGGGCTCGACACCGTCCTCACGGCCGGGTCGCCGCGCGGGGTCGAGGCCGGCGTCGGGGTGCTGGTCCGGCGGGCCGCCGAGGGCCCCGGCGCCGCCGGGATGATCATGGCCGGGGGCGGGCTGCGCCGCAAGCACGTCGCGGTCCTCGCCGCTGCGGGCGTCACGGCCTTCCACGTGGGCACCGCCGTCCGACCGGACGGCGCCTGGGACGCGCCCGTCGACGCGGACCTCGTCCGGGAGTGGCGCTCGCTGGTGTCGGCCGCGACCGGCTGAGCCGGCCCGCCGGCACCGGGCGCCCTGCCCGTTCTCCGCGGCGGTCTGCCCTATTAGAGTCGGTTCATGAGGATCCACGTGGTGAGCGATGTCCACGGCCGCGCGGACGCCCTGGTGAGCGCGGCGGACGGCGCCGACGTCCTCATCTGCCTCGGCGACCTGATCCTGTTCATCGACTACCAGGACCACGGGCAGGGCATCTTCGCCGACCTGTTCGGCCAGGAGAACGCCGACCGCTTCATCGCGCTGCGCACCGAGAAGCGCTTCGACGAGGCCCGCGCGTTCTCCCGGGGCCTGTGGGCGTCGCTGGAGGGCGACGCGTGGCCGCACATCGAGCGGGCGGTCGACCGGCAGTACGCGGAGCTGTTCGCGGCCATGCCGTCCCCGGCGTACCTCACCTACGGCAACGTGGACGTCCCGCGCATGTGGGGCCCGCACCTGCGCGACGGCCACCACGTCCTGGACGGGGAGACCGCCGAGATCGGCGGGCTGCGGTTCGGGTTCGTCGGCGGCGGCCTCCGCACCGAGTACCGCACCCCCTACGAGCTGGACGAGGAGACCTTCGCGGCCAAGGTCGAGGCCGTCGGCGAGGTGGACGTGCTGTGCTCCCACATCCCGCCCGCCGTCCCCGAGCTGCTGTACGACACGGTCGCGCGCCGGTTCGAGCGGGGCAGCGAGGCGATCCTGGACGCGATCCACCGCACGCAGCCGAAGTACGTGCTGTTCGGGCACGTCCACCAGCCGCTCGCGAGCCGCATCCGGATCGGCCGCACCGAGTGCGTGAACGTCGGGCACTTCCGGGCCCGCGGCGTTCCGCACGTCCTGACGGTGTGACGGATACCGTCGGAACGACAGCGGGCCCCGGCGCGGGCCCGAGAGGAGCCGGAGGGAGACGCAGATGGCGGACCGCACGAGTTCTTCCATCACGGTCAAGGCCGGGAAGGCCGACATCATGGCGGTGATCGCCGACCTGGAGGCCTACCCGGAGTGGGCGAGCGGCATCCGCGAGTTCACCGTGCAGGAGACCGGCGAGGACGGCCGCGCGCTGCGCGGCCGGCTGACGTTCGACGGCGGCCCGTTCAGCGACACCGTCGGCCTCGCCTACACCTGGGAGGGCGACGACCGGGTCACGTGGGAGCTGGTGGAGCCCGGCACGGTCGTCACCGGCCTGCACGGCACCTACGCCCTCGCCGAGGAGGGCGGCGCCACCGAGGTGACCTACGAGCTGGCCGTGGACGTCCGCATCCCGATGATCGGCATGGTGAAGCGCAAGGGCGAGAAGCGGATCATCGACTCCGCGCTGAAGGGGCTCAAGCGGCGCGTCGAGCGCTGAGCGGCCGCCGCCGCGTCCCGCCGACGAGGCGCTATACCGCGCGGGCCGGTGCCGGGGGGATGATGGAGGCGGCGGCGGCGCGCGGGACCGTGCCAAACCGCCGGCAACGGGTAGTGCGGTGAATGGCTCCAGCCGGGGCGCGCGAGGAGGAGGAAGCGTTACATGGCCCTGACCATCGGCGTGGATGTGGGCGGCACCAAGGTGGCCGCGGGGGTCGTCGACGACCGCGGGACGATCCTTGAGAAGGTCCGCCGGCCCACTCCTTCGACGAACCCGAAGGAGACCGCCGAGACCATCGCCGAGGTCGTCGAGCTGCTCAAGGGCAAGTACGACGAGGTCTCGGCGGTCGGCCTCGGCACGGCCGGCTTCGTGGACGAGGCGCGCGCCACGGTGCTGTTCGCGCCGAACCTCGCCTGGCGCGACGAGCCCATCAAGGAGAAGGTCGAGAGCCTGGTCGGGCTGCCGGTCGTCGTGGAGAACGACGGCAACGCGACCGCGTGGGGCGAGGCCCGCTTCGGCGCCGGGCGCGGGGAGAACTTCCTCGTCCTGGTGGCGCTCGGCACCGGCATCGGCGGCGGCATCATCATCAACGGCGAGCTGTACCGGGGCCGGTTCGGCATCGGCGCCGAGATGGGCCACTTCCGGGTCGTCCCGGACGGGCGGCGCTGCGGCTGCGGCAACCGCGGCTGCTGGGAGCAGTACGCCAGCGGCAACGCCCTGGTGCACGAGGCCCGCGATCTGGCCCGGGTGGCGCCCGCGATGGCGGGGCGGCTGCTGGAACTCGGCGGCGGGCGGCCGGAGGGCATCAGCGGCCCCGAGGTGTCGCAGGCGGCCCGCGAGGGCGACAAGGCCGCGCTGGAGTGCTTCCGCACGATCGCGCACTGGGCGGGCCAGGGGCTCGCCGACCTCAGCGCCATCCTGGATCCGGGCGCCTTCATCATCGGCGGCGGCCTGTCGGACGCCGGCGACCTTTTGCTCGACCCGATCCGCGCGGCGTTCGAGGACGCGCTGACCGGACGCGGCCACCGCCCGCTGCCCGACATCCGCATCGCCGAGCTGGGCTCGGCGGCGGGCATCGTCGGCGCCGCGGACCTCGCCCGCGTCCGCCCGCTGCACGACGTGATCGTGTAGGCGTGGCCGCGGTCCGCCTGCTGAGCTACAACGTCCGGTCGCTGCGCGACGACCCGGCGGCGGTGGCCCGCGTCGTCCGCGCCGCCGCCCCGGACGTGCTGTGCCTGCAGGAGGTCCCGCGCTTCGGGGCCTGGCGGCTGCGGCGGCGCCTGCTGGCGAACGCGTGCGGCATGCGGATCGCGGCGGGGCGGCGGGCCTGCGGGCTCGCCGTCCTCACCGCCCGCCGCGTCCGGCGCAGGGCCCGCGAGTTCCACCTGCTCACACCGGATCCGCAGCTGCACCGCCGGGCCCTGGCGATCGCCGTCCTGGAGGTCGGCGGCGCCCGCTTCATCGCCGCGAGCACCCATCTGGACCTGAAGCCGGGGCCGCGGCGACGCCACGCCGACGAGATCCTCGCCCACCTCGACCGCGCCCGCGCCCGCTACGGCGCCCCGGTGGTCCTCGCGGGCGATTTCAACGAGGAGCCGGGCGGCGACGCCTGGAACGCCCTGGCCCGGCGCTTCACGGACGCCCGCCTGGCCGCCCCCGCGGGGGAGGAGCCCACCTTCTCGTCGCGGAACCCGAACCGCCGCATCGACGCCGTCTTCACCGACCCCGCGGTGGCCGTCAGGGGCTGCGGCGTCCCCGCCGGCGCGGCCTTCGCCGCGGACTACCCGGCGGCGACGGACCACCGCCCGGTCATGGCCGACCTGGACGTCGGCTAGACCACGGCTCCGTCGTCGGGGTCGCGGGGCTCGTCGCCCATGCGCAGGACGAGGGTGACGAAGCCGCCGATGAAGGCGGCGACGGCCAGGAAGGCGGCCCAGCCGGGGACCTCCCAGTCGAGGATGACGGTGATCAGCAGGTAGACGGGCCCGCCGATCAGCGCGACCCAGGCGCCCTTGGTGAGCGGGTCGGCGGCCGGCAGCGGCGGGGGAGGCGGCGGGACGTAGTGGCCCTCGTCGTCGGCGTCGGGCGGGAACTCCGGCACCTCCGTCGCCTTGATCACGCGGGCGCGGGGGAGGCGGCCGGTGCGGTCGTCGCCCTCCTCAGGCGGGTCGGCGGGCTCGCGGAGGTTCTCCTCGTCCGGCCAGGGGACGTCGTCGCCGTCGGGCACGTCGTCGAAGCCGGCGACGATCTCGGCCCAGATGGCGTCCTCGTCGCGTTCGGCCGCGCCGCCCGCGCCCTGCCCGGCGCCCCGCCCGGAACCCCGGCCGGCGTCCGGCGCGGCGTCGGGCGAGGGGTCGCCGCCGGCGGGGTCGGCGAGGTCGGTGTCCGCGCGGTCGGGCTTCTCGGCGCGCCCGGCCTTCTCGCCGCGCGCGTCGTCGGAGCCGCGGGACGAGGCGTCGCGGAGCCGGGCCAGGTGGACGCGGAGGATGCCCTCGGCGGTGGGCTTCATGTCGACGTCCACGTAGAGCCGGTCGAGGACGTCGCCGGGTGCGGGCCCGGCGGACGCGTCGGCGGGCTCCGGCAACCCGGACGGCGAGGTGGCGTAGGCGGCGACCCCGGCCTCGCCGAGCGCCGCCAGCATGGCGTCCGCCAGATGCGGGGCGAGGTCGACCAGCGGGGCGTAGGTGTCGGCCGACAGTCCATTGCCACGGCGATTCACGGGGCCGGCTCCTTCGACGTCTCCGGCGTGGCCGGCAGCACCGGCATGACGGCCTCCGCTCCCCTGACGACAGTGCGGTGCCCGCTCGCGCCCCCGCCGCGCGGCGGCGCTCCCGGACACCCCGAAACGTGTGTCCCACGGTATTCGCTGCGACGCGCGGGACAAGCCCCCCGGCGCACCCGATTGAGGTTCACCGTTCAGAGCCTACGTTCCCGGGCGGCCCCGCCGTCGCGCGGACCGCGTCCCGTTCCGGGGTACCGGCCGGTAGATCGCTGCGACATGGAGTGGGAAGATGTCCCATCATCTCCCGTCGGCCAGGGACCGGCCGCGCTCGCCCCGGAGCGCCGGTCCGAGGAAGGTGTCCGCATGCTGTGGTTCTGGATCCTGCTCAGGATCGTCCTGTCGCCGATCCTTTACCTCCTGTGGTGGCCGCGGAACGAGGGGATGCGCAACGTCCCGCTGCGCGGCCCGGCGCTGATGGTGAGCAACCACCTGTCGTTCGCCGACCACTTCTTCGGCCCGCTGCCGTTGCTGCGCCCGATCTACTTCATCGGCAAGGGCGAGTACTTCACCGGCAAAGGGATCAAGGGGCTGATAAGCAAGGGCTTCTTCACCGGGGTGGGCGTCGTGCCCGTCGACCGGACCGGCGGGGACGCGGCCGAGGCCGCGCTCCAGACCGGGCTGCGGATCCTCGGCGAGGGCAAGCTGCTCGGCATCTACCCGGAGGGCACCCGGGCGCCCGACAACCGGCTGTACCGGGGCAAGACGGGGGTGGCGCGGCTGGCGCTGAAGTCCCGCGTCCCGGTGATCCCGATGGCGATGATCAACACGTTCGAGCTGATGCCCCCCGGCAGGCCGCTGCCGCGGCTCGGGGTGCGGCCCGGCGTGCGGTTCGGGAAGCCGATGGACTTCTCCCGGTTCTACGGCCGCGAGGACGACCACGAGGTGCTGCGGCAGATCACCGACGAGATCATGGCGGCGATCCGGGAGCTGTCCGGGCAGGAGTACGTCGACCGGTACGCCGCCGAGGTGAAGGCGGAGGCGGCCGGCGGGCGGGCGCGGCCGGCGGACGACGACGGCGGCCTGAGCGGCCACGGGTGAGCGGCCGGGGATGATGGGCCTGGAGGCCGCGCTGTGGCGGGCCGTGGCGGTCTACCGCGGCCTCGCGCTGGTGTACGCCGCGGTCGTGATCGCCATGAACTCCGACGGCTACGCGCACCCGGCCGCCGGCTGGGCCGTCCTCGCCGCCATGGCCGCCTGGACGGGCTACGCCGTCCGCGCGTTCGGCGACCCGCGCCGGCGCGGCCGCCCGCTGCTGGCCGCCGACCTCGCGGTCGCCGCGGGCTGCGTGCTGGCGACGGCGTGGGTGGAGACGCCCGCGAACATCGCCGCCGGGCGCCCCACGCTGCCGGTGTCGTGGGTGGCCGCGGCGGTGCTGTCGTGGGCGGTGGTGGGCGGGCGCCGGCTCGGCCTCGCCGCCGCGGTCGTCCTCGCCGCGGCGAACCTGCTGGTGCACGTGATCGCCGGGACGAGCGGCGGCGTCGGCGGCACCACGTTCAACGGCATCGTGCTGCTGCTGCTCGCCGGGCTCGTCGTCGGGCACGTCGTCCGGCTGGCGCGCGAGGCGGAGGCGCGGCTCGCGCGGGCCGTGGAGCTGGAGTCGGCCAACCGGGAGCGCGAGCGGCTCGCCCGCCGCATCCACGACTCGGTGCTGCAGGTCCTCGCCATGGTGCAGCGGCGCGGCGGCGAGCTCGGCGGCGAGGCGGCCGAGCTGGGCCGGCTGGCGGGCGAGCAGGAGGCCGCGCTGCGCGCCCTGATCGGCACCGCCCCGCCGCGGGCTCCGGACGCGCGGGTCCCCGGCGCCCGGACCCCGGACGGCGGCGAGGCCGACCTGCGGCCGCTGCTGACCGCGCACGCGTCCACGTCCGTCACCGTCTCCACGCCGGCGACCGAGGTACGGCTGCCCGCGCACGCCGCGCGGGAGGTCGCGGCGGCCGTGGCGGCGGCCCTCGACAACGTGGCGCGGCACTGCGGCGACGGCGCCCGCGCGTGGGTCCTGCTGGAGGACGGCGGCGGCGAGGTCACCGTCAGCGTCCGCGACGACGGGCCCGGCATGCCCGCCGGGCGGCTGGACGAGGCCGCGGCGGCCGGGCGGCTCGGCGTCGCCCAGTCCATCCGGGGCCGCGTCGCCGACCTCGGCGGCGAGGTCGTGATCTTCTCCGCGCCCGGCGAGGGCACCGAGATCGAGATGACCGTGCCCCGCCGGCCGGGCTCCCGTCCTAGGGTGTCGGCGTGAGCCTGCGAGTCATGGTCGTGGACGACCATCCGATGTGGCGCGAGGCCGTCGCCCGCGACCTCGCCGAGGCCGGGCACGACGTGGTCGCGACCGCCGGCGAGGGCCGCGCCGCCGTCCGCGTCGCCGCCGCCGCGCGCCCCGAGGTCGCGGTCGTCGACCTCCAGCTGCCCGATCTCAGCGGCGTCGAGGTGACCCGCCGCCTGGCCGCCGCCGACCCGCCCGTCCGGGTGCTGGTGCTGTCGGCGAGCGGTGAGCAGCAGGACGTCCTGGAGGCGGTGAAGGCGGGCGCCACCGGCTACCTGCTGAAGTCCGCCGCCCGCGAGGAGTTCCTGGACGCCGTCCGCCGCACCGGGGAGGGCGACGCCGTCTTCACCCCGGGCCTCGCCGGCCTCGTCCTCGGCGAGTTCCGCCGGCTGGCCGCCGCGCCCGCCCGCGAGGACGACGACGCGCCCCGCCTCACCGACCGCGAGACCGAGGTGCTGCGGCTCGTCGCCAAGGGCCTGACGTACAAGCAGATCGCGCAGCGCCTCGTCCTGTCACATCGCACCGTGCAGAACCACGTGCAGAACACGCTCGGCAAGCTCCAGCTCCACAACCGCGTCGAGCTCGTCCGCTACGCCATCGAGAAGGGCCTCGACCAGGAGGAGTAGCCCCCGGCCGGCCTCGGCCCGGCCGGGCCGCCGGAACCGGCTGAACCGCGGACGGCGCCTCCGCGTCTGATGGCGGAACGTGCGGCAGGACGGGAGCGCGCCATGGTTGACGAGATCTGGGGCCCCGCGCTGGGGTTCTTAGCGGCCCACCTCCTGGTCGGGCTGGTGCTGGTGGGGGTGCTGCGGAGGGTCCGGGCGGGCGTGCTGCGCGGCGGCCCCCCGACCCGCGATCTGCACCCGTACGAGGTCGCCTACCTGCACGGCGGCGGCAGGCACGCGATCGCGGCCTCGGTCACGGCGCTCCGGCTCGACGGCGCCCTGGACGTGCACGCCGACGGGCGGCTGGTGGCGACCCCGCCGTCCGGGGACGGCCCGCGCGCCGCCGGGACGCCGCTGGACGCGGCCGTGTACGGGGTGATCGCGGCGGGCCGGGGCGGATCGCTCGCCGCGCTCACCGCGGACCCGGCCGTCCGGGCCGCGCGCGACCGGCTCCGCGACGGGCTGGCCGCGCAGGGCATGGTGATCTCGCCGGGCGGGCGGCTGCGGCTGCGGATCGCGCAGGGGATCCTCACCGGGTGGATCGCGATCGGCTTCCTGGCCTTCGTCGTCGCCGACGTGTACGAGGGCTGGTACCGCGCGGTCCCGATCGCCGGGCTGGCCGTCCTGTCGATCGCCGGGCTGGCGCTCGGGTCGGCGGACGGCGGGCGCACCGAGGAGGGGGAGCGGGCCGTCGAACGGGCCAGGGAGCGCAATCCCCACCTCGACCCGGAGGGCGCGTCCTACGCCGGGCTCGGCGGGCGCGAGATCCTGATGGGCGTCGCGCTGTTCGGTACGGCGGCGCTGATGGAGTTCGATCCGCTGTTCGCCCAGACCGCCGGACTCGGCCGCTACCTGCAGCTCACCGGCGTCTCGACGGCCGCGGGCGGCGGCGGCACGGCGTCGTGCTCGTCCACCGCCGCGGTGTGCTCGTCCGCCTCCTGCGGCGGTGGCGGGTCGTGCGGCGGCGGGTCGTGCGGCGGCGGGTCGTGCGGCGGGGGGAGCGGCTGCGGCGGCGGGAGCTGCGGCGGGGGCGGGGGCTGCGGTGGCGGCGCCTGACCTCCCGGAGCGGGGCGTCGGCATCGGCTGGCGGCCGGAGATCGCCGGGTTCGTCGCCGCGCTGCCGGGGCTGCGCTTCGCCGAGGTGATCGCCGAGTCCGTGCATCCGGCGCGCCCCGCGCCGGAGCTGGCGGAGCTGCGCGACCGGGGCGCCGCGGTCGTCCCGCACGGCGTGAAGCTGTCGCTCGGCGGCGCCGAGCCCGTCGCCGCCGAGCGGGTCGCGCACCTGGCCGCGTGCGCCGAGGCGCTGCGCGCGCCGCTGGTGAGCGAGCACGTCGCGTTCGTCCGGGCGGGCGGGATCGAGGCCGGCCACCTGCTGCCGGTGCCGCGCACCCGCGCCGCGCTGGACGCGCTCACCGCCAACATCCGCCGCACGCAGGCCGAGCTGCCCGTCCCGCTGGCCGTCGAGCCCATCGCCTCGCTGTTCGACTGGCCGGACGCCGAGTACGCCGAGGCCGACTTCCTGACCGAGCTGCTCGACCGCACCGGCGCCCTGCTCCTGCTGGACGTCGCCAACGTGTACGCCAACGCGCGCAACCGCGGCGAGGACCCGCTCGGCCTCCTCGACCGGCTGCCGCTCGACCGCGTCGCCTACTGCCACGTCGCCGGCGGGACCGAGCAGGGCGGCCGGTACCACGACACCCACGCCGCCGCCGTCCCGGCCGAGGTCCTGGACCTGGTGGCCGAGCTGTGCGCGCGCCGCCGCCCGCCCGCGCTGCTGCTGGAGCGCGACGGACGCTACCCGCCGGCCGCGGAGCTGCGGGCCGAGCTGGACGCCCTCGCCGCCGCGTCCGGCTTCCCGGCGGTCACATGAGCGGCCCCTTCGCGCCCGGCTCCGACCCCGGTTTCGACCCCGGCTTCGACCCCGGCCTGGCGGCGGCGCAGGAGGCGCTCGTCCGCGCGATGACGGCCGGCGGGCCGCTCCCGGACGGCTTCGACGCCGGCGCGGTCGGGGCCGCCGCGCACGGCATCCTCCTCAAGCGGGCCGGCGAGGTCGCCCGCGCCTGGCCCGCGCTCGCCGCGTCCTACGGGACGTCCTGGCGCGCGGCGTTCACCGGCTGGGCGGCGCGGCGGCCGACCCGCGGGTCGTTCCGGGACGGCTGGGACTTCGCCCGCGCCCACCGCGCCGATCTCGGCCGGGACGCGGCGCGGGAACTGGCGCTCGCCGAGGTCCGGTGGTCGTATGACGGCGTGTCCCCGCCGCGCCCGCGGCGGTTCGCCGTGCGGCGGGCGCCCGGGGGAGTGGCGGTGCGGGTCCGCGGGTACATCCGGGTCTTCGGACGGTCCGCGTCCACCTGACCCCCGGGTCGGGGGAACGAGATGCCGCCGCCCGCGCCAGCGGCTATGGTCTAGACCAATGGCGGCGGGCCGGGAAATCCGGCCGCGCGCCGCCCGGCCGTGTGCCACAGTCGGAGCATGTGAACTCGAGGGAGGAGCCCGGTGGCTGGAGAAGGAGACGGCAAGCGTGTCGGAGTGCTGACCGGCGGCGGGGACTGCCCCGGTCTGAACGCGGTGATCCGCGCGGTCGTCCGCAAGGGCGTGCAGGTCTTCGGCTACGAGTTCGTGGGCTTCCGGGCCGGCTGGCGCGGGCCCCTCGAAGGCGACACCGTGGCCCTCGACGTGCAGGCCGTGCGCGGGATCCTGCCGCGCGGCGGGACGATCCTCGGCTCGTCCCGGACCAACCCGATCAAGGTCGAGGGCGGCATCGAGCGGATCAAGGACAACCTCGCCGGGCTCGGCGTGGACGCCCTCATCGCGATCGGCGGCGAGGACACCCTCGGCGTCGCCCGCGAGCTGTACGCCAACGGGGTCAACGTCATCGGCGTCCCGAAGACGATCGACAACGACCTGAACGCGACCGACTACACCTTCGGGTTCGACACCGCGGTGAACATCGGCATGGAGGCCGTCGACCGGCTGCACACCACCGCCGAGAGCCACCACCGCGCGCTGATCTGCGAGGTCATGGGCCGGCACGCGGGCTGGATCGCGCTGCACGTCGGCATGGCCGCCGGCGCCAACGTCATCCTCATCCCCGAGCGGCCCTTCGACATCGAGAAGGTCTGCCAGTACGTGGAGAGCCGGTTCAAGACGCGGTACGCGCCGATCATCGTGGTGTCCGAGGGCGCCCACCCGGTCGACGGGCAGATGCAGCTGCAGACCGGCGAGCGCGACGCGTTCGGGCACGTCCGGCTCGGCGGCATCGGCCAGGCCCTCGCCGACGAGATCGAGAAGCGCACCGGCAAGGAGGCCCGCGCCACCGTGCTCGGGCACATCCAGCGCGGCGGCACCCCCACCGCGTTCGACCGGGTCCTCGCCACCCGCTTCGGCCTGCAGGCCATCGACGCGGTCAAGGACGGCGACTACGGCAAGATGGTCGCGCTCAGGGGCACCGACATCGTCCGCGTGGGGCTGGACGAGGCGACCAAGGAGCTGAAGACCGTCCCGCTGGAGCGCTACGCCGAGGCCGAGGTCTTCTTCGGCTGATCCCCGCCTCCCGGCGGGAACACGTCTTCCGGGTCGCGGTGTTGCCCACAGTGGGCCACACTAGAAGCTCACCCCTCGACCTGTTCCCGCCAGGAGGACCACGCATGACCACGCTCGACACCGCGCCGGCGGACGTCCGGGAGCAGTCGCCGGTCGACGGCGAGCCGTGCGTGCTGCTCAAACTGGGCGAGGTCGTCCTCAAGGGCAAGAACCGCGAGCAGTTCGAGCGCCGCCTCGCCGACAACGTGCGCCGGGCCGTCCGGCCCATCGCCCGCGTGGACGTCGTCCGCCGCCACGGCGTGTTCATCATCCGCAAGCACGACGCCGACCCGGCGACCATGGAGCGGGTCGCGCAGCGGGTGACCGACGTCATGGGCATCGTGTGGGCGCACCGCGCCTGGCGCGTCGGCAAGGACCTCGCCAGCGTCGAGCGCGCCGCGCTGGAGCTCATGGACGGCCGCACCGGCACGTTCGCCGTCCGGTCCCGGCGCCGCGACAAGCGCTTCCCGATGACCTCCACCGAGCTCGACCGGCACATCGGCGGGCTCGTCGCCGGCCGCTACGGGCAGCCCGTCAAGCTCAAGGACCCCGAGCACACCCTGTCCATCGAGGTCGACCGCGACGAGGTGTTCGTCTACTCCGGCGGCCTGCCCGGCCAGGGCGGCCTCCCCGTCGGGATGAGCGGCCGCGCGCTCGTGCTGATGTCCGGCGGCATCGACTCGCCGGTCGCCGCGTACCGGATGATGCGCCGCGGCCTGCGCGTCGACTACCTGCACTTCTCCGGCATGCCGTTCACCGGCCCGGAGTCGATCTACAAGGCGTACGCGCTCGTCCGCGAGCTGGACAAGTTCCAGGGCGGGTCCCGGCTGTTCGTCGTGCCGTTCGGCAAGGCGCAGCAGCAGATCAAGTCCTCCGGGGCCGACCGGCTGGCCGTGATCGCGCAGCGCCGGCTGATGCTGCGCACCGGCGAGGTCGTCGCGCGCCGGCTGCGCGGCGCCGCACTGATCACCGGCGACGCGCTCGGCCAGGTGTCCAGCCAGACGCTCACCAACATCACCGCGCTGGACGACGCCGTGGAGCTGCCGATCCTGCGGCCCCTGGTCGGCATGGACAAGAGCGAGATCATGGACCAGGCGCGCCGCATCCGCACGCTGTCGATCTCCGAGCTGCCCGACGAGGACTGCTGCACCATGCTCGCGCCGCGCCGGGCCGAGACCAAGGCCAAGATCGACGACCTGCGCAGGATCGAGAAGCGCCTCGACGTGGACGAGCTGGCCGACCACCTGGCCGACTCCGTCCAGGAGCACCGGCCCGCCTACGCCGACCCGGCGTCCTGACCCCCGAGGGCGGGCCCGGACGCCCTGCCGCCGGACGCCCTGCCGCCGGACGCCCTGCCGCCGGACGGCCGGTCAGCGGGCGTCGAAATCGGTCGGGCGCGGCGGCTCGGGGCCGTCCGGGCCCATCAGGGTGATGCGCTCGATCCGCACGATGCGGAACCGGCGGCCGGCGACCGCGATGCCGTTGCGGCGGGTCTCGTCCTCCAGCAGGTCCGCCGCCTCGGCGAACCGGGCGATGTCCGCCTCGGCCGGGCTCTCCACCGCCGGCACCACGTGCCGGAAGTAGGTGATCAGCGCCTCGCGGGCCTGCTGCGGCGCGTCGTGCAGCCGCCCGATCGGCCGCCAGCGCCGCTCGCTGCGCTCGGCCACCGTGAACGCGGGCGCCAGCGCGACCGGGGTGAGGAACGCTCCGGACGGCTCGCTGCCCGACGCCGCCGCCGCGTCCAGCACCTGGCACAGCAGCTCCGCGGTCGCGAAGTCGGACGCGGGACCGTCGTCGGGCAGCAGGTCGTGGGGGCGGGCGGGGGCGGGCGCCGGCGGGCGCGGGGGCCCGGGCGTGGGGGGGGGGGGGGGGGGGGCCGGCGGGGCCCGGGGGGCGGGCCGCCGCGCGGCGGGGGCCGGCCGCCCCGCCCCCCCCCCGCCCCCGCCGCCCCGCGGGGCGGCGCCCTGGTGGGCGGGCGGGGGGCCCGCCGCGGCGGCGGGCTCGTCGCCGGGGCCGCGCCGGTCGGACCTGGCCGGCTTCCTGTCCGGCCGGTCGGGATGGGGCGGGCCGGTCGGGTTCTTGCGGGGGCCCGGCGGCATCGCGTCCCCTTTCGGGCTCGCCTGTTCCTGGACCCAGCCGGTCTCGTACGCCTCGGCGGGCACCGTGCGGCGCGCCCGGTCCCACCGGTAGGCGAGGACGGCCAGGGCGGCGGCCCAGCCAGGCGCCGCACTGGCCTGCGGCACCACGTGGGCGGTCGCCGCCGTCGCGGCTCCGGCGGCGGCGAGCGCGAGCAGTGTCGTGCTCCACGGCGCGTATCCGCGCAGGCGGAACGCGGCCGCGGCCACGGGCACGGCGAGCGCGGCCAGCAGCACCGCCGGGCTCAGGTACGACAGGTCGTCGCCGCCGGGATAGAGCCCGCCCAGGGGCAGGGACAGCGCGACCCAGGACGCGATGACGGCGACGACCGCCATGCCCGTGGGCGAGCGCAGGGTCAGGTGCACGGCGACCAGCAGGACGACCGCGCCCGCCGCCGCGCCGAGGAACGGCCCGTCGAGCACGACCGCGCCGGCCAGGACCAGCGCCACCAGCAGCAGCCCGCCCAGGAACCGCAGCCCCGGCGCGATGTGGAAGTAGCGCACCCGCAGGCGCTCGAAAAGATCCCGCGCCGCGGCGTCCTTCGCCGGGCGGGAGCGGGACCTGTCGAACAAAGCCATCAAGGCGAGTAAAGCGCAGGACCGCCCGGAACGGGACTCCCCGCGCCCGGTTCGTTGGCGCCCGCCCACCCTGCCTGGGGCGGGGCGCGGCTCACCCCGCCGCCGGGACCAGGACATTTGTACTGTCCAGAAGTGGAGGTTCGCATCTGCTGCCGGCACCGGCCGAATCCGTAACGTCCGAGGCATGGAAGTCAGAACGGCGGAACCGGCGGTGCTCTTCACCGGCGCGACCAAGGATTACGGGACGGTGCGGGCGGTCGACGGCCTCGACCTGCGCCTCGACCGGGGGACGTCCGTGGCGCTCCTCGGCCCGAACGGCGCGGGCAAGTCCACGGCCATCGCGATGCTGCTCGGGCTGATCCCGCCCGACGCGGGCGAGGTGCGGCTGCTGGGCACGGCGCCGCAGCGGGCGGTGCGCAGCGGCCGCGTGGGCGCGATGCCGCAGACGGGCCGGCTGATCGGCGGGGTGACCGTCCGGGAGCTGCTCGGCTTCGTCCGCCGCGCCTACGCGGCGAAGGCCCGCGACCGGGCCGTCCCGCCGCTGGACGAGCTGATGGAGACCGCGCGCGTCGCGGACCTGGCGGGGCGGCGGGCCGACCGGCTGTCGGGCGGGCAGGCGCAGCGCGTCCGGTTCGCGATCGCGGTGGCGGGCGCGCCCGACCTCCTCGTCCTGGACGAGCCGACGACGGGCCTGGACATCGAGTCGAGGCGCGAGCTGTGGGCGAGCGTGCGCTCCTACGCCGAGCACGGGCGGACGATCCTGTTCTCCACCCACTACCTGGAGGAGGCCGACGACTACGCCGACCGGATCGTGGTCATCGACCGGGGCCGCGTCATCGCCGACGGCACCAGCGAGGAGATCAAGCGGCGCGTCCCCGGCCGCACCGTCGCCTTCGACCTGGACGGGCCGGCGGCGGCGCTGGACGGCCTTCCCGGCGTGGTCGGCAGCGAGGTGCGGGGACGCCGCGTGCTGCTGCACACCACCGACTCGGACGCGACGGTCCTGGCGCTGGCCGAGGCCGGGATGGTCCGCGACCTCGAGGTGACGGGGGCCGGCCTGGAAGAGGCGTTCCTCGCCCTCACCGGACAGAAGGAGGCCCTGCGATGATCCTGTCCTACGTCCGCCTGGAGATGGTGCGGCTGCTGCGCGACCCCGGCTACCTCGTGATGAGCCTGATATCGCCGCTCACGATGTACCTGGTGTTCACCAACCTCGACCTGACCGGGAAGTCCGAGCACGCGGGCGCGGTCTACGCGATGGTGGGCATGGCGGGCTTCGGCGCGGTCGGGGCCGTGCTGAACAACGGCGTGTCCATCGCCGAGGACAAGCCGCTCGGCTGGATACGGCAGCTGCGGCTGCTGCCCCTGCGCCCCTCCGAGGTCGTCGTCGGCCGGACTCTGTGCGCGATGGTCGTCGCCGTCCCGCCGATCGTGTCGATCTGCCTGGCCGGCGCGCTGGTGAACGGGGTGTCGCTCGGCGCCGGCCAGTGGGCGGCCGTGGTCGCGCTGCTGTGGGCGGGCATCGCGCCCATGGCGGTCCTCGGGATCGGCCTCGGGTACCTGTTCACCGCGCAGCAGGCGCAGATGGCCGCGCTGACCTGCTACATGGGCCTGTCCCTGCTGGGCGGCCTGTGGGTGCCGATCACCAGGTTCCCCGGGTGGCTGCAGGACATCGGGGCGGCGACGCCGATCAACCGCTACGGCGAGCTGTCCTGGCGCGTCACCGAAGGTCATGCCCCGACGCCGGCCGGCGTCATGCTGCTGGCGTTGTGGGCGGGCGTCTTCGTGGCCTTCGCCGCCTTCGGCTACCGGCGCTCCACCCGAACCCTGTGAACGAGCCCGCAGCCCGTGAGCGGGGCGTCCGCATACCGTGGCAACGTGAACGAGGAGAACGACAGGTGATCCCATGGAAGGGCACTCCGCGAAGGCGCGTGCCCGACCTGGATCTGGACACGCTGGACCGCGAAGGACCCCGCGGCCACGTCTTCGTGTTCTGGCTCATCATCCTGGTCTGGCCGCTGTGGGACGTGGCGCAGGGCCGCGCCCGTCCCGTGTGGCTCGCCGTCGCGGCGCTGCTGGTGTTCGCGTTCCTGCACGTCGCCGTCATCCGCACCTCGTTCGACGGGCGCTTCCCCATACGGGTGCCGATCGTGCTGCTGACCGCCCAGGCGGCGGCCGCGGCCGCCGCGTCCCTGGGCTTCCAGGGCCGGTGGTACACGCTGTTCCCGCTGCTGGGGCTCTCCACCGGCGTCCTCGTCGGGCACCTGCCGCGGCGCGGCGGACCGGAGCTCGCGATGCTCGCCGGCGTCGGCGGCGTCTCCTCGCTGAGCGCCCTGGTCGGCTGGGCGGGCGGCGAGGACGGCGGCGCCCTCGCCGCGATCTGGTACGGCACCGCGACGGCCGGCGTGGTGACCGCGGTGATCCTGCGGCTGTTCACCGTCATCGGCCTGCTCCGGGACGCGCGGGAGGAGCTCGCCGAGGCGGCCGTGGCGCGCGAGCGGCTGCGCTTCTCCCGCGACCTGCACGACCTGCTCGGCCACACGCTGTCGCTGATGGTGGTGAAGGCGCAGGCCGTCCGGCTCATCGCCGAGCGCGACCCGGCGGTGGCCGCCCGGCAGGCCGCCGACATCGAGACCGTGGGGCGGGAGGCCCTGGACGAGGTCCGGCAGGCGGTCAGCGGGTACCGGGGCCGCGGCCTGGCCGGCGAGCTGGACGCCGCCCGCACGGCGCTGGCGGACGCCGGCGTGGAGGCCGCCATCCGCCGCACCGGACCGCCGCTGCCGGCCGGGACGGACGCGCTGCTCGGCTGGGCGGTCCGCGAAGGGGTCACCAACGTGATCCGGCACAGCGGGGCCGCGCACTGCGACATCACCGTCCGCGCGGACGGTGACCGGGCCGTCCTGGAGGTGCGGGACGACGGGGCCGGCGCGTCCGGGCAGCACGGGCCGGGCGCCCGCGGCGGCCACGGGCTGCGCGGGCTGTCCGAGCGGGTGGCGACGGCCGACGGCACGGTCCGGGCCGGCCCCGCGCCCGGAGGAGGGTTCCTGCTGACCGTCACCGTCCCCGCCGGCGCGGCGCGGGGCGCGGGTGGACAATGAGCGACGTGATCAGAGTGCTGCTCGCCGAGGACCAGGGCATGATGCGCGGCGCGCTCGCCCTGCTGCTCGGCCTGGAGGAGGACGTCGAGGTCGTCGCCGAGGTCGGCGACGGCGCGCAGGTGCTGGCCGAGGCGCTGCGCACCCGCCCGGACGTCGCCGTGCTCGACATCGAGATGCCCGGCCGCAGCGGCCTGGACGTCGCCGCCGACCTGCGCCGCGAGCTGCCCGCGTGCAAGGTGCTGATCGTGACCACGTTCGGGCGGCCCGGCTACCTGCGCCGCGCGATGGAGGCGGGGGCGAGCGGGTTCCTGGTCAAGGACGGCCCTATCGAGGACCTGGTCACGGCCCTGCGGCGCGTCCTGGCCGGGGAGCAGGTCGTCGACCCGGCGCTGGCCGCGGCGGCGCTGTCGGTCGGCCCGAACCCGCTGACCGAGCGGGAGCGCGACGTGCTGTCGGCCGCGGCCGACGGGTCCACCGTCGCCGACATCGCCGCGCGGCTGCACCTGTCGGAGAGCACCGTCCGGAACTACCTGTCCGCCGCGATCGGCAAGACGGGCGCGCGCAACCGCATCGAGGCGGTGGGCACCGCGCGGCACAACGGCTGGCTCTGACGCGCGTCCGCCGGCCGCTGCCATGATGGGCGGATGCGGATCCTGCGTACGCCCGACGAGCGCTTCGACCACCTCCCGGACTTCCCCTACGAACCGCGCTACGCCGACGTGCCCGCCCTGGACGGCGACGGCGCGCTGCGGATGGCCTACGTCGAGGCGGGCCCCTCCGACGGCCCCGTCGTGCTGTGCCTGCACGGCGAGCCGAGCTGGTCGTTCCTCTACCACCGCGTCATGCGGGTCCTGGCCGGCGCGGGGCTCCGCGTCGTCGCGCCCGACCTGGTCGGTTTCGGGCGCTCCGACAAGCCCGCCGAGATGACCGACCACACCTACGCCCGCCACATCGAATGGACGCGCTCGCTGGTGTTCGACGCCCTCGACCTGCGGGACGTCACCCTCGTCGGGCAGGACTGGGGCGGCCTCATCGGCCTGCGCCTGGTCACCGCCCACCAGGACCGGTTCTCCCGCGTCGTCGTGGCCAACACCGGCCTGCCCACGGGCGACTTCCCGATGCCGGAGACGTGGCTGAGGTTCCGGCAGTCCGTCCGCACGGCCGCCGAGTTCGACATCGCCCGCAACATCGCCGCCGGATGCCGCACCGCCCTGACCGACGAGGTGCGCGCCGCCTACGACGCGCCGTTCCCGGACGAGTCGTTCAAGGCGGGGCCGCGGGCGATGCCCGCGCTCGTCCCCGCCGAACCCGACGACCCGGAGGCGCAGCCGAACCGCGACGCCTGGGACGTCCTGCGCGCGTGGGACAAGCCGTTCCTGGTCGCCTTCAGCGACAAGGACCCCATCACCGGGGCGATGGCCCCGCTGTTCAAGCAGCTGGTTCCGGGCGCGCAGGGCATCGAGCACCCTACGATCGACGGCGCGGGCCACTTCCTGCAGGAGGACGACGGGGAGCGGCTCGGCCACGCGATCGCGGCGTTCATGCGGTCGTGAGCCCCGCGTTCGCAGGGTTCCGCGTTCGCAGGTTCCCGCGTTCGCCGGCCGCTGCGCTCGTGAGTCCACGCGTCCTAGAGGAGCCTCCTTGACCGACACGACCGGCGACGCCCTCCCCGGGCTCGACCCCGGCCCCGCCTCCGCGGGGATCCCGCGCGCCGCGGGCTACGAGATCGAGGACGAGCTGCGGGCCGCGCGCCCGGTCACGATCGCCGGGGTGGACGAGGTCGGCCGCGGCGCCTGGGCCGGACCCGTCGTGGTGTGCGCCGCCGTCACCGACCTGAGCCCGCCGCCCGTCCTGCCGGGGCGCGGCGAGAAGACCGTCGCGCTGACCGACTCCAAGCTGCTCACCGGGGCGCACCGCGAGGCGTTCGCCGGCCTGCTGCCCAGATGGCTCGCCGGGCATGCGATCGGCGCGTCGTCGCCCGAGGAGATCGACGAGGTCGGCATGACCGAGGCGCTGCGGCGTGCCGCCGTCCGCGCGCTGGAATCGCTGCCCGCCCGGCCCGACGTGGTCATCCTGGACGGCAAGCACGACTTCCTGGGCCGGCCCTGGCGCGTCCGGTGCGAGATCAAGGCCGACCAGAGGTCGGTCACGGTCGCCGCCGCGTCCGTCTTGGCGAAAGTCCACCGCGACCGGCTGATGGCGGAACTGGACGGCGAGTTCCCCGGCTACGGGTTCGCCGACAGCGCCGGATACCCCTCGCCCGTCCACCAGAAGGCGCTGGAGGAGCACGGGCCCACGCCGCACCACCGGATGTCCTGGTCGTACCTGGACGACCTCCCGCGCTGGCGGCACCTGAAGAAGCACCGCGACCCGCTCGCCGGCGAAGGGCAGCTCAGCCTCCTGTGAGTCCCTGCGAGACCCTCCCGGGGAGTCATCGCGGCCTGGCCGGGTAGGCGCCATCCACGGGAGGTACATGCCATGGATGCCGTCGTGAAGAAGCTGCTGCGCGAGTCCGGCCAGACGTTCGCCGAGGAGGCCGGCATAACGCTGAAGGACCAGCCTGCCGCCTTGTTCAAGCTGCTCGTCCTGGCCAACCTGCTGAGCGCGCGCATCTCGGCGGACATCGCGGTGTCCGCCGCCCGCGAACTGTTCGCGGCCGGCGGCGGAACCGCGCGCGGCATGAGCCGGCTGTCGTGGCAGGACCGGGTGGACGCGCTCGGGCGCGGCCACTACGTCCGCTACGACGAGTCGACCGCGTCCCGCCTGGGCGAGACCGCCGAGATCGTCCAGGACAAGTACAAGGGCGACCTGCGGCGCCTCGCCATCGAGTCGGGACGCGACCCGAAGAAGGCCGCCGAGCTGCTGCAGGAGTTCCCCGGCATCGGCCCCACCGGCGTGGACATCTTCTTCCGCGAAGCGCAGGCCATCTGGCCGTGGCTGCGCCCCCACATCGACGACCAGGTCAAGAAGGGCGCCGAACGGCTCGGCCTGCCCACCGACGCCGGCGAGCTCGCCGAGAAGGTCCCCGGCAAGGACCTGGCGCGGTTCACCGCGGCCCTCGTGCGGGTCGCCCACGACAAGAAGCTGGCGGAGCAGCTGAAGGCCGCGTGAGCGCCGCTCAGTCCTTGCCGCGCGAGGCGACCCACTCCAGGTTCCAGCCGTACGCCTGGTCGACGGCCATCTTGCCCCAGCGCGGCCGGCCGGGAGGCGGCAGGATGAACCGCCCCTCCCGGCGGACGACCAGCTCGCCGTTCACGTTCTCGATGAGCGCCAGGACCGCGTCGCGGGAGCCGTCCACGCAGTCGTCCATCCGCATGTCGATGGGCGGCGCGCCCACCGGGAACAGCGTGGCGATCGCGTCCAGGCCGCGGAAGTCGTCGGCGCCGTCGTAGATCTCGGCGAACACCAGGATGCGCTTGAAGTCCCCGGTGTGGTCGAGGTTGATGTGGAGGTTCTCGCCCGACTCGATGGCGCCGGTGCGGTCGTCCTTGTCGAGCTTGATGAACGGCGCACGGTCGAGGGCGCCCATGTCGCCGATCGCGTGGATGATGCCCTTGCGGCCGTCCTGCAGTTCCCAGAGGCAGCACAGGTCGAGGTCGAGGTCGACGCCGCGGCGGCGCTTGCCGAGCCGCCCCTTGGCGGCGCCCTCGCGGGCGGTCCAGTTGAGGTTGACGCGCATGTGGCCGCCCGTCGCGCCGTGCTTGGTGAGCGACACCGACGGGGCGTTCTTCGTCAGGGAGATCTTGCCGCCCTGCTGCTGCGGCTGCGCCGGGCCGGGCGGGGGCGCGTACTGGCCGGGAGGCGGCGGCGCGTACTGACCACCTGGGGGAGGCGGCGGCGCGTACTGGCCCGGTGGAGGCGGCGGCGGAGGCGGAACGTACTGGCCGCCTGGCGGCGGAGGCGGCGGCGCGTACTGGCCGGGCGGCGGAGGGGGCGGCGCGTACTGGCCGCCGGGCGGCGGAGGCGGCGGCGCGTACTGCGGCTGCGGGGGCGCCGGAGGGGCGGGCGGCCGCACCGGCTGCGGGGGCGGCGGCGGTGCCGCCTGGCCCGGGTCGTCGACCGAGATGCCGTAGTCGGTGGCCAGGCCCGCGAGGCCCGAGTCGTACCCCTGGCCGACCGCGCGGAACTTCCACGCGCCCTGCCGCCGGTACAGCTCACCGAGCACGAACGCCGTCTCCGTGGTCGCGCCGGGGCTGTCGAACCGGGCGACCTCCGTGCCGCCCGCCGCGTCCACGACCCGCACGTACAGGCCCTGGAACTGGCCGAACGTCCCGCCGTCCGCGGACGCCGCGATGACGATCTTGTCGATGGCGGGTTCGACCCGGCTCAGGTCCACCGACAGGACGTCCAGGACCGTCGGCCCCTGCTGCTTGCCCTCGTGCCGCACCGCGCCGGAGGCGTGCGCCGGCTGGTTGTAGAAGACGAAGTCGTCGTCGGACCGGACCCGCCCGGCCTCGGTCACCAGGAGCGCCGACGCGTCCGCGTCCGGCACGCCCGGACCGGCCTGCCAGCCCAGCTCGACCCGCACCGAGGGAACCGGCACCGCGGTGTTGGCGCCCTTCTGCATCGACATGAACGCTCCTCATCATCGGCCGACGTCACCAACCTACGGCGTGCCGCCGCACGCCCGCGACCTGCCATGAGGAGGACGCACGGCGGCGCGCCAGGGTTCCGCCCCGGCCGCGCGCGTCAGGGGATGCGGGCCGTCCACTCCGGAGTGGCGAACTTGTCGGTGACGTACTTGCGGGCCAGGCGCAGTTCGTCCTCGCCCACCCGGTCGCCGGTGAGGCCGTACCGGGACCGGAAGTGCCCGATCATGCGGTCGATGATCTCCTCGCGGGGCAGGCCGGTCTGCCGCCGCAGCGGGTCCACCCGCTTCACCGCGCTGGCGATCCCCTTGTCGGAGATCTTCTCCCGGCCGATGCGCAGGACCTGCAGCATCTTCTCCGCGTCGATGTCGTAGGCCATCGTCACGTGGTGCAGCACCGCGCCCGACGCGAGCCGCTTCTGCGCCGCACCGGCGATCTTGCCGTTGTCGGACGTGATGTCGTTCAGCGGCTGGTACCACGCCTTGATCCCGAGCCCGCCGAGCGCGCCGAGCACCCAGTCGTCCAGGAACGCGTAGCTCTCCGCGAACGACATCCCGGCGACCAGCGTCTCCGGCGCGTACAGCGAGTACGTGATCGTGTTGCCGGGCTCGATGAACATCGCTCCGCCGCCGCTGATGCGCCGCACCACCTCGACGCCGTGCCGCTCCGCCGCCGCGGCGTCCACCTCGTTGCGCAGCGACTGGAAGCTGCCGATGACCACCGCGGGCGACGCCCACTCCCACACCCGCAGCGTCGGCGGGCGGCGGCCCGCGCCGACCTCCTCGGCGAGCACCTGGTCGAGCGCCATGTGCAGGGCCGGTTCCTGCGGCGGCTCGTGGACCAGCCGCCAGTCGTGGTCGCGCCAGTCCGACGCCTTGGCGACGGCCCGCCGCACCGCGATGCCGACGGCCTCGGCGGTGATGCCGAGCATCACCGTGCCGCGCGGCAGCCCCGCCTGGACGCGGACGCCGATCGCCCTGGCGTCCAGCGCCGCGGGCAGCCCGTCGAGGACGCCGTTGATCGCGTCCAGGGCCGCGTCCGGTTCGAGGAAGAAGTCGCCGCTGATCCGAGGGTTGCGCAGGACACCGTCGACGACGTCGACGTCCGCGACCACGAGCTTGCCACCGGGGACCTTGTACTCACCGTGCATCACATAGAGGTGAACCCGGCGCCCGCACACCCCATTCCGCGGGTTCAACCGGGGAGGCGGTAGGGCATCGTTAAGGGACGGCGTTGTGGGAAGGGCGGTTGCGGTGAGCAATCTCGATGTCCGGCCGAAGCCGGTGCAGTGCGGCGGACGCGACGACGTGGCGGGTGGGCCCGTCCACGAACTGCTGCCGCCGCGCCGGGTCCCGCTGGGCGAGAGCACCGTCGTCCGCCGGCTGCTGCCCAGCCTGGGGCGGCGGATGGTGGGCGCGTGGTGCTTCGTCGACCACTACGGGCCGGACGACATCACCGACCAGCCCGGCATGCAGGTGCCGCCGCATCCGCACATCGGGCTGCAGACCGTCAGCTGGCTGCACGGCGGGGAGGTCCTGCACCGCGACAGCCTCGGCAGCCTGCAGACCATCCGCCCGAAGCAGCTCGGGCTGATGACCGCCGGCCGCGCCATCGCCCACTCGGAGGAGTCGCCGCGCGACCACTCCCCCGTCCTGCACGGCGCCCAGCTCTGGGTCGCGCTCCCGGACGCCCACCGGCACACCGACCCCGCCTGGGAGTTCCACCCCGACCTGCCCGTGGTCACCGCCCCCGGCTTCACCGCCACTCTCCTGCTGGGCGAACTCGACGGCGCCGCCTCCCCCGGCACCGCGTTCACCCCGATCATGGGCGCGGACATCGCCCTGGAAGACGGCGCCGACGTGCGCCTGCCGGTCGAGCCGGACTTCGAGTACGCGGCGCTCACCATGTCCGGCGCCATCGAGATCGACGGCGAGCGGGTCGAACCCGGCTCGATGCTCTACCTCGGCTCCGGACGCCGCGAGCTGCCGCTGCGGGCCGACGGGCCCGGCGGCTTCGTCCTGCTGGGCGGCGAGCCGTTCGAGGAGAAGCTCGTCATGTGGTGGAACTTCATCGCCCGAGCCGGAGAGGAGATCGCCCAGGCCCGCGAGGACTGGATGACGGGCGACCGCTTCGGCGCGGTGGAGGGCTACCGCGGCGACCGCCTCCCCGCACCGCCCATGCCGGCGGCGCGCCTGAAGCCCCGCGGCCGGACGCGCTGACCTACCCCCAGCTCGCCTCGTGGCGGACGGGGAAGTTGACCGAGTTCGCGATGAAGCAGAGCTCATGCGCCTTCTCGTGCAGCTCGGCGGCCCTCCCGGCCTGCCCGGAGTCGGCCAGCGTCACGTGCGGCCGCAGGACGACCTCCTCGAACCGCCCGCCGCCGTCCGAGCCCTCCACCATGACACCCCGCGGCTCGTCCTCGTAGCCGGTCACCACGATCTTCTCGACCGCGTCCTCACCCGCCGACCATAGCCGTCACCTGCGACGTTCGCGATATCTCCGGACAGGCCGTCATACTCTCCGTCTAACCGGGCCCCATCCCCGTGCTGAAGGAGTCGACCGCATGCGCTCTCGGCCGCTCTACGACGTCGTGGCAGTCCTCGCGCGGCTCGGCGTGGGCATCGTCTTCATGGCGCACGGCTGGCAGAAGATCGAGGCGGGCATCACCGCGACCGGCCGTACGTTCGACGACCTCGGCGTGCCGCTGCCCACCGCCGCCGCCGTCTACTCGGCGTTCGTCGAGCTCCTCGGCGGCGCGGCGCTCATCGCCGGCCTCGGGCTGCCCGTCACGGGCGCCCTGCTGTTCATCGACATGGCCGGCGCGTTCGTCTTCGTCCACGCCGACCAGGGCCTGTTCGTGGTGGACGGCGCGACGGTGCAGAACGGCTACGAGCTCGTCGTGGCCCTCGGCATGGCCAGCCTCCTGTTCGCCGCGGGTGGCGGCGGCCGCCTCACCGTCGACCAGTGGATCACCGGCAAGCGCCGGACCGGCCCGGACGCCGACGACGAGGACGACGCAGCGAGCTTCGTGGAATCCCTCCGCCAGGCCGAACTGAAGCCGCCGAAGAAGCCCCGCCGCAGCCCGAAGGCCGTCACCGCCCCGGAACCGGCCCCGGACAAGCCGTCCCCCGACGGCTCCGAGGACGACCTCCTGGTGGCGAGCCGCCGCAAGACCTCCCAACGCCGCCGCTCCTCGACCACCCAGCCGATCAAGTCCCCCACCGACGACAAGCCCGAGCCCTCCTGAAGACGCCGCCACCCTGGGTGCTCCCAAGAACGCCAACGCCCGGTAAGTACGCGAGGTACTTACCGGGCGGAGGAGGCAGGCGTCAGCTGCAGCCGCTGGTGGAGCCGCAGCCTTCGCAGACGTAGCAGCTGCCGGCCGGGCGCATCTTCGTGCCGCAGGTGAGGCAGAGCGGCGCGTCGGCCGTGCGGCCCTGGCGGCTCTCGATCGCCTCCACGGACGAGTGGGCCTCGTGCGCGGGGGCGGCCGGGGCCGGGGCGGCCGGCTTGCTGATCTCGGCGGACTGGGCGAGCGACTCGCGGTCGACCTCGTCCTCGGCGTGCAGGGCGGCCGGATCCTCGCCGTTGGCCTGCATCGCGCGCTCCTCGGCGGTGAAGATGCCGAGGCCCGCGCGCTCCTCGTAGGGGAGGTGGTCCAGCGCCAGGCGGCGGAAGATGTAGTCCATCACCGAGGTCGCCATGCGGATGTCGGGGTCGTCGGTCATGCCGGCGGGCTCGAACCGCATGTTGGTGAACTTCTCCACCCACGTCTCCAGCGGGACGCCGTACTGCAGGCTGATGGAGATCGCCATGGAGAAGGCGTCCATCACGCCGGCGAGCGTGGAGCCCTGCTTGCCGAGCTTGAGGAACACCTCGCCGACGCCGTCGTCCGGGTAGGACGAGGCGGTCATGTAGCCCTCGGCGCCGGCGACGGAGAACCGGGTGACGGTCGCGGGACGCTGCTTCGGCAGCCGCCTGCGGACCGGGCGGGGGGCCGCCGCCTCCGCCGGCGCCTCCTTCGCCTTCTTGCCGGCGGCCGACAGGGGCTGGCCGACCTTGCAGTTGTCGCGGTAGATCGCCAGGGCCTTCAGGCCGAGCCGCCAGCCCTCGAAGTACACCTTCTCGATGTCCTCGACGGTGGCCGACTCCGGCATGTTGACCGTCTTGGAGATCGCGCCGGACAGGAACGGCTGGACGGCCGCCATCATCCGGACGTGCCCCATCGGGCTGATCGCCCGCTCGCCCATCGCGCAGTCGAACACCTCGTAGTGCTCGGGACGCAGCCCCGGCGCGTCCACCACGTGGCCGTGCTCGGCGATGTACTCGACGATCGCCTCGATCTGCTCCTGCTGGTAGCCGAGCTTCTCCAGGGCGCGCGGCACCGTGTGGTTGACGATCTGCATGGACCCGCCGCCGACGAGCTTCTTGAACTTCATCAGCGCGAGGTCGGGCTCGATGCCGGTGGTGTCGCAGTCCATCATCAGCCCGATGGTGCCGGTCGGAGCGAGCAGGCTGGCCTGGGCGTTGCGGTAGCCGTGCTTCTCGCCGGCCTTGAGGCAGTCCGCCCACTGCTTGGCGGCGGCGGCGTGGATCGCCTTGTCCATCTCGTCCAGCGTGCGGATGCCGTCGTTGGCGGCTGCGTGCTTGCGCATGACCCGCTTGTGCGCCTCGGCGTTGCGCGCGTAGCCCGCGTACGGCCCCACCACGCCGGCGATCTCGGCGGAGCGCTTGTAGGCGACGCCCGTCATCAGCGACGTGATCGCCGCGGCGAGGGACCGCCCGCCCTCGGAGTCGTAGGCGTGCCCCGTCGCCATCAGCAGCGCGCCCAGGTTGGCGTAGCCGATGCCGAGCTGCCGGTAGTCGCGGGTCGTCTCGGCGATCTTCTCGGTCGGGAAGTCGGCGAACGTGATCGAGATGTCCATCGCCGTGATGATCAGCTCGGTGAGCTTCACGAACTTCGCGACGTCGAACGTGCCCGCGTCGGTGAGGAACTTCAGCAGGTTGATGCTCGCGAGGTTGCAGGACGAATTGTCCAGGCTCATGTACTCACTGCACGGGTTGCTTGCGGTGATACGCCCGGTTTCGGGGTTGGTGTGCCAGTCGTTGATCGTGTCGTCGTACTGGATGCCGGGGTCGGCGCACTCCCACGCGGCCTTGGCCATGAGCCGGAACAGGTCCTTGGCCTTGACGGTCTCGATGACCTCGCCCGTCATGCGGGCGCGCAGCCCGAACTCGCCGTCGGACTCCACGGCCTGCATGAACTCGTCCGACACGCGGACGGAGTTGTTGGCGTTCTGGTACTGGACGCTGCTGATGTCCCGGCCGCCGAGGTCCATGTCGAACCCGGCGTCCCGCAGCGCGCGGATCTTGTCCTCCTCGCGCGCCTTGGTCTCGATGAACTCCTCGATGTCGGGGTGGTCGACGTCCAGCACGACCATCTTCGCGGCGCGCCGGGTCGCCCCGCCCGACTTGATCGTCCCGGCGGACGCGTCGGCGCCCCGCATGAACGAGACGGGCCCGCTGGCGGTGCCGCCCGAGGAGAGCAGCTCCTTGCTGGACCGGATGCGGGAGAGGTTCAGGCCGGCGCCTGAGCCGCCCTTGAAGATGACGCCCTCTTCCTTGTACCAGTCGAGGATCGACTCCATCGTGTCGTCCACCGACAGGATGAAGCACGCGCTCACCTGCTGCGGGGACTTGGTGCCGACGTTGAACCAGACCGGGGAGTTGAAGCTGAAGAGCTGGTGGACGAGGGCGTACTTCAGCTCGTGGTCGAAGATCTCGGCGTCCTGCTCGGAGGCGAAATAGCCCTCCCGCAGGCCCGTCTCCACGTACACGCGGACGACGCGGTCGACGAGCTGCTTCAGGCTCCATTCCCGCTGCGGGGTGCCGACCGCGCCGCGGAAGTACTTGGACGTGACGATGTTGACGGCGTTCAGCGACCAGAAGTCGGGGAACTCGACGCCGCGCTGCTCGAAGTTGACCGAGCCGTCCCGCCAGTTGGTCATGACGACGTCACGACGCTCCCAGCGCAGCTCGTCGTACGGGTGCACGCCGGGCGTGGTGAAAATGCGCTCGATCTTCAGCCCTTTGCGGCCCCCCTTGCCGCGCCGTGCCGACGAGCCGCTCACCGTCTCCGTCATGACCTTCCCCCTTCTCGGGCTCCCGCCGGGCCCTGTTCAGGAACAACTCCGCCGCCGCGCAGGACATGCCCGCGCGGAGGCGCCTTCAATGTGCTGGTAGTGCCGGAACCGTCCCTTACCGGGACGGGCCGGGCTCCCCCGAGGAACCGGCCTTCCGCAGTGCTTCGATCTCCTTGGCGAAGTCGTCCAGCGACTCGAAGCTCCGGTAGACCGAGGCGAATCGCAGATAGGCGACCTCATCGAGTTCACGGAGCGGCCCCAGAATCGCGAGGCCGACCTCGTGCGAGGGGATTTCCGCGGATCCGGACGACCTGATCGCCTCTTCGACCCGCTGCCCCAGCTTCGCGAGCGCATCCTCGTCGACCGGACGGCCCTGGCAGGCCCTGCGCACCCCGGCGATGATCTTCTCCCGGGAGAACGGCTCGGTGACCCCGCTGCGCTTGGCCACCATCACGAGGACATTCTCCTGCGTCGTGAATCGCCGGCCGCATTCCGCGCACGAGCGGCGCCGCCGAATGGCGCCGCCGTCGTCGGTGGAACGGCTGTCGATCACTTTGGTGTCAGGGTTGCGGCAGAACGGGCAGTGCACGCTCGATCCCCTCCCCTGACGTTAATGAGTTGCACCGATGGAACCGCCATATATAGGGAACTACATCGGTGTGACTACTAGATGTTGTGGTCAACGGTACGGCTCGGCGCAGGCGTTCGCAACCCGCTCCGGAGCCTCGCGCGTCACATCCGGCACGTCCGCGCAGGTCATCTCCCGCGTCACGGATTTCGTCCCGGGCGTGTCGTCACCCGGCGTGCGCGGCGGTCACGGAACGCCTGGTCGGACACCCCGCCGCGCCGGTCAGCCGGCGGGGAGGCGGATCTCCTGGCCGGGGCGGACGGTCGGGTCGCCGTTCAGGCCGTTGAGGTCGAGGATGCGCTGGACGGTCAGGCGCGGGTCGGCGCCGGGGTCGGCGGACGAGGCGATGCCCCAGAGCGTGTCGCCGGGCTCCACCACCACGGTCCTGGCCGGGCCGGACGGCCCGCGGCCGCCGTCGCGGGAGCCCGCGAAGGCGCCGGGGCCGGCGGTGAGCCACAGGCCGGCGAGCGTGACGGCGGCGGCGAAGCCGACGAGGACGGCGCGTCCGCGGCGGGTCAGGCGGATCGGGGGACGGTCACTGTGCGGTGAACCGGACATCTCTCCCCTCCTCGACGTCGAATGAATTTTCGATCGAACGCCTGTACGATGTTCTACCAGGAGACGGCCGGAAAAAGCGAGTACATCTTCGAACAATTGTTTGATCATTAGGCCGGGACGCGATAGCGTTCATGACGAGGAGTGACCGATCGAGGCGCCCGGGAGGCGACGAGCGATGAGCAAGGTCCGGGAGCTGCCCGACGGGCCGATGGACGAGACGGGCCTGACGCAGCGGCAGCGCATGGTGCTGGAGGTGATCCGCGACTCCGTGCAGCGCCGCGGGTACCCGCCCTCGATGCGCGAGATCGGCGAGGCCGTGGGGCTGACCAGCACCTCCAGCGTGTCGCACCAGCTCCGGTCGCTCCAGCGCAAGGGCTTCCTGCGGCGCGACCCCAACCGGCCGCGCGCGGTCGAGGTGCGGGTGCCCGGCGCGACGCCGGTGCGCACCGACGAGGGGGCCTTCGAGGCGGCGGGGGGCCAGCCGTCCGCGGCGCGGCCCGCGCCCGCGTACGTGCCCCTCGTCGGCCGGATCGCCGCCGGTGGCCCGATCCTCGCCGAGGAGGCCGTCGAGGACGTGTTCACGCTGCCGAAGCAGCTCGTCGGCGAGGGCACCCACTTCCTGCTGAAGGTCACCGGTGACTCGATGATCGAGGCCGCGATCGCGGACGGCGACTGGGTGGTCGTCCGGCAGCAGCCGGTGGCCGAGCAGGGCGACATCGTGGCCGCGATGATCGACGGCGAGGCCACGGTGAAGACCTTCAAGCGGCGCGACGGCCACATCTGGCTGATGCCGCAGAACCCGGCCTACGAGCCGATCCCCGGCGACGAGGCGTCCATCCTGGGCCGCGTCGTCGCCGTTCTCCGCAAGATGTGACACCCCGTGCAGGCCGCCGGCGACGACTCCGGCGGCCCTCGGCATGCCCTGACGCCGCGAAGCCACCGGCCTCGTCGCCGGCGCTCGGCGGCCGCGGCCGGTGACCGGCCTGCGCCCCGGGGGCCGGGGCGCGGGGCGGTCAGCGTTTCGGCACGATGTTGACGATCTTGGGGGCGCGGACGATGATCTTGGCGATCTCCGCGCCGCCCAGGGCGTCCTGGACCTTCGCGGACGCCAGCGCCCGCCGCTCCAGCTCCTCGTCGCCGATGCCCGGCGGGACCTCCAGCCGGTCGCGGACCTTCCCCGCCACCTGGACCACGCAGGTGACCGACTCCTCCACCAGCAGGGCCGGGTCGGCGGAGGGCCAGCCGGCGCGGACGACCGGGGCGGTGCCGCCCAGCAGCTCCCACGCCTCCTCGGCGGTGTAGGGCGCGAACAGCGACAGCAGGATCGCGATCGTCTCCGCGGCCTCGCGGACGGCCGGGTCGGCGGCGCCGGGGCCGGAGTCGATGGCCTTGCGGGTCGCGGTGACCAGCTCCATGATCCGCGCGATGGCGACGTTGAAGCGCCCCGTCTCGACCAGGTTGGTGACCTCGTCGATGGTGCGGGCGATGACGCGGCGCAGGCCGGTGTCGCCGCCGGTGACGCCCGGGGGCGAGGCCACCTCGGTGGCGATGCGGTGGACGCGGGACAGGAACTTCGCCATGCCGTGCGGGGACACGTCGGCCCAGTCGATGTCGTCCTCGGGCGGGCCGGAGAACAGGATCGCCAGCCGGACGACGTCCACCCCGAACTCGGCGATCTGCTCGCCCAGGTCGACGCCGTTGCCCAGCGACTTCGACATCGCCTTGCCCTGGTTGATCACCTGGCCCTGGTTCAGCAGCCGGGTGAAGGGCTCGGTGAAGTCGACCATGCCCATGTCGTACAGGACCTTGGTGAAGAACCGGCTGTACAGCAGGTGCAGGATGGCGTGCTCGACGCCGCCGGTGTACTGGTCGACGGGCATCCAGCGGCGGACCCGCTCGACGTCGAACGGGCCCTCCTCGTAGTCGGGCGAGCAGTAGCGGAAGTAGTACCAGGACGAGTCGACGAACGTGTCCATGGTGTCGGTGTCGCGCTTGGCGGCGCCGCCGCACTTGGGGCACTCGGTGTTCACCCAGTCGGTCGCGGCGGCCAGCGGCGAGGTGCCCTTGGGCGCCAGGTCGGCGCCGCGCAGGCCCTCGGGCAGCCGCACCGGCAGCTGCTCGTCCGGGACGGGGACCTCGCCGCACGCCTCGCAGTGCACGATCGGGATCGGGCAGCCCCAGAAGCGCTGCCGCGAGACCAGCCAATCGCGCAGCCGGAAGTTGACCGAGGCGCGGCCGGTGCCGCGCTCCTCCAGGATCTCGGTGATGCGGGCGATGCCGTCGGCCTTGCCCAGCCCGTCGATCGGCCCGGAGTTGACGATCGCGCCGTCGCCGGGGGTGGCGACGCCGGTCTCGGCGGGGTCGGGCAGCCCGGTCTCGACGACGACGCGGACGGGCAGCCCGAACTTCAGCGCGAAGTCCAGGTCGCGCTGGTCGTGCGCCGGCACCGCCATGATCGCGCCGTGCCCGTACTCGGCCAGCACGTAGTCGGACGCCCAGACGGGCAGCCGCTCCCCGTTGACCGGGTTGACCGCGTACCGGCCCAGGAACACGCCGGTCTTCTCGCGCTCGGTGGACAGCCGCTCGATCTCGCTCTCGCGGGAGACCTCCTCGCGGTACGCCTCGAACGCGGCGCGGTGGTCGGGGTGGCAGATCTCCTCGGCCAGCGGCGCGTCGGCGGCGACGACCATGAACGTCGCGCCGAACAGGGTGTCGGGCCGGGTGGTGTAGACGGTGACGGGCTCGTCGCGGCCCTCGATGACGAAGTCGACGTCGGCTCCGGTGGAGCGGCCGATCCAGTTGCGCTGCATCAGCAGGACGCGCTCGGGCCACTTGCCCTCCAGCTGCCGCATGTCGTCCAGCAGCCGGTCGGCGTACTCGGTGATCTTGAAGTACCACTGGGTCAGCACGCGCTTCTCGACCAGCGCGCCGCAGCGCTCGCAGTGCCCGCCGACGACCTGCTCGTTGGCCAGGACGGTCTGGTCCTTGGGGCACCAGTTGACGTGGCCGCCCTTGCGGTAGGCCAGGCCCCGCTCGTAGAAGCGCAGGAACAGCCACTGCGTCCACTTGTAGTACTCGGGGTCGGAGGTGTGCAGGCGCCGCGACCAGTCGAACGACGGCGCGTACCGCTGGAAGGACGCCGCCTGCGTCTCGATGTTGGCGTACGTCCACTCGGCGGGGTGCGAGTCGTGCTTGATGGCGGCGTTCTCCGCGGGCAGGCCGAAGGAGTCCCAGCCGATGGGGTGCAGGACGTTGTAGCCGCGCTGGAACCAGTAGCGCGCGGGCACGTCGCCGATGGCGAACGCCTCCGCGTGCCCCATGTGCAGGTCGCCGCTGGGGTAGGGGAACATGTCCAGCGCGTAGCGCCGCTCGGTGCCGGTGTCCTTCTCATCGGCCGCGAACGGGTCGAGCTCCGCCCAGCGGGCCTGCCACTTGTCCTGAACTGCCCGTGGGTCGTACTGCTCGTCGCTGCTCACGCTTACAGACTCCGCTTCGTGCTCTCTCGGATCAGTGCTTCGGTCGTGGGCCGTCCGCCGACATGAAAGGACCCCTCGCAAAGGAGGGGCCACCACGCTGACGTCAGTGCGTCAACGTGGTCGTTCGAGGAGCAGCCTTGCCGACATACCTCAAGAATACCGCAGCCGCAAGCCCTCGCGCGGGTACTTGGCGCCCCGGCGCCCCGGCATGCCGCGCCCGGGGCCTGCGGGTGATCCGAAACAGCACGTCAAAGCGCAGGAAAGGGTGGCTTTCGCACGCCCCCGGACGGCAGGATGTGCGGAACCGTTCGTAGACTCGGCGGTAACTAACCGGCCGGTCACCTTTCGCGCGAGGAGTGCCATGCTCAACCTGTCCGTGCTGCTGGAGGACGCCGCCAGGGAGACGCCCGAGCGGGACGCCGTGGTGTTCGGCGACCTCCGTCTCTCCTACGCGTTCATCGACTCGGTCGCGAACCAGGTCGCGAACCTGCTCCGGTCGCGCGGCATCGGACCGGGCGACAAGGTGGCGCTGTCCAGCCCGAACCTCCCCTACTTCCCGATGGTGTACTTCGGGGTGCTCAAGGCGGGCGCGGTGGTCGTCCCGCTGAACGTCCTGCTCAAGCCGCGGGAGATCGCCTACCACCTGGGCGACTCGGACGCGAAGGCGTTCTTCTGCTTCGAGGGGACGCCGGAGCTGCCGCTCGGCGAGATGGGCCACGCCGGCTTCGCGCAGACCGAGGGCTGCGAGCACTTCTTCCTGCTGCCCGCGAACCCCGCGGCGACCGAGTCCCCGGTCGAGGGCGCGGAGCTGTTCTGGGCCGCGCTCGCCGGGCAGCCGGGCACCTTCGACAGCGCGGAGACCAGCCCGGACGACACCGCCGTCATCATCTACACGAGCGGGACGACGGGCCAGCCGAAGGGCGCGGAGCTCACGCACAGCAACCTGCTGTCGAACACGATGGTGGACGACACGCTCTTCCACCGGACGCTGCACGACACGTCGCTGGTGACGCTGCCGCTGTTCCACATCTTCGGGCAGACGTGCGTGATGAACGTCGGCTTCTACCGGCGCGGGACGCTCGTCATGCAGCCGCGGTTCGACGCCAAGCAGGCGGTCGAGCTGATGGTGAAGGAGAAGGTGAACATCTTCGCGGGGGTCCCGACGATGTACTGGGGGCTGCTGACCGACGACACGTCCGCCGAGGACGTCGCGGCGATCAAGGAGAACCTGCGGGTCGCGGTGTCGGGCGGGTCGGCGCTGCCGATGGAGGTCCTCAAGGGGATCAAGAACAAGTTCGACGTGGACGTGCTGGAGGGCTACGGCCTCTCGGAGACCTCGCCGGTGGCGTCGTTCAACCGCCCGGACCGCCCGACCAAGCCCGGCTCGATCGGCCTGCCCGTCTGGGGCGTGGAGATGAAGCTGATCGACGACGAGTGGAAGGAGATCGAGGGCGAGGGGCCCGGCGAGATCGCCATCCGCGGGCACAACGTCATGAAGGGCTACTACAAGCGGCCCGAGGCGACCGAGGCCGCGATCAGGGACGGCTGGTTCCGCACCGGCGACGTGGCCCGCCGCGACGAGGACGGCTACTACTACATCATCGACCGCTCCAAGGACATGATCATCCGCGGCGGGTACAACGTGTACCCGCGGGAGCTCGAAGAGGTCCTGATGACGCACCCGGAGGTGTCGCTGGCCGCGGTCGTGGGCGTGGAGCACCCCTCGCACGGCGAGGAGATCAAGGCGTACGTGATCCGGACGCCGGGCGCCACCGTGACCGAGGACGAGCTGATCGCGTGGGGCAAGGAGCAGTTCGCGAACTACAAGTACCCGCGGATCGTCGAGTTCCGCGACGAGCTGCCGATGACCGCCACCGGCAAGATCCTCAAGCGCGAGCTGCGCTGAGCGCCCGCGGCCCGGGGCCTCAGCGGACGCTGAGGTCCTGGATCCCGACGACGCGCAGCAGCTTCAGCGCCTCGTAGGACGGCGTGCCGGGCGCGGCCGTGTACAGCACGACCCGCTGGTCGCGTTCCGGCACGTACAGGACGTCGCAGTGCATGTCCAGCTCGCCGACGACCGGGTGGACCATCCGCTTGCGGCCGCCGCGCCTGATCCCGACCTCGCCCTCGGCCCAGAGCCGCGCGAACAGCGCGCTGCGCGCGGACACCTCGGCGACCAGCTCGGCGATGCCGGGGTCGCCGGGGTAGCGGCCGGACGAGGCCCGCAGGTCGGCGACCAGCTCGCGGGCGAGCCGGGTGACGTACTCGTCGGCGCCGTACCGCTCGATGGCCGTGCCGGTGAACAGCCAGCGGACGACGTTGCGGTCGCGGGGCGCCAGCGCCGCGAAGTCGGTCATGAGCGCGGCGGCGAGCGGGTTCCAGGCGAGGATGTCCTGGCGGGCGTTCAGCACGTAGGCGGGCGTGTCGTCCAGCCGTTCGAGCAGGTGCAGGATGCCGGGCGGGACGTCCTGGGAGGGGCCGCTCGGCGGTTCCGGAGGCTCGCCGGCCAGGTTGTAGAGGTGCCCGCGCTCGTCGTCGCTCAGCCTCAGCGCCCGCGCCAGCGCGCTGAGGATCTGCCGTGACGGGTGGGGCCCGCGCCCCTGCTCCAGCCGGATGTAGTAGTCGACCGACATGCCGGCCAGCTGGGCGACCTCCTCCCGGCGCAGGCCGGGGGTGCGCCGGCGCGTCCCGCCCGGGAGCCCGACGTCGGTGGGCCGGATGCGGGCGCGGCGGGAGCGCAGGAACGACGCCATCTCCTGCCTGTCCATGCCTTCCAGCATGTCCGACGCCCGCGGCCGCCGCCAGGCTCAGGGTGGTACGGCCGATCCCAGCCTCGGCCGGTCTCTCCTCCGCGGGGCGGCCGCCGCGCAGGCTGGAGGCATGACTGCACAAATCGCGCTCATCACCGGAGCCAACAAGGGGCTCGGTTTCGAGACGGCACGGATCCTCGGCCGGGAGGGCATGACCGTCCTGGTCGGGGCGCGTTCGGCGGATCTCGGCGAGAAGGCCGCCGCGACGCTGGCGGAGGAGGGGCTCGACGCCCGGTTCGTCCACCTGGACGTGACCGACGCGGCGTCCGTCGAGGCCGCCGCGAAGCGGATCGAGGCCGAGCACGGCCGCCTCGACGTCCTCGTCAACAACGCGGGGATCACGCCGACGGACGCGTCGGACCCGGCGTCGTCGCCCCCGCCGAGCAGCGTGTCGCCCGATCTCGTCCGGATGGCGCTGGAGACGAACGTGGTCGGGGTCGTCGCCGTCACCAACGCCATGCTGCCGCTGCTGCGCCGCTCCCCCGCGGGGCGGATCGTCAACGTCTCCAGCAACCTCGGCTCGCTGACGACCGATCCGTCGACTCCGCCGCGGCCGAACCTGCTGCCCTACAACACGTCCAAGACGGCGCTGAACGCGCTGACCGTCGCCTACGCGGGGGAGCTGGCCGGCACTCCGGTCAAGGTGAACTCGGTCGCGCCCGGGTTCTGCGCCACCGACCTCAACGGGCACACCGGGACGCGGACGCCGGCGCAGGGCGCGGCGGTGATCGCCGGAGCGGCCGTCCTCGGCGACGACGGCCCGACGGGCGCGTTCATCTCCGAGGACGGCCCCGTGCCCTGGTGAGGACGGCCTGGGTCAGATCGTGTAGGGCAGGCGCTTGATCCCGTTGATGAAGTTGGACTCCAGCCGGTCCGGCTCGGCCGATGCGCGGATGTCCGGCGTCCGCCGCAGCAGCTCGCGGAACATCACGGTGATCTCGCGCCGGGCCAGGTGCGCGCCGAGGCAGAAGTGCGGCCCGGGCCCGCCGAACCCGACGTGCGGGTTCGGGTCGCGCAGGATGTCGAACTTCTCCGGGTCCTTGAACACCGACTCGTCGCGGTTGCCGGACCAGTAGTAGAGGACGAGCTTGTCGCCCTCCTTGATCTCGTGCTCGTTGAGCATGGTGTCGCGGGTGGCGGTGCGGCGCATCCAGATGACCGGCGACACGTACCGGACGATCTCCTCGATCGCGCCCGCGATGCGGTTCTCGAAGTCGGCGGTGAGCAGCGCCCGCTGGTCGGGGTGGCGGGTGAACAGGTCGAGGCCGTGCGCGATGGCGTTGCGGGTGGTCTCGTTGCCGGCGACGACCAGCAGGATGAAGAACGAGCCGAGCTCCTGGTCGCTGAGCGACTCGCCGTCGACGTTGGCGTTCACCAGTGCGGACGTCAGGTCGTCGGTGGGGTCCTCGCGGCGCTTGCGGCCGAGGTCCTCGACGATGCCCTTGAGCGTCTCGCCGGCGCCGAGCAGCGCCATCGCCATCTCCTCGGCGTTGTCGGACGGGAGGAACTCCGCGTCGTTGCCGGCGAGGATGACGTTGGTGGCGTCCAGGACGGTCGTGTAGTGCTCCTCGCCGATGCCCATCATGTCGCAGATGATCCGCAGCGGGAGCCGCGCGGCGACGTCGGAGACGAAGTCGCCGGTGCCGCCGCCGGCGGCCACGTTCGCCACGATCTCGGCGGCGACGGCCTCGACCCGGTCCTCGAACCGCTGGATCATGCGCGGGGAGAACGCCCGGGACACGATCCGCCGGATCTTGGCGTGCCGGGGGTCGTCCATGCTGATCATGGAGCCGAAGTACTCGTGCATGTCGCCGGGCATGTCCGGGATGCTGATGGCGCCCTTGCCCGAGCAGAAGTCCTCGGCGCGGCGGGACGCCTCGACGATGTCGGCGTGCCGGGTCAGCGCGTAGTAGCCGGGCCCCTGCGGCGCGATGACGATGTCGGGCTCCTCGAAGTGGACCAGCCGCGAGTGGGACCGGAGGGCCTTGAACGCCTCGTGCCGGTACTCGTGCGGCCGCCGCCAGAAGTCCCAGTCCGTCAGGTTGATGTCCTCGACCTTGAGCACGCGCCCACCACCCATCGTTTCCGAACCTGATTCGGTTTACATGTAGCCTCTCAGAGTAAAGCTGTATGTGCACACTTATCGAGGCGGTGACCCGCCTCACATTAGCCGCGCCGGGCCCGGGGCGCGCGCCCCGGACCCGGCGTACCGGTCACATCCGCGCCCACGCCTCCGTCAGGACGGAGCGGAGGATCTGCTCGATCTCGTCGAAGTGCCCCTGGTCGCACACCAGCGGGGGCGCCAGCTGGACGACGGGGTCGCCGCGGTCGTCGGCGCGGCAGTACAGGCCGGCCTCGTAGAGCGCCTTGTCGAGGAACCCGCGCAGCAGGCGCTCGCACTCGTCGTCGTCGAACGTCTCCCGGGTGTCCTTGTCCTTCACCAGCTCGATGCCGTAGAAGTAGCCGTCGCCGCGGACGTCCCCGACGATCGGCAGGTCGAGGAGGCGCTCCAGCGTGCCGCGGAACGCGTCCCGGTTGCGCATGACGTGGCCGTTCAGGTCCTCGCGCTCGAACAGGTCGAGGTTGGCCAGCGCCACGGCCGCCGCCACCGGGTGGCCGCCGAAGGTGTAGCCGTGCGCGAACATCTCCGTGCCGTGCCGGAACGGCTCGAAGAGGCGGTCGGCGACGAGCATGCCGCCGAGCGGCGCGTACCCGGACGTCACGCCCTTGGCGAAGGTGATGATGTCGGGCGTGTAGCCGAAGCGCTGCGCGCCGAACATCGTGCCGAGGCGGCCGAACGCGCAGATCACCTCGTCCGACACCAGCAGGACGTCGTGCCGGTCGCAGATCTCCCGGACGCGCTCGAAGTACCCGGGCGGCGGCGGGAAGCAGCCGCCGGCGTTCTGCACCGGCTCCAGGAACACGGCCGCGACGGTGTCGGCGCCCTCGAACTCGATGGCCTCCTCGATCCGGTCGGCGGCCCACCGGCCGAACGCCTCGGGGTCGTCGCCGTGCTCGGCGGCCCGGTAGATGTTGGTGTTCGGCACCCGGAACGCGCTCGGCACGAGCGGCTCGTACGGGGCCTTCAGCTCGGGGAGCCCGGTCAGCGACAGGGCGCCGTGCGGGGTGCCGTGGTAGGCGACCGCGCGGCTGATCACCTTGTGCTTGGTGGGCCGGCCGGTCATCTTGAAGTACTGCTTGGCGAGCTTCCACGCGCTCTCGACGGCGTCCCCGCCGCCGGTGGTGAAGAAGACGCGGTCCAGGCCGCGGGGCGCGAGCGCGGCGAGCCGCTCGGCCAGCTCCACCGCCTTCGGGTGCGCGTACGACCAGATCGGGAAGTAGGCCAGCTCGGCGGCCTGCTTGGCGGCGGCCTGCGCCAGCTCCTCGCGGCCGTGCCCGGCCTGGACGGTGAACAGCCCGGACAGCCCGTCCAGGTAGCGGCGGCCGGCGGAGTCGTACACGTAGGGACCGTCCCCCCGGACGATCATGGGAATCTCGGCGCCGCCCTGGGACCCCGAGTGGCGCGCGAAGTGCATCCACAGATGGTCGCGCGCCGCCCTCTGCATCGCGTCGTGCTGCTGGCTGGTCACGTCCGGCTCCGTCATCACGCTTCCCTCAGTGCGATCGATCCAGTCGTCTCGATGCTAAGTGAGCACGGAATCCGCTGTAAATAGCTAGTCATACACCGATATCCGAAGGTTAACCGACCCTGGCTGCCGCGCCCGGCCGGCCGCCGGGTAGCGTGCGCCGCAACCCGAGGAGGCTGGACATGAGCGACATCACCCCCGGATCCGTCACGGCGAACGGGCTCGACTTCGGATACCTCTCCGCGGGCCCCGCGGACGGCCCCCTCGCGCTCCTCCTGCACGGCTTCCCCGACTCGGCGCACACCTGGCGGCACCTCATGCCGGAGCTCGCCGCCGCCGGATACCGCGCCGTCGCCCCGTTCATGCGCGGCTACGCGCCCACGTCCGTCCCGCAGGACGGCGCCTTCCAGACCGGCGCCCTCGCCGCCGACGCCGTCGCCCTGCACGAGGCGCTCGGCGGCGGCCCCGACGCCGTCCTCATCGGCCACGACTGGGGCGCCTTCACCGCCTACGGCGCCGCGAACGCCGCACCGGAGCGGTGGCGGAGGGTCGTCGCCATGTCAGTCCCGCCCGTGTCGGTGATGGGGACCGCGTTCTTCGACTACGAGCAGCTCAAGCGGTCGTTCTACATCTTCGTCTTCCAGACGCCGCTGGCCGAGGCCGCGCTGGACCGCGCCTTCGTCGAGGGCTTGTGGCGCGACTGGTCGCCGGCGGACGGCCGCGACCGCACCGCCGACGTCGACCACGCCATGGACTGCCTCGCCGCGCCCGCCAACGTCGAGGCGGCGATCGGGTACTACCGCGCCATGCTCGACCCGTCCCGGCACATCGAGCGGTACGCGGCCGAGCAGGCGGCGGCCTCCACCGCCGGCGAGTTGCCCGTCCTCTACCTGCACGGCGCGCAGGACGGCTGCCTGGGCGCGGACGTCGTCGACCTCGACGCCGTCCGGGCGGCCCTCCCGCCCGGCTCGCGCGCCGAGCGGGTCCCGGGCGCCGGGCACTTCCTCCAGCTCGACGCCCCGCAGGACGTGAACGCCCGCATCCTCACCTGGCTGCGCTGACCGGCCGACACCGTCCTGCCCGCCGACGTCCTCGACGCGGTCGACGCGATCGTGGCCCCCGGCACCGACCTCGCCGCGCACGAGAAGTACGCCACCCCGCCGGCGCTCCTCGACCCGTCCCTGCGGCGCCGCTGACGGCCCGGACGGCACCCGAGCGGCCGAACACGAACAGACCGACGGAACGCCGTTCCGAAACTCCTCGGAAGGAGAGTCCCGACCCGCGTCCTCGACTGGCTGTCCTGAGGCGGCTCCGGTCAGGTCCCCTGCTTGATCAGGTCGGCGGCGCGCTCGCCGATCATGATGGCGGGCGCGTTGGTGTGGCCGCGGGTGATCTCCGGGAGGACGGAGACGTCCGCGACGCGGAGGGCGTCGACGCCGCGGACGCGGAGGTCCGGGTCGACGACGGCGTCGTCGTCGGTGCCCATGCGGCAGGTGCCGGTGGGGTGGTACAGCGTCTCCGAGTGGGCCCGGACGTACCGGGCGAGGGCCTCGTCGTCGTCCGGGCCGACGTACGGGTCCATCGGCTCGCCGACGTACGGCTTGAGGGCCTCGCCGCAGAGCAGCTCGTCGGCGTACCGGAGCCCGTGGACGAGGCGGCGCAGGTCGCTCTCGCCGGTCAGGTAGCCCGGGTCGATCAACGGCGGCGCCGACGGGTCGGCGGACGTGAGCGTGATGCGCCCGGCCGACTCGGGCCGCAGCAGCACGACGCCGAGCGTCACGCCGTGCTCGGTCGGCGGGGTGAGGCCGTGCGCGACGTACGGGGCGGGCGCGAAGATCAGTTCGAGGTCGGGCGCGGGCTGCGCGGGGTCGCTGCGGATGAAGGCGACCGCCTCGCCGACGTTCGAGGTGAACGGGCCGCGCCGGGCGAGCAGGTAGCGGGCGATGTTCGGCAGCGACTCGGCGCCGGTGAGCGTGACCTTCTTCGGGCAGTGCCGCACGACGCCGGACGACAGGTGGTCCTGCAGGTGCCGGCCGACCTCGGGCCGCTCCAGGACGGTCTCGACGCCGACCTCGCGCAGGTGGTCGGGGTCGCCGACGCCGGAGAGCATCAGCAGGTGCGGGGACCCGATCGCGCCCGCCGACAGGATCACCTCGCGGCGGGCGGCGACGCGCTCGCCGCCGTACTCGACGCCGGTGGCGCGCCCGTCCTCGATCAGCACCCGTGACACCTGCGCGCCCGTGACGACCGTGAGGTTGGCGCGCTTGCGCGCGGGGCGCAGGTACGCGTCGGCGGTGCTGCACCGCCGGCCGCGCCGCTGGCTGACCGGGGTCTGCGCGTACCCCTCGTTCGACGGCCCGTTCAGCTCGGGCAGCCGGGTCAGGCCGGCGGCCTCGCAGGCGGCGAGGAACGCGCGGGTCGCCTCGTTCGGGCTGCGCTGCTCGGAGATCGTGACGGGGCCGGACGTCCCGTAGACGCCGCCCTCGTTGCTGCCGACGCGGCCCTCGGCCCGCTTGAAGTACGGCTCGACGTCGGCGTACGACCAGCCGGGCACGTCCCAGCCGTCGTAGTCGGCGGCGTGGCCGCGCACCCACATCATCGCGTTCATCGAGGACGAGCCGCCGAGCATCCGGCCGCGCGGCCAGTACAGCTCGCGGTCGTCCAGCTCGGTCTGCTTGGCGGTGGTGAAGTCCCAGTCGTACTCGGTCTTGAAGAGCTTGGCGAACGCCGCCGGGACGTGGATCTCGCTCTTGTCGTCCGGGCCGCCCGCCTCCAGGAGGGCGACGGTGACGGACGGGTCCTCCGACAGCCGCGCGGCCAGGGCGCAGCCCGCGGATCCGGCGCCGACGATGACGTAGTCGTAGTCCATGAGGACCTCCGCGCTCTCCGGGCCGCGACACCCGGCCCATCAGTGCCTGCCTACCACCGGCGGGGCGGCGCGTCCATGGTCAGGGCGGTTCGCCGAACCGCGGCACCCGCGCCGGCGGCAGGTCCGTCCGGATGCGGACGTAGCGGACGGGGTGCCGCCAGCGGCCGCCCTCCACGGCGGCGTCCCCGCTGAACTCGACGACGACCTCCGGCTCGGTCCGCACGTAGCGGATCGGCGGGTGCGCCCCGTACACCCCGCCGGCGAACCCGGCGGGCAGCTCCGGCGGCCACGGGTGGTCCGGCCCGGCGTGCCGGAGGACGGCGGCCAGGCCGGTCCGGGCGGACGGCGCCAGCGGGGTCGTCCGCGCGACGACGCGGAGCCGGCCCTCCGCGTCGTAGCGGCCGAGGATCAGCGACTCGGGCGCCCGGAGCGTGCCGGTCACCCCGCCGACGACCGCCTCGGCGGTGACGCGCCGCTTGACCTTCCACCAGCGGCGCCGGCCCTCCAGGTAGGGGCCGCCGGCGTCCTTCACGACCAGGCCCTCGATGCCCTGGGCGGCGAGCGCGTCGAACCAGAGCAGCGCCTCCTCGAGGTCGGACGTCTGCGGCGTGACGACGACGCGCGCGCCGGGGTCGTCGCCGCCGAGCAGCGCCTCCAGCACGGCGCGGCGTTCGCGCAGCGGCTTCGGGCGCAGGTCGGCGCCGTCCGCTTCGAGGACGTCGAAGACGACGTAGTGGCAGGGTTCGGTGCGGGCGAGGTCGTTGCGGCGCCGCCCCGCGACGTGCCTGCGCTGCAGCGCGCCGAAGTCCAGGCGCCCGTCCGGCCCCCAGCGGACGATCTCGCCGTCGACGACCGTGCCGGGCGGGACCCGCTCGCGGACGGCCGCCGCGATCTCGGGGAACGCCTCGTTGAAGGCGGCCCCGCGGCGCGACCACAGGCGCACGGCGCCGGCCTCGTCCACCATCGCGACCGCGCGGAACCCGTCGAACTTCGGCTCGTAGCGGCAGCCGCCGGGGCACGCCCGCGGCGGCGGGACGCGCTCGACCGCGGCCGCCTGCATCGGCTTGACCGGGGACCGGATGTGCATGGCCTCCCGTCCCCGAGCTCGCTGGTCGTGATCATGACCTACCCAGGCTGACCTGCGGCGATATCGGGCCAGGACGAAAGTTGACCGGCGGCGGGCCAGTTCGGGAAGCGCGGGACCGGGACGCCGTCGGGGCGCCGGACGGCGACGAGCCGGCCGGGGTCCCCGGCCGGCTCGTCCTCGCTGCGGGAGCGGCTCCGCCGTCACGAACCCCAGTCGGGGCGCAGCGGCATGTTGCTGGTGCCGTCGTCGTGCAGCTTCACGCCGAGCGTCTGGTGCAGCTGGATCCAGTTCTGGTTGAAGCCGAGCACGCAGCCCGCCATGTAGACGCGCCACACGCGGGCGGTGCCCTCGCCGACCTCGGCGACGGCCTCGTCCCAGTGCTCGTCGAGGTTCCTGCACCAGGCGGTGAGCGTGCGGGCGTAGTGCTCGCGCAGGTTCTCCTGGTGCCGGATCTCGAAGCCCGCGTCGTTCATCGCCGACTGGACGTAGCCGGGACCCTCCAGCTCGCCGTCCGGGAACACGTACCGGTTGATGAACCCGTTCTCCTTGCGGGACGGGACCGTGTTGTCCGGGCGCGTGATGGTGTGGTTCAGCATCCGCCCGCCCTTGCGCAGCTTCCCGTACAGGAACGAGAAGTAGGACGGGAGGTTGGCCTTGCCGATGTGCTCGGTGAGCCCGATGGAGCTGATCGCGTCGAAGCCGGTCTCGGTCACGTCCCGGTAGTCCATGTGCCGGACCTCGGCGAGGTCGGACAGGCCGCGATCGGCGATCGCCTTCTGCGCCCACTCGGCCTGCTGCTTGGACAGCGTGACGCCGAGCGCCTTGACCCCGTACTCCTTCGCGGCGTGCATCACCATGCCGCCCCAGCCGCAGCCCACGTCCAGCAGGCGCATCCCCGGCTTCAGCGCGATCTTCTTCGCGACCAAGTCGTGCTTGTTGTACTGGGCCTCCTCCAGCGTCGCGTCCTCGCGCGGGTAGCACGCGCACGTGTACGCCATGGAGGGGCCGAGGACCCACTCGTAGAAGGTGTTGGACACGTCGTAGTGGTGGGAGATCGCCCGCGCGTCCCGGCGCTTGGTGTGCCGCAGCCACGACGGGATGCGGCTGAACGGCGCCTCCTGCGGCGGCGGGTCCAGCCGGCGGGAGATCGCACCGCGCAGCAGCGGGTCGCCGAGCACCGCGGCGACGATGCGCGCCTTGTCGCGCGGCGTCACATCGCTCAGCACCTGCTGCATCGTCGTCAGCGCCTCGATCATGTCGCCGTCGACGTCGATCATGCCCGTGACGTAGGCGCGGGCGAGGCCCAGCGCACCCGGCGAGTGCAGCAGGTACGACACCGCGTACGGCGAACGGACCTCGAACCGGATGTCGGCGCCGGGCACCCCCGCCCGCGATCCGTCGTACGCCGTGAACTCCACTGGCGCCTCAGCCCCGGCGAGCCGCTCGAAGACCCTGGCCAGCGTCATCTTGTTCCCTCCTGTCTCTCCGCCCGGGCCGGCGCTGGCCGGCCCGTTGGGCTCCCCCGATACCGCGGCCGCATGGTCAGCGCCCGCGCACGCACTTGTCGTAGAGGTCGAGCAGCCGCTCGCCGGGGTCGTACCGGCCCTTGAGCCGCCGGTAGGTCTCGCCGTCGTAGTAGCGCCAGAACTCGTCCCGGCCGTAGAAGGCCGTGGAGTAGAGCGACTTGTGCCCGTCGAGCGCCGCGACCTTGCGCTCGATGAGCCGGTTGTGGTACTCGGGGATCTGGCCGGGCGGGATCCGGACCGTTCCCCAGAAGCCCGCGTTCACGTACGTGCGGCCGACGTCCAGCGGGTACAGCGGCCACCGCTCCTTCGCGCGGAGCGGGCACAGCCAGATCGGGCTCATCCCGATCTTGTCGTGGAAGAACTCCAGGAACTCGGGCAGTCGCTCGACCGGCACCTCGATGTCCTGGATGACGTCCTCGCGGGGGCGCAGCCCCCGCCAGCGCTCCGCGCGCGCGACGATGTGGAAGCGGCGGTCGTAGGCGACGAGCTTGCGGTACACGTCCGAGCGCTTGTACCTGTCGGGCCACAGCCGCCGGACGGCCGGGTTCTGCACGCCGAACGCGCCCGAGCACCAGAACCAGTCGGTGTCCCAGCGCCAGATGTAGTCGCGGACGGTCAGGAAGTCGACCGCCCGCTGCCGGATCGACCGGTAGTAGATCTGCTGGCCCGTGTAGTCGGACGTGTAGGGGGCCGAGTCGGCGAAGAAGCCGAGGGTGATGTACTGCTCGCCGGCGCTGAAGACCGTCCCGTCCATGAAGTCGACGGACTCGCCCTCGAACGTCCCCGACTCGGTGATCTCGCCCATCGCCTTCGCCAGCTCGACCGCGTCGGCGAACCGCAGGTGCCGGAGCCGGACGTACGGGCTGACCGGGCGCAGCTCGATCTTCAGCCGCAGCGTGTAGCCGAGCGTCCCGTAGGAGTTCGGGAAGCCGTAGAACAGGTCGGCGTGCTCGTTGTCGCGCGTCGCCGTGACGATCTCGCCGTTCCCGGTGAGGACCTCCATCTCCAGGACGCCCTCGTGCGGCAGCCCGTCCCGGAACGACGTCGACTCGATGCCGAGCCCCGTCACCGCCCCGCCCAGGGTGATCGTCTTCAGCTGCGGGACGACCGTCGGCATCAGCCCGTGCGGCAGCGTCGCGTCGACGAGGTCCTCGTAGGTCGTCATGCCCTGGACCTGCGCGGTGCGCTCGGCGGGGTCGACGCTCAGCACCTTGTCGAACCCGGACACGTCCAGGCCGGGCGCCTGCGACGGGTCGCGCCACCGGAACAGGTTCGAGGTCCGCTTCGCCAGCCGGACCGGCGTGCCCGCCGGGATCGCCTCGTAGGACCGCCTCAGCGCCTCGACCGCGCGCTGGTGATCGCCCTTGACCGCAAGCTCCGTCATCTGCCCCTCCCGGACACAGTTAATCGATCATCCTATGCACGGTCCACGTAATTCGGACGTTGCAGGAGTCACAGGTAGGGAGGGGAATAAACCCACGAGCGTACACATCGGCGTCGTTTCGTCTCCTGGAGGCGACAGATCCGCTACAAGGCGGCCACGTCAACCTTTCCCCGGAGGCGTACGCCGACAAACCCGCCGGGGCGCTTCACTCGCGCCCGCGCCGCGCGGAGCGGGCGGCCTCACCTCACCAGGCGCAGGATCCACGGGTAGCGGAACGTCTGGCCGGTCAGCGCGAACACCGCCGCGATCGCCGACAGGATCCACGCGACCGCGTACACGACGCCGCCGATCCCGAACGTGACGATCGTGAGCAGGAGCAGCGTCACCTGGAAGTTCACCGCCTCGGCCGCGTGCCGCCGGACGTACTCGGACCGCTTGCCGCTCACCAGCATCAGCACGAGCGGCCCGACGAACAGCGTCGGCACCGCGACCGCGTGCGCCGCGGCGGCGAGCATCCGGTCCTCGCCGGTCTCGGAGGCGACGGGGGCGGGGGCGAACCGCTCCCGGCGCACCGGCTCCAGGTCGCGGATGACGCCGCCCAGGTCGTTGCGCGTCTTGGCGGTGATGGCCAGTTGCACGCGCATGTCGAACTCGTCCTCGTCGAGCCGCCCCTCGGCGTACGCGTCCTGCAGCCGCTGGATGACCGGTTCGCGCTCGGCGTCCGAAACCCTGAGATCCCCGCTCGTGTTCATACGTCCATGCTGACCCCGGGCACGCCCGCCGGGCATCAGGGAAGACCCTGAGCCGCCCCTGACTCGTCCCGGTGGACCATCGGCCGCCCGGTCTGCCCGTACTCCTTCCCGGGGACGAGCTTCCCGCCGTACAGCTCAGACACCGTCACGAACGCGTACCCCTCGGCCGCCAGCCGGTCGATGATCTTCGGGACGGCCTTCACCGACGTGGGGTGGATGTCGTGCATGAGCACGACGTAGCCGGGCTTGACGGCCTTCAGCACCCGCTTCTCCACGTACCGGGTGTCGCGGTGCTCCCAGTCGAGCGGGTCGACCGTCCACAGCACCTGCGCGAGGCCCATCTCCCGCGTGATCCTCGTCAGCCGCTTCGACACCGACCCGTACGGCGGCCGCAGCAGCACCGGCGTGACGCCGGACGCCCGCCGGATGGCGTCCTGCGTCCGCGTCAGCTGGTCGAGGACCTTCTTCTCGGACGCGTTGCCGAGGTCGGCGTGCGTGTAGCTGTGGTCGCCGAGCTCGTGCCCGGCCTCGTGCTCGCGCCGCACGAGCTCCGGATGCTTCACGACGTTCTCCCCCACGAGGAAGAACGTCGCCCGGACGTTCCTGGCGGCGAGGACGTCCAGCAGCTCCGCCGTGCTCTCCGCCGGCCCGTCGTCGAACGTCAGCGCCACGCACTTCACCCGCGAGCAGTCCGGCGGCGGCTTCGGCGCGGGCGGCTTCGGCGGAGGCGCGTGCTCGGGTTTCGGTTCGGGTTTCGCCGCCGGCCGCGGCGCGGCGGCGAAGCCGACCTTGCCGGAGGCCGGCGCCAGCGTGCTCAATCCCCCGCAGACCGCGGCCGCGAGCACCGCGACCGCCACCCGCCGGACGAGGTCGAGCCCGCCCATCGACACCCCCGCTGCCGTTCCCCCAAGGCCGACCAGTCTAGGGCTCGGCCCCCCGCACGCCCGGGATTCCGCCGCTGTGTCGGGAACCCGCGGACCCGGGATGTCGTTATCGTCGTACACCCGCATCCGCACAAGACGACGGGGTAGGCGATGAGGTTCCGGGACCGGTTCGGGATCCGCAGGCACCGCGGATCCACGGTGACCAAGCTCGACCGCGAGGCGACCGACACCGACATCGAGGCGCTGATCGCCTTCGCCCAGTCCCGCCGCGGCGTCGAGTTCTTCGTCGAGCCGGAGACGTTCGCCACCGACACCACCGCCGTCGCCGTCGCCCACGACGGCGAATGGACCCGCCGCCGCGTGGGCTCCCCGAAGGTCATCGGCAAGGTGGCCCGCGACCTCGGGCTCCCCGTCTACGACGTGCAGGCCGTCGGCTACCCGCCGCGCATGCGCGACTGGAACGCCCGCAACCCCGGCCGCCGGCTCGACCCCGGCACCCCGGGCGAAGCCGTCGCCCCCTGACCCGCCCCGCCTCAGCCGGCCTTGCGGGACCGGTCATAGGCGGCGGCCAGGTCTTCGGAGGTCATGCGGAGGCGGAGCTGTGAGGGCGGGATGCCGGCGTTGATCACCTCGCGGAGGATGACGGCCATGGAGTAGGCGGGGTCGGCGTCCAGGGCGCGTTCGAGCGCCACGTTCGCCAGGCCGCCGTCGCCCGCGGAGTAGGCGGCGAAAGCGAGCAGGGACGCGGGGGCCGGGGCGTAGGCGGGTTCGACGCGGCGGACGATGTCGCGCCAGAAGGCCATGTCGGCCGCCGGGGCATCCTCGTCGATGCGTATCCAGGCTTCGTCGCGGAGGCGCAGGTCGGTCAGCAGGAGGCCCAGGCGGGCGACCTCGTCGTCGGTGGGGGCGATGCCGGTGCGGGCGTCGGCGAGCAGGGAGAGGGTGAAGGCCAGGTCTTCCCCGGTGGCGCCGCGCCGGGTGCGGCGGCGTCTCTCGGCTCGTGCGGTGGCCTCGCGCATGGCGGTGCGCGCGGGACCTTCGAGGGGCTGGACGGAGCGGACGAGTTCGGCCCGGTCGGCGAGGACGGCGTGCCCGGCGTAGGTCGCCTGCGCGGCGAGGACGCTCGTGGAGATGTCGTACGGGACGCCTTCGGCCGGGCAGCAGTCGCCGTCGCAGGTGAGCGACCACCAGCGGCCGTCGGCGACGCGGATCGCCTCGGCGGCGGGCACGCCGGCGGCGGCGAGGGCCGCGCGGACGGGCCCGGCGGACTCCTCGACCTCGGCGGCGGGGCCGTACCCGAGGAGGAGGGACCGGGCGAACCCGTTGCCGGCGAGGAGGGCGGCGACCCGGTCGGCGGCGCCGGCGGCCGGTAAGTCGAGCCGGACGGCGCACATGCCGCGCTGCCGCCCCGCGAAGCCGATCACGACGAGGCTGCGCGCGGGGTGGAAGCCGAGCAGGTAGGGGACGGCGGCGATGGCGTCCTGGGCGGTGCGGATCACGAGAGGTGCCATGGCGTCGACGCTCGCAGCCGGCACCGGCGCCCGGCAGGAGATCCGGGACCTGTGGACAACCGGGGTCCGGGGCCGCGGGTCCGGGGCGTTTCGTCCGGAGCCGGGCGCGGGCGGCCGGCGGACCGGGCCGCGGGTGTCGGGCGGGGACGGTAGCGTTGGGCGACGTGCCCGCCCCTGATCTGCTCACCGGCAGCGATACCCAGATTCCGGACATGGCGACCTTGCTCGCCGCGGCCGTCGCGTCCATCGGGGGCGCCGAGCGCCCCGGTCAGGTGGAGATGGCGCGGGCGGTGGAGAAGGCCATCGAGTCCGGGGAGCACCTCGCCGCGCAGGCGGGGACGGGGACGGGCAAGTCCCTCGCGTACCTGGTGCCCGCGATCCGGCACGCGGTGGAGAAGCAGACGACGGTGGTGGTGTCCACCGCGACGATCGCGTTGCAGCGCCAGCTCGTCGACCGCGACCTGCCCCGGCTGGCCGAGGCGCTCGGCCCCATGCTCGGGACGGAGCTGAAGTTCGCGATCCTGAAGGGCCGCCGTAACTACCTGTGCCTGCACCGGGTGCAGACCGGGGTGCCCGAGGAGGAGGACGGCCCGAGCCTCTTCGACCCGCAGCAGCTGTCCTCGCTCGGGCGGCAGGTCAAGCGGCTCAACGAGTGGGCGGAGGAGACCCGTACCGGGGATCGGGACGAGCTGGTGCCCGGCGTGAGCGAGCAGGCGTGGCGGCAGGTGGCCGTCACCGCCAAGGAGTGCCTGGGCGCGCAGCGGTGCCCGCAGGGCACGGAGTGCTTCGCCGAGCTCGCCAGGGCGGAGGCCGGTGAGGCGCACATCGTGGTCACCAACCATGCGCTGCTGGCCATCGACGCCTTGGAGGAGTTCCAGGTTCTCCCCGAGCACGATGTCGTCGTCGTAGACGAGGCCCATGAGCTGGTCGACCGGGTGACGTCGGTCGCCACCGGCGATCTGAGCGCGGCGGGGGTCGAGACCGCCGCGCGGCGCTGCGGCCGGCTGATCGAGGAGGCCGTCGCCGACCGGTTGAAGGAGGCCGCCGAGGGGCTCGGCGTCCTTCTTGAGGAGCTGCCGCAAGGACGCATGGACGTCCTCCCGTCCGCGCTGGGCAACACCCTCGCCGTCGTCCGCGACGCCGCGCACGCCTGCATGACGGCGCTCGGGCCGGACAAGAAGGACACCGACCCCGGCGACATGTCCGCGCGCAAGGCCGCGCGGTCGTCGCTGGAGGAGCTGCACGACACCGCCGTCCGGGTGCTGGAGGCGTTCCAGCCCGAGATGGCGCAGCGCTTCGACGTGGTGTGGCTGGAGAAGCCGTTCGCGCAGGACGGCCGCCCGAGGCGCCCGCCGGCGCTGCACGTGGCACCGATCGGTGTCGGCGGCCTGCTGCGCACGACGCTGTTCGAGCGGCGCACCGCGATCCTGACGTCGGCGACGCTGACGCTGGGCGGGTCGTTCGAGCCGCTCGCGCGGCAGTGGGGCCTGCCCCCGCTGGACGAGCAGGGGCCGGGGGACGCCAAGACCGCCGCCGAGGGGCTCGCGCGGACCGCGACGGAGAAGGGCGAGGAGACGGAGGTCGTGTGGTCCGGGCTGGACGTCGGCTCGCCGTTCGACCACCCCAAGGCGGGCATCCTGTACGTCGCGCGGCACCTGCCGCAGCCCGGGCGGGACGGCCTCGCCGACGCCTACCTCACCGAGATCACCGAGCTGATCGAGGCGGCGGGCGGGCGCACCCTGGGCCTGTTCTCCTCGATGCGGGCCGCCCGGCAGGCCGCCGACGAGCTGAAGGACCACCTGTCCCATCCGCTGCTGTGCCAGGGCGAGGACTCCACGTCCCTGCTGGTCCGGCAGTTCGCCGAGGACGACCGGACCTGCCTGTTCGGCACGCTGTCGCTGTGGCAGGGCGTGGACGTGCCCGGCCCGTCGCTGCAGCTCGTCATCATGGACCGCATCCCGTTCCCGCGCCCGGACGACCCGGTGTCGTCGGCACGGTCCCGGGCGGTCGCGGCGCGTGGCGGCAACGGCTTCATGGCGGTCGCCGCCACGCACGCGGCGCTGCTGCTCGCCCAGGGCGCGGGGCGCCTGCTGCGCTCGATGGACGACCGCGGCGTCGTCGCCGTCCTCGACCCGCGGCTCGCGACGGCCCGCTACGGCGGCTTCCTCAAGAACTCGCTGCCGCCGTTCTGGGCCACGACCGACCCGGACGTGGTGCGCGGCGCCCTGCGCCGCCTCGACGCCGCGGCGTCCGGCTCGTCCTGAACCGCGGCGGCCCGCGCCGGCGCGGGGCCCGTCAGCGGCGGTAGGTCCGCAGGAACTCGCCGATGCGGCCGACGGCGTCCTCCAGGTCGTCGGCGTACTGGAGGGTGACGATCCGGAGGTGGTCGGTGGCCGGCCAGTTGAACCCGGTGCCCTGGACGACGAGGAGCTTCTGCTGTTCGAGCAGGTCGAGGGCGAAGCGCATGTCGTCCTCGATCGGGTACATCTCCGGGTCGAGGCGCGGGAAGACGTAGAGCGCGCCCTGCGGTTTGACGCAGCTGACGCCCGGCAGGTCGTTCAGCAGCTTCCACGCGCGGTCGCGCTGCTCGCCGAGCCGGCCGGTCGGCAGGACGAGGTCGTCGATGCTCTGGTAGCCGAAGAGCGCGGCCTGGATGGCGTGCTGGCCGGGGACGTTCGGGCACAGCCGCATGTTGGCGAGGATGTCGAGGCCCTCGATGTAGGACTCGGCGTGCTCCTTCGGCCCGGACAGCACGACCCAGCCCGACCGGAACCCGGCGACCCGGTAGTTCTTCGACAGCCCGCCGAAGGTCAGGCACAGCAGGTCGGGGGCCAGGGACGCGATCGGCACGTGCTCGGCGTCGTCGTAGAGGATCCGGTCGTAGATCTCGTCGGCGAAGATGAGCAGGTTCCGGCGGCGGGCGACCTCGACGATGCGGGTGAGCACGTCGCGCGAGTAGACGGCGCCGGTCGGGTTGTTCGGGTTGATGATGACGATGGCGCGGGTCCGGTCGCCGATCTTGGCCTCGATGTCGTCCAGGCTCGGCTGCCAGCCGTCGTCCTCGTCGCACAGGTAGTGGACGGGCGTCCCGCCGCAGAGGGAGACCGCCGCCGTCCACAGCGGGTAGTCGGGCGCGGGGATGAGGACCTCGTCGCCGTCGTTGAGCAGCGCCTGCAGGGTCATGACGATGAGCTCGGACACGCCGTTGCCGAGGTAGACGTCCTCGACGTCGATGCCGGCGACGCCGCTGTCCTCGAAGCGCTGCACGATCGCGCGGCGCGCGGGGAGGATGCCCTTGGAGTCGCTGTAGCCGTGCGCCTCCGGCAGGTTGCGGATCATGTCCTGGAGGAGCTCGGGCGGGGCCTCGAACCCGAAGGGTGCGGGGTTGCCGATGTGCAGCTTGAGGATCCTGTTCCCCTCGGCCTCCAGCTGCTTGGCGCGCTTCAGCACCGGACCCCGGATGTCGTAACAGACGTTGGTCAGTTTGCCCGACTGGTTGACCTGCATGGACTCACCATAACCGCGGGCCGCCCCGGGACACGCGGCCGCCCCGCCGCGCTGGTGGCCGGGGCCGGACGCCCCGTTCTCCCGGCCGCGGGGCCGGGAGAACGGGCGCGGGGGCGTCACGGCGCGGAGATCGCGGACAGGATCGCCAGCCGGGAGGCGCGCCGCGCCGGGCGGATCGCGGCGAGCGCCCCGGCGACCGCGCCGACCGCCGCGATGACCGCGATGGTGGCCGCGGACGGCGCGAACGGGTTGCCGAGGGCGGTCCCGAGGCCCCAGCCGAGGAACACGCCGAGCCCGAGCCCGCCGCCGGTGCCGAACAGCGCGACGATGACCGACTCCCACCGCACCATCGACCTGATCTGCGGGCGGGTCGCGCCGACGGCGCGCAGGAGCCCGAGTTCGCGGGTCCGCTCGTGGACGGCGAGGGACAGCGTGTTGGCGATGCCGAGCAGCGCGACCACGATGGCGAGGATCAGCATCCCGTACACGACCGTGATGAAGCCGGACATCTCCTCGGTCTGCGCGGCGACGAACTCGTCCCGCGACTGCACCTCGGGCGCCCCGTACGGCTTGGCGAGCGCGGTCAGCGCCTGCCGGGCGGACGCGACCGACGCGCCCGGGGCGAGTTCCACGAAGGCGCGGGTGTCCAGGGGCTGCCTGGTGTGCGCGTCCCATACGGTGCGCGGGACGAGGTAGTCGCCGGTGATGTCGGTGTTCTCGTACACGGCCCCCACGGTGAGCTTCTGCGAGGCGCCGTCGGCGAACGTGACGCCGACCGGGGTGCCCACGCGCCAGCCGTGGTCGTCCGCGGCCTTCGCGGACACGGCGAACGTGCCGGCTCCGGTGAGGCCGCCGTCCCTGACGTCCAGGTCGAGGACGCGGCGCAGGCCGGACGGGTCGGCGACGCTGACGGTGGACGGGGAGCCGTCCACGCGCATGCTTCCCGTCCCGATGCCCGCGACGTCGCTCACCTGCGGCAGTTTCGCCGCCTCCCGGGCGAGGTCCGTGCTGAACCCGCCCGTCTCGTTGTTGCCGGCGTTCACCACGATCGGGCCCTTGAACGACCCGGCGACGCCGTCCTCCAGGGACGCGCGCAGCGACCCGATGAACACCGTCATCAGCGTGACCACGCCGACGCCGATCATCAGCGCGGTCGCGGCGCCTGCGGTGCGGGCCGGGCTGCGGGCCGCGTTGTCGCGGGCGAGCGTCCCGGGCACGCCGCGCAGCCGCGCCGCGGGCCCGCCGAGCAGCGCCGCGACCGGGCGGGCGGCGACCGGGCCGAGCGCGACCATCGCGACGACGGTGACCAGCGCGCCGGCGGCCGCCATCGCCATCTGCTCGGTGACCGCGCCGAACACCGTCGTCCCCACGGCGACCGCCGCGAACACGCCGCCGACGATGATCCGGGTCTCCGACGGGCGCGCCGCCTCGGCCGCGACCTCGCGCAGCGCGGCCAGCGGCGGCACCCGCGACGCCTTCAGCGCGGGGCCGAGCGCCGCGACGAGGGTGACCACCAGCCCGACCGGCACCGCGATGAGGACCGAGGAGGCCGCGACGGTGAGGCCCTCCATCGCGATCCCGATCCGGAACTGCGTGAACAGCTGCCGGAGCAGGGCCGCGAAGCCGAGCCCGCCGGCGAGCCCGGCGGCGGTGGCGGCGCCGCCGACCACGAGGGCCTCGAAGCCGACGATCGCGACGACCTGGCGGCGTCCGGCGCCGAGGGCGCGCAGCAGCGCCGACTCGCGGGTCCGCTGCGCCATCGTGATGGCGAAGGTGTTGTGGATCGAGAACGCGGCGACGAGGAGCGCCACCCCGCCGAACGCGGCGAGGACGATCCGGAACACCCGCAGGAAGCCGCTCTCGACGAGGCTCATGCTCTCCTCGACCTGCGCCTTGTTGGTGACGGCCTCGACCCCGGCGGGCAGCACCGGCTCGATGCGGGACGCCAGTTCGGCCTGGCCGACCCCGTCGTCCGCGCGGACCGCGACGCTGCTGATGCGGTCGGTCCCCTTCGCGACGTGCTCGCGGGCCCCCTCCAGGGAGAACGCCGTGAACGACGTCTCGCCGAAGGCGTCCTCGTCGCCGAACTTGCTGATCCCGACGACGGTCACCGGGACCTTCTGCGGCGTGAGCACCGCCGTCCGGTCGCCGACCTTGAGGTCGCCCTCGTCGGCGAACATCTTGTTGATGACGACCTCGTCCGGCGCGCGCGGCGCCCGCCCCGACACGAGGTGGTAGGGGTTGAGCTCGGGGTCGGTCACCCAGTTGCCGGCGAGGCGCGGCCCGCGCGACTGGATCGTGGTGCCGTCCTTGGCGAGCAGCTGCCCCGACCCTTGGATGCCCGGTTCGGCGTTGGCGACGCCGTCGACCCTGCGGACGTCGTCCAGGACGGACGCGTCGATCTGCCCGCGCGCGCCCCACGGCGCGTCGCTCACCTTGGTCGCGTTCCGGACGGTCACGTCGGTGTTGCCGTACGCCTTGGAGAAGTAGCCGTCGATGCTCGCCGCGAGCGTGTCGCCGAGGACGAGCGTCCCGGTCAGGAACGTCACGCCCAGGAAGACCGCCACCAGGGAGCCGGCCATCCGGCGTTTGCGTCCCCACAGTTCCTTGAACACGAGCCCGATCATCGGTGGTCCCCCAGTCCGCGCATGCGGTCCAGCACCCGGGCGGGCGTGGGCGCGTCCATGACGTCGACGATCCGGCCGTCGGCGAGGAACACGACCGCGTCGGCGTGCCCGGCGGCGACCGGGTCGTGGGTGACCATCGCGACGGTCTGGCCGAGGTCGTCGACCGCGTCGCGGAGCAGCGCGAGGACCTCGGCGCCGGTGCGGGAGTCGAGGTTGCCGGTCGGCTCGTCCGCGAACACGATCTGCGGGCGGGTGACCAGGGCGCGCGCCAGCGCGACCCGCTGCTGCTGCCCGCCCGACATCTCGGACGGCCGGTGCGACAGCCGGTCCCCCAGCTTGAGGACGCGGACGATCGTGTCGAACCACTCCCCGTCCGGCTTCGAGCCCGCCAGCGTCAGCGGCAGCACGATGTTGTCCCGCGCGGTCAGGGTCGGGATCAGGTTGAACGCCTGGAACACGAAGCCGATGCGCTCGCGCCGGAGCCTGGTGAGCCGCCGGTCCGACAGCGCCCCGAGCTCCTGGTCGCCGACGTAGACCTTGCCGGACGTGGCGTCCTCCAGCCCGGCCACGCAGTGCATGAGCGTGGACTTGCCGGCGCCGGACGGGCCCATGATCGCGGTGAAGCGGCCGGCCGGGAACTCCACGGTGACGTCGTCGAGCGCGCGCACCGCCATGTCACCGGACCCGTACACCTTGCCGAGGCGGACGGTCCGCGCCCCGCCGGCGGCTCCCTGCCGGGAGGCGGCCCCGCGGCCCGCTTCGCTCGTTCCGGTCTCGTTGATCGATCGTCTTGCTTCTGCTGCGTTTCCCATGCCCCGGATCGTGGCCGGGCGCCACGGCCTCCGTCGTCGGGCGAGGAGAGGCACCCGCACTGCTCCCCCGGACGCAGCCGCCGCGTCCCGGCTACGTCCGCCGCGGTACTCGCCGAGATCAACAAGACTCGATGTCCAATTGTGACCGGGACAACATACATGCAGGCTTGCTTGCTTGTTTGTCGGCTCGTACCGTCCCAGTCATGGCAGTAAGCAGCCGCCGACGCCGCCGCCACGGCTCCTCCGGGCGCCGCACGCAGCAGGAACGCCGCTCGCGGACGCAGGCGAGGCTCCTGGAGGCGACCATGGAGTGCCTCGTCGACCTCGGCTGGTCCGGGACGTCCACCACGGAGGTGGCCCGCCGCGCCGGCGTGTCGCGCGGGGCGCAGCAGCACCACTACCCGACGAAGATGGTGCTGGTCGCCGCCGCGCTGGAGCACCTGCTGGAGGCGCAGCGCCTGGCGTACGAGACGGCGTTCGCGGTGCTGCCGCCCGAGCGGCGCAACGTCTCCGGCGCCCTCGACCTGCTGTGGGAGGTGTTCCGCGGCCCCCCGGCGAAGGCGCTGATGGAGCTGGCCGTGGCGGCCCGCACCGACGACGAGCTGCGGCCGCTGTGCATCGACCTGAACGAGCGGATCCTCCAGGTCATCCTGGAGACGTTCGAGCGGCTGTTCCCGGAGAACGAGCTGGCCCCCGATTTCGTCCCGACGATGCTGCGCGCCCTGTTCGCGATGTTCGTCGGGCTGTCCATACAGAACGGCCTGGACGGCGACGCGGAGGGCCACCAGGCCGCCGTGCTGCGCCAGGTGAAGGACGTCGCGCAGCTGATCGTCCCGCAGCCGGGCACGCCGACCGGCGGGCCGATGCCCGACACGCCCGCCGGAGCGTCGTCCGAGCACTGACCCCGCCCCGACCCCGACCCCACCTCCGGTAACACCCCGCCGGCCCGTCCTCCCGGCGAGCCGGCCGCAGCACCCCGAGGGAGCGCCTCACATGCCGAAAGCCCCCACCGACCTCGCCGGCGAGCTCCGCGTGCAGGTCAAGGACAAGAAGTCGTACCTCGGCGTCATCGACCGCCTGAACAAGGCGTCGGTGGAGAAGCACTGGGAGGCCTACGCCGACATCCCGTGGGACGACCCCGAGTTCACCGTCGACAAGAACGATCCGCGCTGGGTGCTCCCGCCGTTCGACCGGCTCGGCGAGACCGCGTGGTACCGGTCGCAGCCGCCGGAGATCCAGGCGCAGATCGGGCTGTGGCGGGTCGCGACCGCGATGAAGATCGGCCTGCAGTTCGAGAACCTGCTGAAGCGCGGGCTGCTCAACTACGCCTACCGGCTGCCGAACGGGCGGCCCGAGTTCCGGTACGTCTACCACGAGACGACCGAGGAATGTCACCACGGGATGATGTTCCAGGAGTTCGTGAACCGGACGGGGATGCCGATCCGCGGCATGCCGCGGTCGCTCAGCTTCATCGCGCAGGCCGCGCCGTGGATCCCGCTGGTCAGCACCGAGATGTTCTTCGTGTTCGTGCTCGGCGGCGAGGACCCGATCGACTACGTCCAGCGCAAGTCCCTCAAGGGCGGGCACATCAAGCACCCCCTCGAAGAGACGATCATGAAGATCCACATCGCGGAGGAGGCCCGGCACATCTCGTTCGCCCGGCACTACCTCAAGCACCGGGTGCCCAACATGAACCCGCTGCGCCGCCGCATCCTCGGCGTCGCGACGCCGGTCGTGCTCGGCGTGATGGCGCGGATCATGCTGTCCCCGCCCGGGCCGATGGTGCGGCACTTCAACATCCCGAAGGACGTCGTCCGCGCCGCGTACAAGAACCCGGCGTCGCAGGCGGAGATCTCCAACTCCGTCGGCAAGATCCGCGACCTGATGGCCGAGCTGGGCGTGATCACCCCGGTCAACAAGCGGGTCTGGAAGGCGTTCGGCATCTGGGACGAGCCCGGCACGCGCCGGCCGCTCGAGTCTCCCGAGGCCGCGTGAGCATGGCCGGGATCCAGGCGGGCCCCGCCGTGGTGACGCCCGCGGCGGGGCCGGGCGGCGCCTACAAGGCCGTCATCATCGGGACGGGCTTCTCCGGCCTCGCCATGGCGATCGGGCTGAAGAAGGCCGGCGTGCACGACTTCGTCATCCTGGAGAAGGCGGACGAGGTCGGCGGGACGTGGCGGGAGAACACCTACCCGGGCTGCGCCTGCGACATCATGTCGCTGCTGTACTCCTACTCGTTCGAGCCCAAGGCCGACTGGTCGCGGATGTTCCCGGAGCAGGGCGAGATCCTGCAGTACATCAAGGACGTCGTCGGCAAGTACGAGCTGGCGCAGCACATCCGGTTCAACGCCGAGGCGACCGGGGCGGAGTACGACGACGCGACCGACACCTGGCGGGTGACCGTCAACGGCGACGAGGTCGTGCGGGGGCGGGCGCTGGTCGCCGGGATGGGGCCGCTGCACCACCCGAGCATCCCCGACCTGCCGGGGCTCGCCTCGTTCCGGGGGAAGACGTTCCACTCCGCCGAGTGGGACCACTCCTACGACCTGACCGGCAAGCGGGTGGCGGTGATCGGGACGGGCGCGTCCGCGATCCAGTTCGTCCCGCAGATCGCGAAGCGCGTCAGGCATCTGACGGTGTTCCAGCGGACGCCGCCGTGGATCCTGCCGAAACCCGACCGGCGGATCACCGGGCTGGAGCGGGCGCTGTTCCGCCGGGTCCCGCTCGTGCAGCGCGGCTACCGCAACGGCATCTACCTCGTGCAGGAGAGCTTCGTCCTCGGGTTCAAGAACCCGCGGCTGCTCAAGGCGGCCAGTTCGCTCGCGCGGTGGCATCTCGCCCGGCAGGTGCCGGACGAGGACCTGCGCCGCAAGCTGACGCCCGACTACACGATGGGCTGCAAGCGGACGCTGGTGTCGAGCGACTACTACCCGGCGCTGATGCGGCCCAACGTCGAGCTGACGACGGAGGGCATCGCCGAGGTCCGCGAGCACTCGGTCGTCACGCGGGACGGGCGCGAGCACGAGGCCGATGCGATCATCTTCGGCACCGGCTTCCACGTCACGGACGCCTTCGACGGCGCGCACATCGTCGGCCGGCACGGCCTGAAGATCCAGGACGCCTGGAAGGACGGCATCGAGGCCCACCTCGGCGTCACGGTGGCGGGCTTCCCCAACATGTTCCTGCTGCTCGGCCCGAACTCCGGGCTCGGCCACAACTCGATGATCTTCATCATCGAGGCGCAGGTCCGGTACGTCCTGCAGTGCCTGGCGATGCTGGACGCGGCGGGCGGCGCGCGGATCTCGGTGAAGCCGTCCGTCCAGGACCGGTTCAACCGGTGGGTGCAGCGCAGGTCCGAGGGCGCCGTCTGGGTCGCCGGCGGCTGCGACAGCTGGTACCTCGACCGGGCCGGCGTGAACCGGGCGGCGTGGCCCGCGTCCACGCTGAACTTCTGGCTGCGCACCCGCAGGCTGAACCCCGGCGACTTCCAGATCGAGCCGCGGGACACCGGATCGCCGGACGCCGAGCCGCTTGGCGCCGGGCCGCTTGACACCGAGCCGCGGAACTCCCGGCGCGGTTTCGTCGGCGCGTGACTATCGGCGGGCAGGACGCCCGCCCTAGAATCGCGCACAATTGAACATTCAATCTAATTAGCCACCGCGGGCCGGGGTCCGACTCCCCACCGACCCGGGCCCGCGGTTTCAACCGAGCGGAGCGCGCAATGAGCATCGCGATCGTGACCGGAGGCGCATCCGGCATCGGCCGTGCGATCGCCACGTCCCTGGTGGCGCGCGGCGACACCGTCGTCGTCGCCGACATCAACGCCGAGGGCGCCGCGAAGGTCGCGGACAGGCTGAACACCCTCGGCAAGGGCAAGGCGTCCTCCGCCGCCCTCGACGTCACCGACGCCGGTGCCGTCGCCGACCTCTACCAGGGCGTGAAGGCCGACCACGGGCGGCTCGACCTGGTGTTCAACAACGCCGGCATCGCGATCGGCGGGCTGGCCGAGGAGCTCACCCTCGACCACTGGAACCGCGCCATCGACATCAACCTCAAGGGCGTGGTGCACGGCGTCCACGCCGCCTACCCGATCATGCTGGAGCAGCGCGGCGGCCACATCGTGAACACCGCGTCGCTGGCCGGGCTCGTCCCGATGCCGATCGGCATCCCCTACACCGCCACCAAGCACGCCGTCGTCGGCCTGTCACTCGGCCTGCGCGCGGAGGCCGCCGGGCGCGGCGTCAAGGTCAGCGTCGTCTGCCCGTCCTTCGTCGACACGCCGCTGCTGCACAACGTCAATCCGGACCTGCCCGAGACGGCGCTGAGCGGCGACGCGACCGGCGACATCGCCAAGGCGTCCCCGCGCCTCTACACGGCCGAGAAGCTGGCGCGCGACATCATGCGCGGCGTCGCGAAGAACCAGGCGCTCATCGTCGCGCCCGCGCACGGCCGGCTCGCGTGGCGCGGCGTCCGCCTCAACCCGGGCGCGGCCGTCCGCGTCGCCCAGATCGCGGTGGACCGGATCCGCTCCGGCAAGTGACCCCGCTCGGGCGGGCGGCGGCCGGACGGGCGGCGGTCAGGCGGGGGCGCGCCGGAGGATGAGCAGCGCGACGTCGTCCTCGGCCTGCTCGCGGCCGATCAGCGCCGCCATCACCGCGGCGCCGACCTGCTCGGGCGGGCCCGCGGACACCGCGGCGCACAGCCGGTCGATGCCGGTGTTCAGCGAGGCTCCCCGCCGCTCCACCAGGCCGTCGGTGTAGAAGCACAGCAGGCCGCCGGGCGGGAGCTCGACGGTCATCGTCCGGCGGGGCACGCCGGCGCCGATGCCGATGAGGACGTCCGGCTTGGCGTCGACGGTACGCGCGGGCTCGCCGGGCACGGCGATCACCGGCGGGAGGTGGCCCGCCGACGACAGCCGGACGCGCTCGAACCCCGGATCGCACACCCCGTACACCACGGTCGCGGTTGCGTCCGGTTCGAAGTGCTGCATCTTCCGGTCGAGCTTGCGCAGGACCTCGGCGGGATCGTCGCTGTCGAGCGCGTAGGCCCGCAGCGTGCTGCGCATCCGGCCCATGACCACGGCGGCGCCGATGCCGTGCCCGGCGACGTCCCCCATGACGATGCCGATCTCGCCGGAAGGCAGCGGGAACATGTCATACCAGTCGCCGCCGACGTCGGCCTTGCCGGGGCGGTATCGGGCGGACATCTCGGCGCCCGGGAAGTCGGGAGGCGCGGCCGGCACGAGGCTGTGCTGCAGTTCCATCGCCCCGGAGCGTTCGTCCCGGATCTGCAGCGACTGCACGGCCAGGGCGGCGCGCGAGGCGGCGAGCTGGAGGAACTCGGTGTCGTCCGTGGTGAACCGGCGAGGGGCGAGCGTCCCGACGTGCAGGACGCCGAGCATCCTGCCGCCGCTGATGAGCGGCACGCCGAGCAGGGACCGGAGCCCCCGCTCCATCAGCAGGGGATTGTAGAGGCCGGCGACGGACACGTCCGGGACGTAGACGGGCCGCAGCTCCGTCGCGACGCGGCCGGCGAACCCGTACCCCAGGGGGACGTGGGCCGCCTGTCTGACCTCCTCCTCGATGCCCTTCGCGGCCGCCGCCACGAGGATGCGCCGCTGCCGGTCGAGGAGCAGCACGACGGCGGTGTCCACGCCGAGGATCTCGCGGACGCGCTCGAGCAGCGTGTCAAGGAACTCGTCCATGCGCATGTGGGCGAAAGCCTCGTCGGTGATCGCCCGGATGTTCTCGAGCATGCGGGACGCTCCGGTGCCGGCGTCCGCCGAGTTCTCCAAAATTGCCACCTACGTGTGGATATCTAGTTGGTCTACAGGTTTACCCCGGGCGGACGGACCGATCCAAACAGTGACGCAGCTCACATGGGCGCCCTGGCGGGGAGACCGGCATAGGCTGGACGCCGTGGAACGCATCCTGGTCAGCTCCTGCCTGGCAGGGCGGCCCGTCCGCTACGACGGCGCAGCCAAGCCAGTGGGAGGCGACCTCTTCGAACGCTGGCGCAGGGAAGGGCGCCTCGTCCCATTCTGCCCCGAAATATCGGGTGGATTGACCGTTCCGCGCCAGCCCGCCGAGATCGTCGGCGGCGACGGCGGCGACGTCCTGGACGGCACGGCCCGCGTCCTGACCGGTACCGGCCGGGACGTCACCGGCGAGTTCCTCCAGGGTGCCCGGCTCGCGCTGGACGCGGCCCGGCGGTCCGGTGCGCGCACGGCCCTGCTCAAGGAGGGCAGCCCGTCCTGCGGCAGCCACCGCGTCTACGACGGCACCTTCACCGGGACCTCGTCACCGGGCACCGGCGTGACGACCGCTCTCCTCCAGCGCTCCGGCATCACGGTCTTCAGCGAGGACGACCTGGGCGCCGTCCAGGCCCACCTGGCCACGCTGGAACAGCGAACCTGAAACGCGCGCGAGAGAAGACCCTGCGCAGCAGCGAAGCCGCACGCACACCCCCGGTTCGGGAACCTCGTAGGGAACACCGGCTTTCGCCAGCGCCGCTGCAGCAAGACTGCGACTCGGCAGGGACGGCGGCCGGACAGGGAGCACCACGCTCCGGCCGCATGACGCCTGTCCAACCGACCGAGGCCACCGGGGGCGGGCCGCATCTGCTCGCGCAGGACGGGTTGCGGGGCGTCGCGATCCCCGGCGTCCTGCTGCTCCACACCCGGCGGCTTCCTCGGGATCGGCCTGCTCTTCGCGCCGTCCGGCACCTCATCACCGATCTGCTGCTGCGGGAGGTCGAGGCGACCGGCGCCGTGTCGGTCGCGGCCTTCTGGGGCCGCCGGATCCGGCGGCTGCCGCCCGCGCCGGCGGCCATGCTCGCCGGCGTCACGGTCGCCGTCTGAGCGGTGCGGCCGCCGGAGATGGTGCGGACGACGGTCGCGGACGGTCCGTAGAAGCAACTGAACCTGGCCAACTGGCACCTGCTCGCCGAGTCGGCCGGATACTGAGACCGAGGGCGCGACACTGCTTTCCGTCACGGCCCCGCCGGTCAATCCAGACGACTTCCACAAGCCGTACATGGCTGACCTCCAACGCGCCCCCGCCGTCGCCCGCACGGTCGCGCAAGGCTCGCCTTCGGCGAGGCCGAATTCCTCGTTCCTCGACGCGATCGCGGTGTGTGGGGCGGCACCTACGAGCGCGTCAGGGACGGCATGGTCGACCGCAGCTCCGCCGGCGTCCACATCTGCCCGCAGGACGCCGCTGCCCGCTTCACCCATTGGCTGCACACCGAACTGGCGAAGCTGTTCCCCGGCTTCACCTTCCGGGCGCACAGGACTGGGCCGACACCGGCTGGTCCACTGACAAGCGCTTCAAGGGCTGCTGAACGGACCCCGCACCCGCCGACTCGCCCGCCGGCGCCGGCGGGCGAGTGCGGTGACAGGGCTCCCGGTCAGCTCAAATCGTGCTCTCCCGCCTTCACGGCAGTGATGAACGTCCTCCAATGATCCAATCCGAGGATGAGCACGAGCTCTGCCGATGCCTTGCTGTCCCTGATTCCGATGCCGGACCGCAGACCGGCGACCTCGACGCAGTTGCTGGATCCATTGCTTCGGGAACTCTTGCGCCACACGGCACTGACGCAAACCTGACGGTTCATCCAGGTCCTCCCTGTGGGGTCCGCCCCCTCCCCTTACCCCCATCATGCCCCTCATTGCCGAGGTCGGATTCCGGACGCTCCAAACTGCGACCGCCGTTGCCCCCGTGCATCGCCTCACTCGCACATGCCGCCACCCAAATGTCACCGGCAGCGACATATGCGGTCGGCCCCAGAGAGTGGTATGTGCAGCCGGAGTCGCACCGTTCTTGCGTTCTCCACGTGATCACGACCGCGCAAGCGACGCCGGCGCGCGCGGAGCCGGGGGCCGCAGAAGGACGGACGAGATGCATGGGCTTGTAACGCTGACTCTGCCGTGGGGATGTGGCACGCCGCCAGGATGCGGGTCGTCGCCGCCTGGGGACTGGACGAGCGTTCCGAAGCCTGCTACGAGAAACGCGCCCCCTCACCGAACGCATACGGAAATTGGGCTCCCGACCGCGAGCCTTCACCGCCGGCTCGGCAAATGCGGGCCGCATGTTCGCGCATGAGAAATGAGAAAGGGCCCCGCCGATCGGCGAGGCCCTTCCCCGTAATATGAGTCCGGCGGCGTCCTACTCTCCCACACAGTCTCCCATGCAGTACCATCGGCGCTGAAGGGCTTAACTTCCGGGTTCGGAATGGGACCG